>JAFRUR010000014.1 GCA_017438775.1 Lachnospiraceae bacterium | reverse complement strand
ATCCCTTCGAGAACAAGGAACTGTTCGAAAAGAACTTCCCGGCGGACTTCATCTCCGAGGCCGTGGACCAGACCCGCGGATGGTTCTATTCCCTGCTTGCGGAGAGCACCCTGCTGTTCCACAAGGCCCCGTACGAGAACGTCATCGTTCTGGGCCACGTGCAGGACGAGAACGGCCAGAAGATGAGCAAGTCCAAGGGCAACGCGGTGGATCCCTTCGAGGCCCTCGAGAAGCACGGCGCGGACGCGATCCGCTGGTACTTCTACGTGAACTCCGCCCCCTGGCTGCCCAACCGCTTCCACGACAAGGCCGTGACCGAGGGCCAGAGCAAGTTCATGAGCACCCTGTGGAACACTTATGCGTTCTTCGTGCTCTACGCGAACATCGACGACTTCGACGCCACGAAGTACAGCCTGGACGAGGCCTCCCTTACGGTGATGGACCACTGGGCCCTGTCCCGCCTCAACACCATGGTGCGCGAGGTGGACGACGACCTCGCGAACTACCGCATCCCGGAGGCCGCCCGCGCCCTGCAGGGCTTCGTGGAGGAACTCTCCAACTGGTACGTGCGCCGCAGCCGCGAGCGCTTCTGGGCGCCCGGCATGGAGCAGGACAAGATCAACGCGTACATGACCCTCTACACCGTGCTGGTGACCACGGCCAAGGCCGCGGCGCCCATGGTGCCCTTCATGGCCGAGGCCATCTACCGGAACCTGGTCTGCAAGCTGGATCCGTCGGCCCCCGAAAGCGTGCATCTGTGCGATTTCCCCGCCTGCGAGGAGAGCCGCATCGACAAGGCGCTGGAGGATGAGATGGAGCGCGTTCTGGAGATCGTGGTGCTGGGCCGCGCGGCCCGCAACACCGCGGCCATCAAGAACCGCCAGCCCGTCGCAAAGCTGTACGTGAGCGCGGAACAGGGCCTGGAGGAGTACTTCACGGCCATCGTCCGCGAGGAACTCAACGTCAAGGAAGTCGTCTTCACGGATGACGTGAGCGCCTTCACGTCCTACACCTTCAAGCCGCAGATGCGCACCGTGGGACCGAAGTACGGCAAGCTCCTGGGCGGCATCAAGCAGGCCCTGGCCGAGGTGGACGGCAACGCCGCCATGGCGGAGCTCGAGGAGACCGGAGAACTGGCCCTCACCGTGGCCGGACAGGATGTGCGCCTGACGAAGGACGACCTGCTGATCGATACTGCGAGCGCTCCCGGCTTCACGGCCGTCTCCGAGGGAGGCGTCACCGTGGTCCTGGACGGGAACCTGACGCCCGAACTGATCGAAGAGGGGTATCTGCGCGAGATCGTCAGCAAGGTGCAGACGATGCGCAAGGAGGCCGGCTTCGAGGTGACCGACCACATCCGCCTCACGGCGCAGGGAAGCCCCGTGATCCTGGAGCTCCTGGCCCGCTGCGGCGACGCCGTGGCGTCCGAAGTCCTGGCCGAATCCGTTTCCACGGAGGGCGCGCAGGGCTACACCAAGGACTGGAACCTGAACGGGGAAGATGTGACCCTGGGCGTGGAAAAGATCTGAGAAATAAAAGCGGCGCGGCCGGATTCGGAGACGTTTCCGGCCGCGTTTTTGAAAGAACCGGAGGTCCGGAGAAAGAGAACCATGGAGAGACTGGAATTAAACCGAGGCTGGAAATTTGCGGAAGAGTTTTCGGAGGAGATGATCGCCGCCCCGATGCAGGGAGGAACGGACGTCACTCTGCCGCACACCGTGAAGGAGACCCCCTTCCACTACTTTGACGAGGGCATCTACCAGATGGTGAGCTGCTACCAGAAGACCGTGCGCGTGCCGCACGCCTGGCGCGGCAAGCGGATCACCCTGACGCTCCTGGGCGCGGGCCACGAGGCCACGGTCTATGTGGACGGAAACCTCGCCGGCGTGCATAAGTGCGGCTACACGGCCTATACCGTGGACATTTCGCGCCTCGTGGAGTACGGGGAGGACAACCTCATCACCGTGCGCCTCGATTCGCGCGAGACCCTGGACCAGCCGCCCTTCGGCTTCGTGATCGACTACATGACGTTTGGCGGCCTGTACCGCGGCGCCTGTATCACCGTGCAGGAGAGCGTGTGCCTGACGGACGTCTTCGCGATGCCGGGCTTTGCGGCGGCGCCCGAGACCTGCGGTTTCCTCCCGGAGGACTGGGAGGAGCACACCTTCCCCGGGACCTTAAAGAGCTGGCTGTACCTCTCGGACGAGGCGCGGGAGGCCCTGGCGCAGGGGCGTCTGAAAGTCCGCCAGACCCTCACGCCCGCGCAGGGCGGAGAGGAGACCGTCCTCTTCGATTCGAAGATCCTGCCCGAGGCCCATCTGCGCGCGGACGGGGCCCTGCCCCTGAAGGTCACGCGTCCCTTCGCGGTGCGCCCCTGGGACATCGAGAGCCCGTCGCTGTACACGCTGCGGACCGAGCTTTGGGACGGCGAGGCCTGCGCGGACGCGCGTGAGGAGACCGTCGGCTTCCGCGAGGCGGAGTTCACTGCGGAAGGCTTCTTCTTAAACGGCCGCAAGGTCAAGATCCGCGGCCTGAACCGCCACCAGTGCTATCCCTACATGGGCTACGCGGCGCCGGCCTCCCTCCAGGAGGAAGACGCCCGCATCCTCAAGGAGGAGCTCTGCGTCAACGCCGTGCGCACCAGCCACTACCCGCAGGAGCAGAGCTTCATCTCGGCCTGCGACCGTCTGGGCCTTCTGGTCTTCACGGAGATCCCTGGCTGGCAGCACATCGGCGGGGACGCCTGGAAGGCCCAGGCCATCGAAAACACCCGCGACATGGTGGTGCAGTACCGCAATCACCCGAGCATCATCCTCTGGGGCGTGCGCATCAACGAGTCGCAGGACTGCACGGGCCTCTACGCGGAGACCAACGTCCTCGCGCGCAGCCTCGACCCCACGCGCCAGACCGGCGGCGTGCGCTGCAACGAGAAGATGGAGCTTCTCGAGGACGTCTACACCTTCAACGACTTTTCCTTCGACGGCGATCGGAAGGCGTCCGGCGTGAAGAAGAAAAAGAATGTGAGCCCGGACGCGCTGGCCCCGTACATGATTACGGAGTACGCCGGCCACATGTATCCGACCAAGGCTTTCGACTGGGAGGAGCACCGCACGGAGCACGTCTACCGCCACGCGAAGGTCATGGAGGGCGCCGCGGCGGATCCGGAGATCTGCGGCTCCTTCGGCTGGTGCATGAACGACTACCCGACGCATAAGGACTTCGGCTCCGGGGACCGCGTCTGCTACCACGGCGTGCTGGACCAGTTCCGGAACTTCAAGCCTGCGGCCTATCTCTACGCCAGCCAGGGCGAAAAGGAGCCCGTGCTGGAGGTGACCAGCTCGATGGATATCGGCGAGCATCCGGCCTCCGTGCGCGGCACGTCCTACATCCTGACCAACGCGGACAGCGTCCGCACCTACAAGGGCGACACCTTCCTGCGCGAGTACACCCGCGCAGATTCCGAGTTCCCGCACCTGCCCCACGGTCCCATCGAGATCCGTGATTTCGTGGGCGAGGCCCTGAAGGACGAGGGATATGACGAAAAGACCACGGAGCTCATCCGCGACTGCATGAACGAGGTCGCCCTTCATGGTTACAAGATGACGCCTGCCCTCACGGTGGCGTTCGCGCGCCTGTCGGCCAAGGGCTTCACGATGAAGGACGCGAACCGCCTCTTCTCCAAATACGTGGGAGACTGGGGCGGCGCGAGCAAGTCCTACCGCTTCGAGGCCGTGAAAAACGGGGAAGTGGTCAGGACCGTGGTCAAGGAGCCCATGGACGGCACCGTGCGCCTCGAGGTGCGCCTGAGCCGCGTCCACCTGGTGGAGCGCGGGACCTGGGACGCCGCGGCCATCCGCGTGCGCGCCCTGGACGCGAACGGGAACGTCCTTCCGTTCTACATGGAGCCGGTGCGTGTGACCGTGCAGGGGCCGCTGGCCGTGATCGGCCCGGACATCGTTCCCATGCGGGGCGGCCTGGGCGGCACCTACGTGCGCACCGTCGGGGAATCCGGCGAGGCGGCCGTCACCCTGTCCGTCCCCGGCGCGGAGCCCGTGACCGTGCGCCTGACCGTGCGGCGGGAGAGCGTCGCGGAGGGGTAAACCGGAGCTGCGCGCGCCGGGCCGGGACAAACCGGGCCGGGAATGCAGTCTGCTCCGGATCCAAAATGATACAGCTGTCAAGCCGGCGGTTTCCGCCGGCTTTTGCCGTTTTGAGCCGTTTTGCCCGGATTCTTTCTTTTTTTGCCCGGTTTCTTCCTTGTTTTCCGCGGTGGATATGTAAGAATCGTCCTGCAGAGAGGTTCGTTGCTTAACAAACAGGATGGAGGTGAAAACGGACAAATATCTATTTAGGTTATTGCATGCAAAAAGAGTCAAGGAATAATTATGGCCTTAGGCTTGAATCGAACCGAGTTTTGGAAAGGAGGTATGAGAGTACGACAAGTGGCAACCGGGACCGAGTGACAACGAACATTTATACGCAGGCTGAACTGACTTTGTACGGGTACAAACCCTATTCGTACAACAACTTTTCCGACTGATTCCGCGGACAAAGGGAAAACGGTTGGCTTGACAGTGCTTCGTATGGTATACTCATCATAGAATGCTGATGGCATAAGAAGGGAGGCGCTCGAAATGAAGAACAGAAAAATCGCAGCAGTGCTGCTTGCTCTGGTTCTGCTCCTGTGCTCCTGCGGGACCCGCCCTGCGGAGACGGAAGGGAAAACGACGGCACCGGAGACGTCCGCGGAGATAACAGCAACTGCAGCGCCGGAGACGACAGCCCCCGCGCCGGAGACCTCCCCGGTACAGAGCACAGAGGAAGAAAATGCCTTCCGCGTGCTCAGCGACGTGACGATCAAGCTGTACAGCCTGAGCCGCTGTGAGCTCCCCGCAGAAGGAACAGTCAGTGTATACGAAGAGCCGTTTATCCGTGGAACGGAGAAGGAGACAGACAAGCTCCGTCAGGGAGATGTGGCGTATATCTCCGCTGTGAGAGAGCTTTGCTGGCGCGGCCAGGACGGATTTGAATACAAGGAGCAGGCGTTTCGCGTCGTTTATGTACGGGACGGGAAAACGGTGACCGGATGGGTCATGCACGAGCTGCTGCCGGAGCCGGTCTTTGAGCTGAAAGAGGGAGCAAAATACTACTGTTATATTGAACAAAGCAAAGGCGGGAGGAAATGGACGGAAAACACCTATCATCACGCGGCTGACGAGCAGGGGAGCCAATCCCCGTGGAGCGTGATCCTCTATTCCGAAGTCGAGGGGATGTGGAAACTGACCGGATCCGGAGGAAGTGAGATCTATGTGGAGGACCTGAGCGTTCTGGAAGAGACGGAGCGCCCCGACCCGGCTCTGGATCCGAGCCCCGAGCCGGCAAGCTGAGGCCGCAGAAGAGCCGGTTGCTCTTTGATAATTTGTAAAAAAGGCCGCATTAGGGATGCCTTATACCTCCCCAATTCTTGATAATTTGGAAATCCTTATGAAGAAACAACTTGTTGTAGCGCTCTTTGCATGTGCGCTTGTGCTGTTTTCTGCGTGCGCCCCGCGAGACCCGGTGCCGTCTACCGAATTGATCCCGCATACCAGGGCCCATGACGAGCCGTCCCTGGAGACCCTGCTCGCAGAAGAACCATATGCCAGTCTATTTCCGGCGGCTGTGGCTGATCGATATGAAATGGAGTCCTCTGTCAGGATGCTGTACGATCCCGTGCTCGCTCCTAATCCATATGGCTGGGACGGAAGCGCCAACCTGAGGACCGAATGGTCTGCGCGGGTAGGTCTTTTTCATTCGGAAATCGGGACAATGGAGATTGCCATTGAAATGAGCCCGAAGTACGGGGAACGCACCGTGGAAGCATCCAGCCTGACGCTGGAGGCGCTGCGGCCGCACACACGCAAGTATGGGAAAAACGCGATCGCGGTCAATGTATCTGTGCACTGTCCGCTGAATGGGATGGACTACTATGTGAACTTTACCGGACATCACAATGATATGAGCGAGGAGGAACTGTACCGGATCATAACGTCTGCGAAAGTGTTTCAGAACTAAAAGATTCGGGACGGGGCGCAGCGGCGATGCGGCGCCCTCATTTGAAAGGGAGCATAGGCGGTTGCGGCTGCGGTTGTGGTTTCGGAAAGGAAAAGCCATTGAAAAAAAGAATTTTGATTATTATGGCACTCTGCTGTTTTTTGTTTTCCTGTGGGAGAATGAATCCTGCAAACAGCACCGAGACTGCCCCTCCAGAGGCCGTCACCCCCAACGGAAAACTGACAGAGTCCCAGCTTTCCTTCGACCTGACCGCCACGTATTCGCTGGGCGGGTTCGATCCTTCCAGGGGAGCGTTCCCGATCGACTACATTACCGTTTACGTATCTTACCGCTGGGCCGACAACGAACCGCAGGATTCCCTGAGGGACGCGATCGCGGTCACCTGGAACGGGGAACTGCTGGCGCTGCGGGACGGCGAGGAGAGCTTTTCCGCGGCGTCGTATTCCAAAGGGGAGGACGGCGCTGCAGACGTCACGGAGGAGAAGACCGCCCCGGACGCATCTACGGAGAATTCCGTCGCGTGGGCCTTCGATCTGGGGCCGCAGGGGGAAAAGCACTACGGCTACGGCAGGATCGTCCTGGTGCCGCGGGAGCCGATGTACTATTCCGAAAAGGCAACGGCATCTTCGCTTCGCCTGGCATTTTCGGAGAAGTACTTTCACTGGTATCGGAGCGTCAGGCCGGAGTTCCACTTGCGCGAAGCTGAGCTGGTTCCCTATGTGACGTCGCAGAGCAAAATGGACGTCATGAGCTATAATGTGCTTCTGGACCGGCAGATGCGATAGGAGGGAGACTGTATGAAGAACCTTCGCTGGATGCTTTTGGGAATCGCGGTCTTCTGCGCGGTCACGGCGTTCTGGACGGCGCTGTACGCGGGAAGCGCACTCGTCTGGGCTCTGTTTGTGATCGGCGCGGGGCTGGTGCTGTACGGGTTTGCGGCCTCTTTCCTGGAGGACCGCAGGCGCGCGGAGGATTCCGGCGCGGATAACAGGGCCGGAAAGAACGGGGAAGACACAAAGGATGCAGAGAAAAGATGAAGATCCGGGCTGTCTTTGTGCTTCTTGTGCTGACCGTCATCGTCTCTTGTTCCGCCGGACGTGAGGCGCAGGCACAGGAGGTGACCACAGAGGAAAAGCGAAGCGCCCTGCTGGATGCGGGCTTTTCGGAAGAGGCCCTCGCGCTGTGTCATCCGGATATGATTGAAGACGTGTATGAGGCGTGCGAGGGGCGCGGCGCCCGCGTGCTGTTTTCGCGCCGCGAGACCGGACTGCGCCGCACGCGGGAGCAGTCTTCGGAACCGGTCCCGGACGTCTTCGCGACCCTGGTCCTGCTCTCGGACAGAGAGGAGGAGACGGCTGTCTCCGAGGCCCTGCTGTTCATCAACTACGCGTGGAAAAAGCCGCCCCTCCTGTGGGGCCAGGACGCGGTCGAGGTCCGCTGGGACCGCGCCCGCCTCGCGTCGGGCTTCATCGATGAGGACTGGCTGTACGCGGCCACTTATGCGGATACTGACGCCGGCAGCGCTCCTGTGTACACCGGGACGTATGAACGCGCGGAGCTTCTAACAGACACAGCGGCGTTCCCCGTTGTTCTGAAGGGAAACGGGAAGATGCGTCCTGTCCTGAACGGATATGTCCGGATGACCTTTAAGCCGCTGTATCCCATGTCGGTCGGCCGGGAGGCAGAGCTTCCCGATGTCGGCGCGATCCGCGTCTGCTACGACCGCAGAAGCCTGGGATACAAGGCGGTCGAGGAGTACAGCCTGTATCTGAATGGCACCACCAGGACCTCGCTCCTTCGGATGAAGGAATCCTACGCCTTCTTCGGCTGCCTTCTGTGCCTGATCGCAGGCGTTTCCGTCTGGTTGATAACCAGGGGGAGACCGGCGCCGCTCTTCCCCCGCGAGGGAGGCCAGAGCGCTGCTGCCGCCTCCGTGAAACAGGGATCCTCTTTTGTGGAAAGCATCGTCTCCCATCTTGAGAATCATCTGGAGGAACCGTTTCAGATGGCGGATCTCGCGCAGGAGGTGGGCTACAGCATCGAGCATACGCGAAAGCGCTTCCGGAAAGAATACGGGAAGAGCATCACAGACACGCTTCAGGAACTGCGCATCGACAAGGCCATGGAGTATCTGGAGCGGGACGACATGAGCGTGGAGCAGATCGCCGCGCGCCTCTGCTTTGCCTCCTCGGGCTACTTTGCGCGGGTCTTCAGGAAATACACCGGCGTGACGCCGATGGCATATAAGAAGCTGAAGAGGAGTGAAAAGAGGCCCATTTCCGATAAAGAGGAAACCTGATGTTTTCACATGCCGCCGGCGCACAGGCGCCGGCCTTTGTGATTCTTTCCGGGAGATGCGCCCTGACAGGAGAGGCAGGGCACGGCATCCGGACGATGCGGCGCCCTCATCGTCTGTCCGAAGATGCTTTGGCTTTACGCCCCGGATTCTGCGCCTCTTCGCATGGCGCTCTCTCACGAAAGAAGGAGCGCATAGCCTTATGACACTGTCCTGCTGAAAACTGCACAACTTTTTTTGATGCGCGCTGCTAAAAAACAGTAGAATTGAATCCTGCAGTCTGATAAAATCGGAATATCAAAAAAGGAACCGGGTCCCGCATTGCGGAAAGGGAGGAAAACGGATGGAAGAGATCAGAAGACCGGATAACATGGTGCGCATCACCACCCCCGAACTGGCACAGGCCTTTGTGGAGGAGCAGGTCGCGGCGGCGCGCGCGCAGATCGGAGACGGCAGGGTCCTGCTGGCGCTCTCGGGCGGCGTGGATTCCAGCGTCGTTGCCGCCATTCTCATTAAGGCTGTCGGCAAGCAGCTCACCTGTGTGCACGTGAACCACGGCCTCCTGCGCAAGGGAGAGCCGGAGCAGGTCATCCGCGTGTTCCGCGACGAGATGAATGCGGATCTGATCTATGTGGACGCCGTGGACCGCTTCCTGGACAAGCTGGCCGGCGTGACCGACCCGGAGCAGAAGAGAATGATCATCGGCGGGACGTTCATCGACGTCTTTGCGGAAGAAGCCCGCAAGCTCGACGGAATCAGGTTTCTGGCGCAGGGCACCATCTGGCCGGACATCCTGGAGAGCGAGGCCGGCATCAAGGCCCATCACAACGCCGGCGGCCTGCCGGAGGATATGCAGCAGTTCGAGCTGGTGGAGCCGGTCCGCATCCTGTATAAGGACGAGGTCCGCCTGGTCGGCAAGGCCCTGGGCCTGCCGGACAACATGGTCTACCGTCAGCCCTTCCCGGGCCCCGGCCTGGGCGTGCGCTGCCCCGGTGCCATCACCCGCGACCGTCTGGAGGCCGTGCGCGAGTCCGACGCGATCCTGCGCGAGGAGTTCGAGAAGGAAGGTCTGGCCGGCAAGGTGTGGCAGTACTTCACCGTGGTTCCGGATTTCCGCTCCACGGGCATCACGGACGGCAAGCGCACCTTTGAGTGGCCCTGCATCATCCGTGCGATCAACACCACGGATGTGACCGAGGTCACCGTGGAGCATCTGCGTCCGGAGTTCATGGACCATCTGGTGGAGCGCATCATCCGCGAGGTGCCGGGCATCAACCGTGTCCTCTACGATTTCACGCCCAAGCCCCCGGCGACGGTGGAGTATGAATAATAACATCGATCTCGGAAACCCTGTATTTATGCGGGTCGCAAGCATATTTGCTTAGTCTGTGACAACAAAATGACAACAGCAATCTAAAACTGATTATTCTAAGAACAAAAGGCTATCTGATTCCAGGTGGATTCAGATAGCCTTTTTCTTTTTGTTTAT
>JAFRUR010000013.1 GCA_017438775.1 Lachnospiraceae bacterium | reverse complement strand
CCTCCAAAACCTTGGTTTTCAAGGAAGATATAACCCAGATTTACCGCATAGAATCAACGTTTTCCGGACTTTTTACCAACACGTTTTGTCCACCCTGTATCTTCTTTCAAACAAGATACAACGGCTGGAACCCTAGTAAAATCAAGGATTCCAGCCGTTTTTACCAACACGTTTTGTCCTATAAGCCTCAATTGTTTTGGAGCGGTTTTCCCTTTCCCGCCTCACTGCTGCGCGTTCACGTACTCCACGAGGCCGCCGCAGGAAATGATCTTCTGCAGGAATTCCGGGAACGGCTGTCCCTGGAAGGTCTTGCCGGTGGTCACGTCGGTGATGACGCCCGTGTCAAAATTCACGTTGACCGTCTCCCCGGCGCCGATGCCGCTGGCCGCATCCGGGCACTCGATGATAGGCAGACCGATGTTGATCGCGTTCCGGTAGAAGATGCGCGCGAAGCTCTCCGCGATGACGCAGCCGCAGCCGCTGGTCTTTAAAACCTGCGGGGCATGCTCGCGGGAGGAGCCGCAGCCGAAGTTCTTCCCGGCCACGATCACGTCGCCGGGCTGCACTTCCTTCACGTATCCCTTGTCGATGTCCTCCATCGCGTGCTTTGCAAGCTCGACCTTGTCCTGGATGGCCAGGTAGCGCGCCGGGATGATGACATCCGTGTCGATATTATCGCCGTACTTGAATACTTTTCCCGTTGTCTCCATATCTCTCCCGTCCTTTGATCACAGCGTGCGCGGATCCGTCAGTTTTCCGGTCAGGGCGCTGGCCGCCGCCACGGCGGGACTGGCCAGATAGACCTCGCTGGTGATGTGGCCCATGCGGCCCACGAAGTTGCGGTTGGTGGTGGAGACGCAGCGCTCTCCCTCCGCCAGAATGCCCATGTAGCCGCCCAGGCAGGGACCGCAGGTGGGCGTCGACACGACAGCGCCGGCCTCGATGAAGGTCTTCAGATAGCCCTTTTCCATGGCCTCCATATAGATCTTCTGGGTGGCCGGGATCACGATGACGCGCAGGCCCTTCGCGACCTTCCTGCCCTCCATGATCTCCGCCGCGATCCGAAGGTCGGAAATGCGGCCGTTGGTGCAGGAGCCGATGACGACCTGGTCGACCTTCAGGTCCTCGATCTGATCGAAGGTGCGGGTGTTCTCCGGCAGGTGCGGGAAGGACACCGTGGGCTCCAGAGACGACAGGTCGATCTGATACACCGCCTCATAGACGGCATCCGGGTCCGCCTCGTAGACGACGGGCTCGCGGTCGCTGTGCTCCGCGATGTAGGCCCGGGTGAGGTCGTCCACCGGGAAGATGCCGTTCTTGCCGCCGGCCTCGATGGCCATGTTGCAGATCGTGAAGCGGTCGTCCATGGACAGGGCGGCCACGCCGTCCCCGGTAAACTCCATGGACTTGTACAGGGCACCCTCCACGCCGATCATGCCGATGATATGCAGGATCACGTCCTTGCCGGACACATGGGGCGGCAGGGACCCGGTGAGTTCGAACTTCAGGGCCGCAGGGACCTTGAACCAGAGCTTGCCCATGGCCATGGCCGCAGCCATATCCGTGGAGCCGCCGCCGGTGGAGAAGGCGCCGAGGGCGCCGTAGGTGCAGGTGTGCGAATCCGCGCCGATGACCGCGTCTCCGGCCACCACGAGACCCTGCTCGGGAAGGAGGGCGTGCTCGATGCCCATCCTGCCGACATCAAAGTAGTTGGTGATCTCGTGCTTTGCGGCGAAATCGCGGCAGCACTTGCAGTTCTGCGCGGACTGGATGTCCTTGTTGGGGATGAAATGGTCCATCACCAGGGCGATCTTGTCCCTGTCAAAGACCGTTTCCACCTTCATCCGCTCCATCTCGCGGATGGCGACCGGTGCGGTGATGTCATTTCCCAGCACCAGGTCCAGGTCGGCCTCGATCAGCTGACCTGCCGTCACTTCGGGCAGGTGCGCATGCGCCGCGAGGATCTTCTGCGTCATCGTCATTCCCATGGAAAAATGCCTCCAATTTCTCAGACTTTTCCAAAATAGTTATTGCCATTTTATCAAATGTGTGGTTATAATACCAATAAATAAGAGTCATAATAAGCATAACAGCCTGTTATGCTGATATTTTTGTGTTTACCCGGCGGTCTCTGCCAAATCTTCGTTCCGGAAAGGAAAACAATGGAACAGAACAACCTGTCGCTTTACCGCATCTTCTATGAGGTCTGCCGCACCCTGAACATCTCCCGCGCGGCCAAGGAACTCTACATCAGCCAGCCCGCCATCAGCAAGTCCATCAGCCGGCTGGAGGAAAACCTGGGCACCGTTCTCTTCCTGCGCAATTCGCGCGGCGTCCAGCTCACCGAGGAAGGCTCCCTCCTCTACGACCACATGCGCATCGCCTTCGAGGCCATCGAGGACGGAGAAGAGGAACTGCGCCACATCCGCGATCTCGGCATCGGCCAGATCCGCATCGGCGCCAGCTCCACCCTGTGCAAGCATGTGCTCATCCCCTACCTGAAGGACTTCATCCGGGAGCATCCGCACATCAAGATCACCATCCAGAGCCAGGATTCGGCCCGCACCCTCGACATGCTGGACCAGGGCCTCGTGGACATCGGCCTCGTGGCGGAGCCCCGCTCCAAGCGCGGCATCGACTTCCACGAAGTCATGCACATCCATGACGTGTTCGTGGCGACGCCCGAATACATGAGCTCCCTCTCCGCCCGCACCCCCGAGGGAGCGGACCCGCTGGAGAGCGCGAACGTCATGATGCTCGAGCGCGGCAACATGACCCGCAGCCACGTGGACGACGCCCTCTTCCGCCAGAAGCTGGATCCCCGCCACATCATGGAGATCAGCTCCATGGACCTGATCATCGACTACGCCCGCATCGGCATGGGCATCGGCTGCGTCATCCGCGAGTTCGTGAAGGAGGACCTGGAGTCCGGCGCCCTGGTGGAGGTCAAGCTCCCCTCCGCCATCACCCGCCGCTCCATCGGCTTCGTCCACACCAAGAACAACGGCACGCCCAACGCGGTGCTCGAGTTCGTGCAGTTCTACAAGAACCGGTAAAGTTTTATCCCTCAAAAGCAAAGAGACCGCGCGGGTTCTGCGCGGTCTTTTTTCCTGCCGAAAGCCGAAATGTGCCCGGTCTCCTGCTTTGGCTGACCGGAAACCAAAAGCACCCGGAGAACATTCCCCGGGTGCTTTTGGTCCTGTCTGAAAAGCGCTTACAGGTCCGCCTTCGTGAACATCTCCGGAAGGAGGTCTCCCAGACGGTACTCCTTCACGCCGTCCGGCCCGCCGAGCACGACGATGAAGTTTTCGTCGCAGAACTCGGACATGACCTGCCGGCAGACGCCGCAGGGCGGGCAGAACTCCGGAGTCTCTCCCTCCCGGCCGCCCGCGACCGCGATCTTCGCGAACTGTCTCTCGCCCTCGCTGACTGCCTTGAAGAAGGCCGTCCGCTCCGCGCAGACCGTCGCCGGATAGGCCGCGTTCTCGATGTTGCAGCCCGTCCACACGCGCCCCTTTGACGTGAGGAGCGCCGCGCCGACCTGAAAATGCGAATACGGGGATAGGATCCCTTCCTCGCCTCCAGTGCCAGACCGTACAGTGCATCGTCGTCCGGCGCGCCCTCCGGCAGGAAGGCGGCGTCCGTCAGCGCCTCGCGCAGGAAGCTCGTGCCCGCGGTCGCACCGGGATCGACGCCGAAGTACTCCAGGACCGTCGCGCAGACGTCGGCGAAACATCCCCTGACATGCAGGTTGAGTCCCTGCCGCACATGCCGGCCGAAGAGGAGCATCGGGACGTATTCGCGGCTGTGGTCCGTCGACGGCGTCGCAGGGTCGCAGCCGTGGTCCGCCGTGATGATCAGCAGGTCGTCCGGACGCATTTTGCCGAGGAAGACGCGAAGCTGGCGGTCAAACACCGTCAGGGCCTTCGCGTAGCCCGCGACGTCGTTCCGGTGGCCGTAGGTCATATCGAAATCCACGAGGTTCGTGAAGCACAGGCCGGTAAAGTCACGGTCCTGGATATCCAGCGTGACCTCCATGCCGTTGACGTTGTTCTTCGTGCGGGTGAATTCCGTAAAGCCGCGGCCGCCGAACAGGTCGTAGATCTTGCCGACCGAGATCACGTCATATCCGGCCGCCTTCAGGCGGTCGCCCATGGTCTCCTGCGGCGGCTCCAGCGAGAAGTCGTGGCGGTTTGCGGTGCGCGTATACGGCCACTCCCCGGTGAACGGGCGTGCGATGACGCGCGCCACGCCATGCTTTCCGACCAGGATCTTCCGGGCGATCTCACAGAAGCGGTACAGTTCTTCGACCGGCACGACATCCTCGTGCGCGGCGATCTGGAACACGCTGTCCGCGGACGTATAAACAATGAGGTCTCCGGTCTCCACGTGCTGCTTTCCGTAATCGCGGATGACGTCCGTCCCGGAGTAAGGTTTGTTCACAAGGACTTTGCGCCCGGTCTGCCGCTCGAATTCCCCGATGACCTCCGGCGGGAAGCCCTCCGGATAGGTCGGGAGCGGTTCGGGCGAGATGATGCCGCCGAGTTCCCAGTGGCCGATCGTCGAATCCTTGCCCATGCTGACCTCGGACATCTTCGCGAAGACGGCCTTCGGCTTTTCCACGCCGCCGCCCACGCCGTCGATGTTGAACAGTCCGAGTTCGGTCATCGTCGGGCAGTAGAAATCCTCATGGCTGCGGACCGCGCCGAGGGTGTTGCTCCCCTCATCGTGCCAGAGGCCCGCATCCGGGAGTTCTCCGACGCCGAAGCTGTCCAGAACGATAATGAATACCCGCTTGTTCATCACGCGATCTCCAGCGCGATCTCCATCATGTCGGTGAAGGAGGTCTGGCGCTCTTCTGCCGTCGTGTTCTCCGGATTGACGAAGGAATCGCTGACCGTGCAGATCGTCAGGGCCTTCTTGCCGAGACGCGCCGCATTGCAGTAGAGCGCGGCGCACTCCATCTCCACGCCCAGAACGCCCATCTTCGCCCAGTCCATGCCGGAATTCGCGTCATCGTAGAATTTGTCGGACGAGAACATGTTGCCGACCTTGTAATGGACGCCCTTCTTCTCGCACGCGTCCGCGGCCTTCCGCAGAAGACCGAAATCCGCGATCGGGCTGAAAGAGCCCGGGAGACGGTACTGGGACGCGAAGGTGCTGTCCGTGCAGGCAGCCTGCGCCAGGATGATGTCGCGGACGTGCAGGTCCTTGTCAAAGGAGCCGCAGGACCCGACGCGAATGATCGTCTCCACGCCGAAGAAAGCGAACAGCTCGTAGGAGTAGATGCCGATCGACGGCATTCCCATGCCGCTCGCCATGACGGAGACGCGCTTGCCCTTATACGTGCCCGTGTAGCCCTGCACGCCGCGGACGTTGTTCACGAGGACCGGATTCTCGAGAAAATTCTCCGCGATGAATTTCGAGCGGAGCGGATCTCCCGGCATCAGAACGGTCGGGGCGAAATCGCCGACTTTCGCATTAATGTGAGGGGTCGGTACTGACATGTTATTCTCCTTTCTCTTCTGCTTTGACGATCTTCACGATGCGGCTCGTTCCCAGGCGCGAGGCCCCGAGCCCGATGAATGTTTCCGCGTCCGCGATCGACGAGATGCCTCCCGCCGCCTTGATGCGGACGCCGGGACCGACGTGTTCCGCAAACAGGGCGACGTCCTCAAACGTCGCGCCCGCCTTCGAAAAGCCGGTCGACGTCTTGATAAAGTCCGCGCCGGCCTCCGTCACGAGACGGCACATCGTGACCTTCTCCTCCGCCGTCAGGAGGCAGGTCTCGACGATGACCTTCAGGATCTTATCGCCGCAGGCCTCCTTCAGGGCGCGGATCTCGTTCCGGACGTATCCGGTGTTGCCGGCCTTCAGTTCTCCGATGTTGATGACCATGTCGATCTCATCGGCTCCGTTTTCCAGGGCGTCGACGGTCTCCGCAAGCTTGGCGGCCGTCGTGCTGTATCCGTTCGGAAAGCCGATGACCGTGCAGACCGCGAGCCTGTCCCCGACATAGTCCTTCGCCCGCTTCACGTAGCAGGGCGGGATGCACACGGATGCGGTGCGGTACTTTATGCCGTCGTCACAGATCGCGCGGATCTCTTCCCACGTCGCCGTCTGCGCCAGAAGCGTGTGATCGCATTTTTCCAAAATCTCCCGAATGTCCATGGTTCTCTCCCTGCTGCCGCAGTCGCTGCGGCGGAAATGCTGTTTTTGCGGTGCGTCAGGACGGCCCCGCCGGCCCGTTACTCCACCGTGCCCAGCACCAGCGGGCGCGGCGCGGGCCCGGTTTCAGAATAGGTGAGCGCCTGTCCGTACACGGCCTGCGCGCCGTCAAGACGCGATCTGTCCGACGTGTAAAACACCGCGACCGGCTCTCCCTTCTTCACACGGTCCCCCGTCTTTTTGAGGATTCGAATGCCCGCCGTCATGTCGATCCTGTCCGCCATCGTATTCCGTCCCGCTCCGAGGAGCAGGCTCGCCTTTCCGATGGCCTCGGTGTCCATCGCCGCGATATACCCGTCCTGCGCCGCGGGCACTTCGCATTCGACCGGCGCGGTCCCGAAGCGTCCGTAGTCCTCCGTGACCAGCGGATCTCCTCCCTGCGCTTCGATCATCTCACGCAGTTTCCTGAGCGCAGCGCCGCTCTTTACGGCCTGTTTCGCGAGGGTCCTGCCCTCCTCCATCGTGCCGGCAAAGCCCGACAGCATCAGGATCGCTCCGGAGAGCACTTCGCAGATCTCGCGCAGATCCCCGGGACCCCGGCCCTTCAGGGTCTCGATCGCCTCCCGGACCTCGAGCGCGTTGCCGACGTATTCGCCCAGAGGGCGGTCCATGTCGGTGATCAGCGCCATGATCTTTTTGCCGGCCTTCTTTCCGATATCGACCAGGATCTCCGCGAGCTGCCGGCTGTCCTCCTCCGTCTTCATGAAGGAGCCGCTGCCGGTCTTCACGTCCAGCACGATCACGTCGTCGCCTACGGCCAGCTTCTTTCCCATGATGCTGGAAACGATCAGGGGAACGCTGTCCACGGTGGACGTCACGTCGCGGAGCGCGTACAGCTTCTTGTCCGCCGGCGCCACTTCGCGGCTCTGGCCGACGATCGCGATCCCGGTGCGGTTCACGACGCCGATGAATTCCTCTTCCGAGAGGTCGGTCCGGTACCCGGGGATGGATTCCAGCTTGTCGACGGTCCCGCCGGTGTGCCCCAGGCCGCGGCCCGAGATCTTCGCGACCTTCACGCCGCAGCTCGCCACGATGGGCGCGACGATCAGGCTCGTCTTGTCTCCGACGCCGCCCGTCGAATGCTTGTCCGCGCGCACGCCATCGATCCCCGAGAGGTCGATCTTTTCTCCGGAGTCGCGGATCGCGAAGGTCAGTTCCGCGGTCTCCTCGCGGTCCATCCCCCGAAACCAGATCGCCATCAGGAGCGCGGCAGCCTGGTAATCCGGAATAACTCCGCTCACATAGCCTTCCGTGAAAAAGCGGATCTCTTCCTTCGTGAGCGGAAGTCCGTCGCGCTTTTTCCGAATCAGGTCGACCATCCTCATCGTGACTTCTCCTCTCGCCTCATGCTGGTGCGCCGGCCTCGGACAGATCCTCTGCACCGGGCCGGCGCTTGTTTTCTTTCTTTACAGACACCTGTGCCTGCGCGGTCTCAGGACATTTCCGGGGCAAACGTGAGCCGTGCGGAAAACTCCGCACAGTGGGCGAGGAAAACGCCGTCCTCCTCCCCGTAGGAAAGCTCCGTCCGGCTGCCCAGGGGCAGTTCCTTCACAAAGACCAGGTCCGCCCTTTGGATCTGTCCGATGCGCTCCGGCTCGATCAGGTCCGTCAGCGCGTCCAGATAGACCGCGTTGTTCATGTGTCCGTTGATGTCCACCCGCGAATAATCGGCGGACAGTTCCGCCCTGCCCGAGAGCTCGCGGTGCGGCAGGGACAGCGCCGGCATCACGTCATCCGGGCGCAGATCGCCCTCGATGAAAACGCCATGCTCCGCGGGGTCCGCAATTCTGCGCGTCTCCCGGTCGATGAGCGACCACAGGGCGCCCACGCGGATCAGGACGCGGCCGGTCTCGTCCAGCACCTCCATCTGACGCGGGAAGAACAGGTGCATGGTCCTCCCCGGACGGCAGACCAGCGTGACACTCTCATCATACACCGGAAGCCGGCTTATCACAACGGTTTCCGTGTTCACGACCCAAAGAAGTCCCCGGTCCAGGGTCTTCTCCCGTCCCATGCCCAGTTCTTCCGTGTGGGCGATGCAGCACTCCTGAAAGAGGCGCATCAGCACGGAAAGGCGAAGGCGGCGGAAGCAGTCCACGTGCTCCGCGCGCAGACGGAGTTCCTTCCGATACTCCGCGCTCATTTCTTTTTGGCCAGTTCTTTCTCGATGGCGTCCAGCACGTCGCCGAAGGTGAGCATCTTCTCCCACCTGCGGTGCGGGATCGAGATCCCGAGCTCCGCCTCGATCTTGCACATGATATAGACGAAGGTCAGGGAATCGAAGCCTGCCTCCGTGTTGATGCGGGTATCCTCCTGAATATCCACATCCTCAAAACCGGGCTGATGCGTGCGGATGAGCTCCCGCACCTTGGCCGCGATCTCTTCTCTCTGCATATCTTATTCTCCTTCCGAAAGCAGGTACCGGCGCACCTTGCCGGTGGCCGTGCGCGGGATGCTGTCCACGTAAACGATCTGCGCGATTCGCTGCGAACGCGTCTGTCCGGCGTTAAAGGCGTCGATCTTCTCTTCGATCTCCCGCGGCTTTGCCGCATAGAGCGCCAGGGTCTTATCCGGCCTCTGCACGACGGCAAAGTCGCTCCCCTCGCCCAGCAGAGCGGCCAGAGCGCGCTCATAGGCGGGCAGGAACACCTTGGTCCCGTCCCCCATCACGAGCACCTCTTTTTTGCGCCCGGTCAGGAAGAGCTTCCCGTCCTCGATGCGGCCCAGATCTCCGGTATACAGACGCCCGTCCCGCAGGACCTTTTCGGTCGCTTCCGGGTCCTCGTAATAGCCCTTCATCAGGGTCGTATCGCACGAAACGACGATCTCCCCGTCCTCCGCGATCTCCAGCCGGTAATCGGGACAGACGGTCATCGCGCGCGGGTCTTCTCCCAGGGAGAGGGCGATGCCGGAGCTGGTCTCCGTCAGGCCGTAGCCGAAGCTCACGCGGATGCCGCGGGCCTTCACGGCGGCGAGGACGCTGTCCGGGCAGTCTCCCGCCCCAATCAGAACCAGCCGGAGTTCCTCGTTCAGGAGCCCCCGCGCCGCGAGGAAGCCGGCCATCTCCGGCACCAGGCTCGACGCCGTGGGCCGGTAGGCCGCGAAATCGAAAAAGATCTGTTTCAGGCCGCGCCCCAGGCAGACCTCCGCGCCGCACGAGAGCGGCCAGAGCAGGCTGCAGACGAACCCGAAGACGTGGGAGTGCGGCAGGACGGACAGCAGCCTGTCCTGCGGCGCCAGGGGGAGCAGGCTCCCGCCGTTGTACGCCGCGGCGCACAGGCGCGATTCGTCCAGCATGACCGCGCGGGCGCTCTCCGTGGTCCCGCTCGTAAAGAACAGGATCTCCGTGCCGGGGCCGCCGTCCGTCTGCGCGGGAGAAATGTCCTCCGCGTCCGTATGACCGATCAGTTTTGCGGCGTGGGCGCGCTCGATCTGCTCCCGCAGGGTCTCCTCGTTTCCTGCCGGGTCCAGAAGCACCAGGCGGCGCCTGCCGGCCAGACCGAAAACGGCGGTGACGGACTCGATGCTGTTGTCGCAGAAGATGCCGACGTTCTGCTCCGCCGGAACGGGATAATTCTCCGCCGCGGCCAGGAGTTCCCCATAGGTCAGGCGCACCGGGCCCTCCGGCGTGAGTTTTTCCAGGGCGGGGGCCTCCGGATCCTGCCCCGCGAGCAGTCCGCGCAGCGTTGTATAGCGCACTGCCATGGCTCAGATATTGACCTTCACGGTCATGTCGCCCAGAGGATAGGTCGAACAGGCATGGACGTAGTGGAAATCACGGTCCGCGCCGCGGCGCCCGTCGTTCTGAGGACAGACGAAGTATTTTCCGCTCAGGACCTTGATGCGGCAGAAGCCGCAGCTGCCGCTCCGGCAGGCCGTGTGGATCTTCAGGCCGGCGCGCTCGAGGGCCACCGCGATGGGTTCCGACGCCCTCGCGGGGATCTCCGTCTCGGAAACGCCGATGCGCACGCGCAGACGGTAGGTGTCGTCCTTCTTTTCCTGCGGGTATCCCGCAAACGCGGTGATGTCGCGCACCTGGCCGAAGACCTCGAAGCGCACGCGCCGTTTGGGCACGCTCAAGGCCTCCAGCTCCTTCTGCACGAAATCGTACATGACCTGCGGACCGCACACGAAGTACGTAGTGTCCTCGGCGGAGTACTTTTTGATGATGTCGCGATTCAGAAAGCCCTTCTCACCCGTCCAGCCGGGGTTGTCCCCGGAGAGGACGTGCACCACGTGCACCCTGTCGCAGGCCGCGGCCTCAAGTTCCTCGCGCAGGACGATGTCATCCTCGGAGACGGAACCGTAGAGGATGGTCAGGTCGAAGTCCTCGCGGCCGTTTTTGATCTCCTTCGCCATGGAGACGAAGGGCGTGATGCCGCTGCCGCCGGCCGCCGCCACCACGTGGCGCGCGTCGCGCAGGGCCTCGTAATGGAACTCGCCCAGACCGACCTCGCCCAGGAAGGTGTCGCCCGCCCTGACCTCGTCATAGAGATAATTGGCGATGAAGCCGCCCTCTTTCGGCCGGCGCACGGTGATCTCCACACAGGGGTGCTCCCCGCGGGTCTCATACGGCGCGCTGGAGATGGAGTACGGGCGCGTGACGCGGTAGCCGTCCCTCTCGATCACGAGGGTCAGGAACTGACCGGCGCGGAAATACGGCAGGTGGGCCTCCGACGTGAAGCGGATGGTCTTCGCGGTTTTGCTGGCCGGGCGCACGCTCTCCACGGTGAGGGGAATCAGTCCCGGATGCAGAGCCTTTGCCACCGCCCCCATGGGGTCTTTGTGCGCGGGCTTCGCGGAGGCGCGGTCATAGGCGGCCTGTCTTCTCTTCGTGACGGCAGAGGCGCCGCCGACGTCTTTCAGAAATCCTTTGACTTTCATGCCTTCCTGCCGCTCCTTTCCTCTTCCGCCATCTGATCCAGAATGATCTTCGCACCCTTGCGCCCGTTGGTGACCGCCGGGCCCATGCCGTCGCCGGAGATCTGGTGCGCGCCCGCAAAGGCCAGACCGGGAATGTAGTTCTCCTTCTCGCTCATCTGCAGGCGGGCGACGATGTGGTCATCCATGGTGTGCATGTAGCCGTACACAGAGCCGCGGTAGGCACCGGTGTAATGCGAGATCGTGACGGGCGTCTCGATGACGATCTCCAGAATGTGGTCCCTCAGATTCACGCCCAGACGCTTCGACTCCATGTCGATGAAGTACTCCGCGTTCTTTCTCTTGAGTTCCTCGTAGTTTTCCTCCGTGACGCCCATCCAGCCCTCGGGCTTCGGAAGCGCGGTAATGGAGTAGATGCAGGTGCCCTCCGGCGTGCAGCCGGGGTTCGCGAGGTTGGTGCAGATCGAGGTGATGTAGTTGTAAGGGCCGTCCGTGCCGCACTCGTCGAAGATCTTCTTCAGGTCCATGCCCTTCGGCGCATAGAACGTGGAGTAATCCCGGATCCCCAGTTCCTCCGGGCTGCCGTCCAGGAGCAGCACTACCGAGAAGCAGGTCAGACCCACGGTCTTCGCGTTCACGAATTTGATGGCGCCTTCCGGCACCGCCGAGGCGGGCTCGATCATCTGCGTGTAGGCCTTGTCGGGGTAGGCGGAGCAGACCACGTAGCGGGTCCTCACTTCCTCGCCGTTTGCGAGGCGCACGCCTGCGACGTGGCCGTCCTTCACGAGGATCTTGTCCACGCGCACGCCGAACTCCATCTGCGCGCCCATGGCGATCGCGCGCTCGGCCATCTTGAGAGCCATCTCGTGCGAGAACTTCTTGGGGACGTAGGAGCCGTAGCCCAGGTAGTCCGCCATCAGGACCGCCCAGATGGTGAAGGGCAGGTTCTCGAGGGTGTCGCCCACGTAGATCCAGTACGCGGACAGGATGTCCACCGCCTTTTTGGGCAGGTGGAACGTATCGATCACGTCCTTGGCGGAATAGCCCGCGGTCTTGACGAAATCCGGGTGCTTGAGGAGCATCGCCGGCTTGGACATATGCGTGACCGACAGGATGTTGACCGAGTCGTACACACGGCTGCAGAGCTGCAGGAGCTCCAGGACCCTGCGGTAAACGCTGCCATCCGCATCGTCACAGGCAGAGGCGATCTCCTTTGCGGGAGTCTCGAAATTTCCGTGCGTGCCGGGATGCACGAGGACGTTCACGCCGGAGACGTCGTCCACAAAGCGGTAGGCGTCCGGGACGCGCAGCCACTCGATGTCCACGCCCATCTCGTCGAAGAAGTTCCGGATCTTGAGCGGGCACTCCTTCGGGCCGATGGACATCATCTCGTGCAGGGTGGCCTCGATCTCCACGCCGCCGCGCACGAAGGAGGTGGCCACGCCGCCGGGCAGGTTGTGCTGCTCCAGCACGAGGACCTTCTTCCCCTTGTTTGCCAGCGTCAGCGCAGAGGCGAGTCCGGCAAGGGCGCCGCCAATCACGACGGCGTCATAGGAATCGCGAAAATGTTTTCTGTCTTCCATCATTTCCTCCATATCGAGAAATAGAGAGACCGTTCCATCTCTCTATTTCCCGATGCATTATCTGTTTGCTCCGAACGCGGGCGCCTTACGCAAAGAAGCGCTCGACCAGGTCTCTGGAGTACTCCACCGTCTCGTCCATGTCGCCGAAGGACATGACCTCGCCGGCGTAGTAGGTGTTCTTCTGACCCTGCATGGCCTCGACCTTCTCATACCAGCCGTTCGCGTAGTCCTCGGAGAACACGTGCGGGAAGTAGTAGGCCTGGAACTCGTAGATGATCTTGTCCTTGCCCTCTTCCTTGATGGGAGCGATGCCCAGCTTGTCCAGATCCTTCAGGACGGTCTTCTTGGTATCCTCGTAGCCGAGCTCCGGGCGGGCCTTGTAGGCTTCCACGGTCTCGCTCTCGTTCTTATGCTTGCGCAGCACGTAGGACACCAGGGGCTGCAGGTGTTCCTTGGCCCAGCGCATGTAGAAGACCATGCCGTGGCCCAGGGTCTGCGGCGTCATGTTGTCCACCACATAGAAGGAAGCTTCCGGATAGGCTTCGGGCTTCGTGATGAACGCCATGGTGTCGTAGCGCTCGTAGTCGATGCGGGAGAACAGGGCTCTCTCCTCTTCGGTCACGTCCAGATAGGTGTCCAGGCCCTGAGCCACCGGATTGTCGATCTTTCCGACCTGCAGGGGAGCGGTCAGGATGAGCTTGTCGAAGATCTCCTCACGGCCGTTCACGGTCACGGTGACCTTGTCGCCGCGGGTGATGGAGGTGATGGTGCTGTTGAGCTCCGCGGGGTGCTTCAGCTTGCGGTTCAGGGCCTCGTAGATGCTCTGTGTGCCGTCCTTCCAGGTCCAGAGGTTCACGTTGACGAAGTTCATCATCGTCTGGAAGTCCAGATACTTGAGGACGTAGGCAGCGGGGATCTCGTCAAAGTAGCCGTAGCCGAAGGAAGTGAAAGGCTGCACCCAGATCTCCTGCACCAGCGGCACCTTGTTGAGTTCCACGAACTTCTTGAACGGCAGGGCCAGATCCTTCAGGTTCGGGTTCACGCCGGAGACCGGCTCACGGCCGGGAGTGACGGCAAAGCCCTCGTAGCGTCCCTCGGACACGCCGCGGTGACCGCAGACGTCGTAGCCCTTGTACTTGGTCTCAAGGATCTCGCCGAACTGCTTGATCTGCTTTTTCAGTTTGAGCAGATGAGGCAGGTTGAAGAGTTTTTTATCGAAGCGGGTGTCCACCTGGCCGTTCGGCAGGCGGTAGGTGCGGTGAAGCTTGGGACCGTCCGCATGGGACACGCCCGCGAAGAGTTCGATATCGTGCACCGCGTAGTAGGACGGCACACCCATGATGGCGCCCATCTCGTAGCGCTTTCCGTTCCATTCGGGGGAGTGGCACTTGCCGCCCACGTGATCCGTCTTCTCATAGATCACGTAGTTGTCGTAGCCCTTCTGCTCCAGGTACATGCCTGCCGCAAGACCTGCGGGGCCGCCGCCGATGATCGCGATACGAATGTCTTTTTCCATAGCCTTTCTCCTTGTCCAGATGCGGTTTTATGATGGCGCTTTCTATTCTTTGCGCTACCTTTGTTATAACTCTGACGAATTGCTGAGTCAATGAAAATAGCCGGTTTTTCCGCGGAAAAGGACGAATTTATTCCTTTTGAAGTCCAGAATGCCGTCGCGCCGCATGAGCGACAGTTCGTGGGAGAGCGCGGAGCGGTTCACACAGAGAAACGAGGCCATCTCCTCCCGCGAAAACGGGATGATCACGGTGTCGCTCCCGCGCTTGTCCGCCTGCATCGAGAGGTAGGTCCAAATGCGGTCCCGCAGGCCGTTCTGCGAGAGGATCGCGAGCCGGTACTCCTTTCGGATATTGTCGTGAGAGACCATTTTGAGGATGCGCTCCATCAGAAAGCAGCGCAGAAGAACGGGAAGCGGACTCTGCTCCCCGAAGACGCTGCGCGGCAGCGAGAAGGACACAGTCTCTTCCTGCGCCTGGGCGTAGTACGGCGCCACGCGGGAGGATGTGAAAATGAGCTCCAGCCCCAGCGTATCTCCCGCCTGCAGCACGCTGATGATGCTCTGCGCCCCACTCTCAAAGATATGCAGGAGATGCACCCGGCCGGACAGGAGTATCTCCAGACGCTCCACCCGGTCCTGCTTTATGTAAACCATCTCTCCTCTCCGGTACGTTTTCAAGTGACCGCAGGGAAGAACAAAGCGGCGCACCGCATCCGGATCAAGACCTGCAAACAGGCGCGCGCTCAATACGCGCTCCTCCCACGAAGGGCTCTGGACTTCGCCGCGTTTTCCCCTTCGAAATGCGTCCCGGGGCGGCTTCTCTTCCACCCTTTTGTGCTGCGCGTCCCGGACTGCCTGACCGGGCGCGGTCCTCTCTTCTTTCATATGTCCTCCTGCTGCGTTGCCTGCGGAGCAGAATATCGGTGATCGATCTATTCGGATTATACCTGAATTATGTTGTTTAAACAACTAAAAAGTGCCGTGATCTCTGATACAGTATAGGAGACGTACCAGGGGCCCGGTACAGAGAAAGAGAAGTTCAGCACCCCGGCCGACCAGGTATTCTGCGGCGGAGCGTTCTGAACACCGTCCAAGCGAACCGCATGAAAACAGGAGGTACCCATGAAACGCATCGTCGCACTGATTCTTGTTCTTGTCCTTTCGGCCGCCCTGCTCGCCGGCTGCGGCGGCAATACGCCTCAGACCACGGCTGCTCCGCAGACCACCAAGGCCCCGGAGAGCACCAAGGCCCCCGAAACCACCAAGGCTCCCGAAACCACCAAGGCTCCGGAGAACGTGGAACTCTTTGTCCTGGCCGCCGCCTCCATGCAGGAGACGCTGACCGAGCTCAAGGGCGTCTATGAGACCGCTCACCCGGAAGTGAAGATCACCTACACCTTCGATTCCTCCGGTACCCTGAAGACCCAGATCCAGAACGGTGCGGAATGCGACGTCTTCATCTCTGCCGGCCAGAAGCAGATGAACCAGCTGGACAAGTCCGCGGACCCCGCCGTCAATACCGACGGTCTGGACTTTGTGGCGGAAGGCACCCGCTTCAACATTCTGGAGAACAAGGTCGCCCTGGCCGTCCCGGACAACAACACGAAGAACATCCAGTCGTATGAGGACCTGAAGGCCCATCTGGAGGCCGGCGACATCCTGCTTGCGATGGGCAACGCCGACGTCCCGGTCGGCCAGTACACCCAGAAGATTCTGGCCTTCTTCGGACTTAAGGAAGAGGATCTTGCCGCGAAGGGCGTCATCACCTACGGCACCAACGTCAAGGACGTGACGAGCCAGGTGAGCACCGCTGCCGTCGACTGCGGCATCATCTACCAGACGGACGCCTTCTCCGCGAACCTCAAGGTGGTCGACACCGCGACCAAGGAGATGTGCGGGCAGGTCATCTATCCCGCGGCTGTCATGAAGCCCTCGAAGCACCCCGAAGCCGCCCAGGCCTTCCTCGATTTCCTGAAGACGAAGGAAGCCGGCGACGTCTTCTCAAAGGTCGGCTTTACGCCCCTGAACTGATTCGATTCGACAGTGACCGGGACCGGGCTGAGAATTGCCCGGTCCCGTTTTTCCGTTTGACGGGATATGTCTTCGGACGGCAGCTTTCACCTCTTTCCTTTTTCCGGAAGAATGCTTGTGATATACTGATCCAGAACGGCACATTCTGTCATACACTGCATTTTTATTCTCGCTGAATCTGCTGCCTGCCGGCTTTCCGGGCGCTCCCGCACCGCAGCGGCCGGCGCAGACACGGAGGACGGTATGGACTGGTTCCCGCTGTACAATTCCCTGCGAATCGCGCTCATCAGCACGTTCATCATCTTTTTCGTCGGAATCTTCGCGGCCTACTACATCGCCCGGCTCCCGCGGGGCGTCAAGGCCGCCCTCGACGTGATCCTGACGCTCCCGCTGGTCCTGCCTCCCACCGTGGTGGGGTTCCTTCTGCTGCGCCTCCTCGGACCGACGACGCCCATCGGCGCCTGGTTCCTGGAGCACTTCCAGCTCAAACTGGTCATGACCTGGTGGTCGGCTGTTTTCGCGACCGTCGTCGTCATTTTTCCGCTGATGTACCGCACCGCCCGCGGCGCCTTTGAGTCCTTCGACAGGACCCTCGCGTACTCCGGCCAGAGCCTCGGTCTTTCCAATACCTATATTTTCTGGCGGATCCGCATGCCCTACTGCCGCCAGGGGATCCTGGCCGGGACCGTCCTGGCCTTCGCCCGCGCCCTCGGAGAGTACGGCGCGACCAGCATGATCGCCGGCTACACGCCGGGCCGCACCGCCACCATCTCCACGACCGTCTATCAGCTCTGGCGCATCAACGACGACGCCCTGGCCTTCCAATGGGTGCTGGTCAACATGGCCATCTCCTTTGTCGTCCTTCTGGCCGTCAACATGCTGGAGCGGCGGGAAGCCCGCCGGTAACGCTGCCGCAAAAAGCCACGCGCAAAGGTCAGGAACCGTCTCAGCGAAATCTCCCCGGAAAGAAGCAAAATGCCATGTCCTTATACGTCGACATTGAAAAACAGATCGGCAGTTTTCACCTGAAGGTGAAGCTGGAGGCCGGTGACGAGACCGTCGCCCTGCTTGGCGGCTCCGGGTGCGGCAAGAGCATGACGCTGCGGTGCATCGCCGGAATCGACCGGCCCGACCGGGGCCGCATCGTCGTGGACGATACCATCCTCTTCGACTCGGAGAAAAAGATCGACCTGACGCCGCAGAAGCGCCGGACCGGCCTGCTCTTCCAGAACTACGCCCTCTTCCCGCAGATGACAGTGCGCCGGAACCTGATGGCAGGCGCGCGCCGCGAGGCGAGCCGCGAAAAGCGCGAGGAACAGGTCGCTCACTACCTCCGTGAATTCGGCCTCGAAGACCTGGAGGGCCGCCTTCCGTCCCAGCTTTCCGGCGGACAGCAGCAGCGCGTGGCCCTGGCCCGGATCCTGGTCTCTGCGCCGAACATCCTTCTTCTGGATGAGCCGTTTTCTGCCCTGGACGCCCATCTTCGCTTCCAGATGGAGCAGGAGGTGCGGGAGCGGATCCGCGCCTTTGGAAAGACCGTCGTCCTGGTCTCCCATGACCGCGACGAGGTGTTCCGCCTCGCGGATAAGATCGCCGTGATGAACGAGGGGACCGTCGACGTCTTCGGGACCCGCCGCGAGGTCTTCCACGACCCGCGCACCGTCACAGGCGCCCGGCTGACCGGCTGCAAGAACATTTCCCGCCTCGCGGTCGATCCTTCCGACAGACGCCGAGCCGCGGCAAAGGACTGGGGTCTGCCTCTCTCCTTCTCCGCCCCGGTCCCGGAGGACGTGACCCACGTCGGCATCCGCATGCACGACATCTATGCCGCAGACGGCCCCGTGCAGACGCAGTACTTCCCCGGCAGCGGACCGAAAGCCGCCCCGGAAAGACCGTCCGCTCCGTTCACGAAGGACGGCTTCGATTCGAAAGCCGCTGAAGCCGTCTCTCCTGCTTCTGCTCCGGAGACCCGGGAACGGAAACAGGGCCCTGCGCCTGCACCGGCGGCCCGCGTCCTCTGCCGCGTCATCTCGGAACTGGAGGATCCCTTCTCCATCACCGTGATGCTGCGTCCGGAAGGCGCGCCGGAGACCTCCATCCCGATCGGCTGGACGCTGTCCAAGAGCCTCTGGGCGCAGCTCAGAAAACCGCAGATCGATATGGTGTTTCCCGAGCCGGCCATGCTGCTTCTGCGGGAAAAGAACTGACCACACCAAAATCCGACGAACCGACAAACCCGTCCGCATCTCCGGCGGAAAAGCCTGGCAAAGCCATATCTTCGGCTCCGGGCTGCGGCCATCCATCCACACAGTCAAAATTTCACGAGGAGGAAACATCTCATGAGACTCAGCGCACGCAACCAGTTCCCCGGAAAGGTCGTCAGCGTCGACCGCGGCGCCGTCAACTCGATCGTGAAAATGAACGTTCTGGGCGGCCTGACCGCAAGCGCCACGATCTCCAACAACGCCGTGGACGAGCTCGGACTGGCTCCTGGCGAGGATGCCCTTGCCGTCATCAAGGCCACGTCGGTGATGGTGGGCGTGGAGGACTGACCCCAGTTCGAATACGGAACCGGACAGAGATCCGGCCTGTCCGGTACGCTTCGGCAAAATACCGGCGCAAATCAAACAAGGACCCGCACACGCGGATCCTTGTTTTTATTTCTATCAGACGAAAGATGCCGGAGATACAGCGCGCCGTAGAGTTCCGGCGGCAGCTGCAGGGCATCGTCGAAGGCGTGAGCCCGCGAAAAAAGCGAACGCGGCGTCAGCGGATGAAGTTGGTCTTCTCCCACGGCTCCTTCTCCGGAAGGCCGTACTTCTCTTTTCCAAGAGCGATGCTCTTCATCAGAAACGCCATGTTGCGGGCAAGAACGCGCATGGTCTGCAGGCCCTCGCTGTCTCCGGCCGCCTCGCCGGGCGCAGCGCCGTGCACGCTGTTCCAGTACTGGCTGGAAGCCACCGGCATGCCGCAGATCGTGAAGTACTTGTTGAGTTCGTCAAACGTCGCGGACAGACCGCCGCGGCGGGCCGCGACGACAGAAGCGCCGACCTTCATCGTCTTGTCAAACCCAGCGCTGTAGAAGAGGCGGTCGAGCAGGCAGATCAGCGAGCCGTTCGCAGAGGCATAGTACACAGGGGAAGCGATGATCAGGCCGTCCGCCTCCTTGAACTTTGCCGCGACCTCATTGACGACGTCATTGATCACGCATCTGCCGAGCTTGCCGCAGGCGCCGCAGGCGCGGCAGCCTTCCACAGGCTTTCCGCCGACGCGGACGATCTCGGTCTCGACACCTTCCTGCGCGAAGGTCTTCGTCAGTTCAGACAGAGCCACTGCCACATTGCCGTTTTCGTGCGGGGATCCGTTTAAGATAAGTACTTTCATGACACCCTCCTATATTGAATTCAAAAGTTAACGAAGCCGAATAAAGATTATGTAAATGTGTTATGAAAACATCTTTTGTAAAGGGATTATGTTGACATTTGACACTGATGTAAGTCCGATTTGCGCAGAGACGACAGCAGGGAAGAAAACGGGAGAATCACGGATATAGTTATGTAAAGCCTTTACGTGAATGCTTTACGTTAGCACATTACGTTAATGTTTTATGAAAAGTATTTATGTAACGAGTTTACGTTGTGTATTTACGTTAATCATCAGTGATGGGGCTGCGGAAAATGTGTGTTATGTTAATTCTTTCTGTCGTCCTCTTCTGTAATTCTGTAAATTCTTTCTGTAAATTAATTCCGTTAATCTCTTATGTAATTCTATAAGTTCTCTTCTCTTCTGTTTCGAGCGTCTGCCGACACTCTTACAGCCTCCTCTCCGCCACGAGGATCACGCCATCGTTCCTCTCCACCTCGCGGATCACGGCAAAGCCGTTCTTCTTCCAGAAATGCGTGGACTGCGGATTTCCCTTGTCGATCCCGAGACGGATCGCGCTCATACCTTCGCTCTTCAGATACGCGGCAAGTTCTCCGATGATCCGCGTGCCTTCCCCCTGCCCCTGGTCCTCCGGGGCCATAAGGAACAGTCCGAAAAAAGCGATGTCCGGCTCCGGGAATCCGTCCAGAATGTCCAGCACGGCGGCCAGCCGCTCTCCCTCGAACATCCCGACGTAATGCTTTTTCGAGAGCGGGAGCCCCTCGGGGACCGCATGCATATCCGCAAGTACGCGCTCCCGGCTGGGTTCCTCTCCGCCGTAATTCACGCTGCACTCGACAAAAATGCGGTTCCCCTGCAGGATCTTCAGGACGCTGTCCGCATCCTCTTCTCCCAGCGGCCGCACCTCATACCGGGGACTGAATTTTGACGGATCCAGCATGACGCCTCCTGTTCTTAACAGCCTGCTGCATGTCCCGGTTTTCCTTCTGTCCTGTCTGCTCTCTGCTCAAAGTCTTTTCTCTGGATCGCGGAGAATGCGCCCGCGGACAGGATCGGTCCGCGTCAGCACATATTCCAGAGAAGCAGGATGACGCCGATGACGCCCCAGCTGCAGCCGGTCAGATCGCGCACGGTCAGGAGCCCGAACATCATCAGGAAGGCGGCGATGCCGGAGGCCACGGACGGGATGAAACCGATCCAGACCGAGGACATCCACACAAACAGAGCGGCGCCGGCCAGAGCTCCCCAGGAGAGCCAGGACAGGGAAGCGATCCGCTTCGGGAACTTCGCGTTCACCTTGTCCGCGAAGACCACATAGGCCAGTCCCTGCACCAGTCCGAACACCAGGAAGACCAGCGCCATGACCACGGCAGCCGTGCCGTCCGTATTGGCCGCGACCTCGTCCATCAGCGGCACGCGCTTGAAGGGGCTCACGGAGAAACCTCCCTCCATGATCCGCACCAGAAGCACGGGGACAAAACAGAGAACGGACAATCCCAGCGCCAGCGGGGTCTTCTCTCCCCAGAATACGCCGTGGTCCCTCACCGTCTCATAACGGTGGAACATCACATACAGCGCCGCCAGCCCGGCCATGCCTGCCTGGAAGAGGCACAGCACCGCACTGCGCACGAGGAGCGACCGCTCCGGGTTCTGGAGGATGGCACTCACCGCGCCCGCGTTCATCCTCATGGTAAACCAGAACGTGATCGAGAGAATCAGGATGAGCGCCAGATCCAGAAAGAGGTCACGCGCCGTTACGATCTTCCGGTCGATCTTATCCTGCGGGCGCTCCTTCTTTTTGTGGCGCTGCTGCAGACGTTCCATGCTCTGTTTACGATTAGACTGTGCCATGATGATTTGCCTCCGCAATAATGAAGTCCATCAGCTGCTGTTCCGCCTCTCCGTACTCCACGTCCGGATTCGTGACCAGATAGAGTTCACGCCGCATGCCGCCGTCCGGGAAAGGGAACGCCAGGAGCTTCTTTTTTTTCAATTCTTCCTTGATCATCAGGTCGCTCAGGACCGAGATTCCGGCGCCCTTTTCGACCATGTTCTTCACGGTCTCCGTATCGTCGTTGCGCCCGATCGCCCAGAGCGAGTGAACATCGATGCCGTACCGCTGCAGCTGCGTCTCCAGCACGCTCGTGATGCCCGACCCGTCCATGTGGACCAGCATCGGCTCGTGCAGAAGTTCCAGGGCGCCGGCCCCGCGCGCCAGCATATCGCGGTAATGCGCAGAATTGGGCGTCACGACGACCAGTTCGTCGCTCATCATCGGAACATAGGTGAGACGTTCCACCCCGCAGGCGCCCGAGAAGCCGATGCGCACCGATTCGTCCAGCACCATCCGGCAGACCTCGGCGCTGCTGCCGCGGCGCATCAGATACGTGCGGTCCGGATGCCGATGCGTGTAGGCCGCCAGAATCTCCGGAAGCAGGTACTGCGACAGCGTCGCGGATGCGCCCAGCACCAGCGGGATGCGTTCGCGCTCGGTCCTGGCTCTCTCCTCGAAGCGGTCCGCCTGCTCGATGACCCTGCGGGCCAGAGGGCAAAGTGCCTCGCCGACGGGTGTCAGGGACACCTTTTGGCGCCGGCTGCGGTCAAACAGCGGCACTCCCAGTTCCTCCTCCAGCGTCCGCAGGTGCGTGCTGATGGTGGACTGGCTGATGCCGAAATCATGTGCTGTCTGCGTAAAGCTTCCAGTCTCCGCGATCCGGACAAAAACTTCCAGCTGCCGGAGGCTCACCTTGGTCATAGGGCGGTCTCTCCCTTCATATGATCAAATCAGATTTTCTCAAACGCGCAGAGCGCCGGTCAGCTCCAGAACGGCCTCCAGGACGCCTCCGCCGATGGAGAGCGCCTTGTCGGAGGAACAGTAGCAGTGCTCCTTTTTGCAGCGCGGGTCGATGTCTCCGGACTTCATTCCCTTGAACACAGGCACGCCGTCCTCCAGGATGCCGCGCAGGATCCCGTCGATGGTGCAGATCATGGGGACCATCTCGCCCTCGTGCTCCACCTCGCCGGCGACCTCTCCGGCTTTGACCTCATCGCCGATGTCGCGGCGCGGGTGAAAGATGCCTTCCGCGGGGGCGCGCAGCACGCGTTCCAGCGTGAACCCGCCGATATTGCCCGGCACGCCGGTGTTTGGAATCGCACTCCCCTCGTGAATGACGCGGCCCAGATAATGCCCGCGCATGCTCTCCACCACGGCGTGGCAGTCGACGCCCGCTGTGAATCCGGGCCCGACGCCGATCACCACGGGTGCCATGTCGATGGTCGTGCCCAGGTTCTTCTTCGCGAGGATGGCATCCACCACGGCATCCGGCGCAAGATCTTTGATGCAGGTTCCGTCCGGATCTGCGATCACGGCGATCTCTCCGCGGTCCAGCACAGCCTTCGCCTCTTCGGGACGGAAAATGCGCACCGCACGCACACCCTCCAGAACCGTCTCGCCCTTTTTGATGGCCTCGGAGAAGCAGACCGTCCGGCGAATGGCCGTCGGGTGCTCCACGTCCGTCATCACGAGCCCGATACCGGCGCGGTGCAGCCGCAGGGCCACGCCCGATGCCAGATCTCCGGCGCCTCGGATCACAACAAGCATTTGAGTCTCCTTTCCCGGATGGAACCGATGAAACAGGGTTTTCGGAGCATACGGCCAAGTCTTTTTGCCTCAGCCTCCTGCTGCCGGGTGTCGGCCTGATTGATCACATAGACCGTCCCCAGGTTCTCCGTGTTGAGCACGGCGGCAGCTGTCTCCGCCGTGACGATATCGCTTTCTTCTGCCCCGGCCAGCCAGGCATAAAGTTCCGGCCGGTGACAGACCTCCCGCAGGGGCTTTCCCAGCCCGGACAGGCCGACCACGCAGATGACCGTTTCGCTCTCCCGGGGAATGACCGGCTCGTGCGGACCGTGCGCCTTGAGCGGCAGTCCCTTGGAGCCGTCCGCCTCAACGATCACGTAGTCCGCGATCTTCATGAGGGCAGACAGCGGCAGACCCGGGGCCGTGAGTTTTCCGGTCTTCTCCTCCGGCGTTCCGCAGCAGATCAGGTGCGAGGTTTCCAGCGCCGCGGCCGTCTCTCCTTCGTCCGCCCCCCAGATGCAGGGCATGCCTGTAAAGGGAAATATATGCGTGCTCGTGGTCAGGATGACGCGCTTTCCCTGTGCCGCGAGTTCTTCTCCCAGTGTCCGCAGAAGCGAGGTCTTTCCGCCGCTCCCGATCACCGCGGTGACACCCGGACGAATGTTCAGCTGTGTGCTCAGTTCCATGCGATCCGCCTCCTTTGGCGGCTGTGACGCACGTCCCTCACCGACAGAACTGCTGCGTCAGTTCGTCTCTTCTCTCTTTTTGGCGCGCACCTGGATCAGTTCCGCAGCGACGCTGACGGCGATCTCGGCCGGCGTCTCGGATCCGATTTCCAGCCCGATGGGGTTGTGGATGCGGCCGATATCCTCTTTCGTGAAGCCCTCGTTCAGAAGCATGGACCGGATCACAGCCAGCTTCTTGCGGCTACCGATGCAGCCGACGTGGAAGGCTTCCGTCTGCAGGACCTCCTTCAGTGCCGCGTAGTCCCCGTCGCCGCGGGTCATGACCAGACAGATGTCGCGGTCCGTGATCTTCGTTTTGGAGCGGATATCCTCGTATTCTCCGAGGATGAGCTCCGCCGCATCGGGGAAGCGCTCCGGAGTCAGGAACCCGGGACGGTTCTCATAGACGATCACGGAAAAGTCCGTGTGCGCCAGCAGGCTCACAACCTCGCGCGAGACGTGGCCGCCGCCGAAGATGTATACGTTTCCGCCCGTGGCCAGGGGCTCCGCATACAGCATGGGGTCCTCTCCGGAGGAGAGCGCCAGCCCGCCCAGCAGGCCGCCCAGAGCCTCGGGATCGCAGACCGGATCTCCCACAAAGCCGGTGGTTTCATCATAGACGCCGGCGCGCGTGCCGTCCGAGCGGATCTCGGTGATCAGCCAGGCACGGCGGTTGTCCTGCACGGAAGAGAGGACCTGCTCCGCCAGGGGAGCGCCGATGCCGTCCGCGGGGCGGTACAGCTGCAGAATCACGCGGCAGTGGCCGCCACAGAAACCGATGCTCCCGGGCTTGCCCATGCCCAGTTCGATCTCCTGCACGTCAAAGTTCCTGCCCTCGCGCAGCATATCCTGCGAGCGCTCCTGGGTCAGAGCCTCTCCGTAGCCGCCGCCGACAGTGCCGGCATAACGGCTCCCGGAAAGAGCCAGCATACGGCTGCCGGAGCGGCGCGGAACGGAACCGCTCGCGGAGATCACGGTGCAGAGGACGGCGTCCTCTCCGCGCTCCATGGCATCCTTCAGGGCTTCAAAAACATCAATGACCTCACTCATACATCCTGCTTTCCCGCCCGGTTTACGAGGACAGTGCCGACAGAGGAGGTCTTCTTCTGCAGGCGGGCCCACCGAACCGAAGCGAAATAGTAAACCAAAAGAAATAATATGTTATGTAAATAAATTACGGAAATTATTTATGTTTATTCTTTATGACAACTCTTTACGTAGCTTTGGGGCGTTGAAGAGTGACTTTTGCATTATGTCAATTTATTATGGATACTTTTTATGGCAATGTTTTACGGAAACACTTTATGAAAACTAATTACGAAAATATTTTATGTAAAGGTATTATGTTTGTGTCTTATGTTGTATTCTCGAGGTCAGGAACGACGCAATTTCGCAGTTCTGCTTCATCACGTTAGTTATGAAAATTATTTATGGAATGTAATTATGTAATTCATCTCCGCGCAGTGCGCGATAAGCGCAGCTCAAAAGCCTCGCTCCGCTCGGCTTTTTCGCTCGCGTTGCTCGCGTCTGATATGTCTCCGCGCAGTGCGCGATAAGCGCAGCTCAAAAGCCTCGCTCCGCTCGGCTTTTTCGCTCGCGTTGCTCGCTCCACTTCGTCCAGACTCCGCGCCGGAGAACAAGTTCTCCGCGACGGAGTCTGTCCTCAGCGTAGCTTCGCTTATCGCGCACATTCCCCATCTGTCCCCATCGCCAGGCGGACGCCGTGTTCGAGGGCGGGGAGGATGTAGGTCAGGGTCTCCTGCACCGCCTTGGGGCTGCCGGGCAGGTTTACGATCAGAGTCTGGCCGCGCAGGACGCTGGCGGCGCGCGAAAGCATCGCCCGCGGCGTGATCTGCAGGCTGTACCAGCGCATGGCCTCCGCGATTCCGGGCGCGTTTTTGGTCGCGACCGAGAGCGTCACCTCCGGGGTGATGTCCCGCGGCGCAAAGCCCGTTCCCCCGGTGGTGAGCACCAGATTCATCTGGCGTCCGTCGGCGAGGCGGATCAGGTTCGCGCGCAGGAGCTTTTCCTCATCCGGAATCAGAATCTCCTCTTCCACCGCATAGCCGGCTTCTTTCAGGATTTTCGTGATCAGCGGGCCGCTCTTGTCCTCGCGCTCCCCGCGGCTGCCCTTGTCCGAAAGGGTGATGACCGCGGCGCGAAGCGGCGCAGCGGGATCCCGCGGCAGAAGTTCCATCTCGTCCCCGACATGGATCTCCCCTCCCTTAAGAACGCGCGCAAACACACCCTCGCGCGGCATGATGCAGTCGCCGGTCTGCTGCCGGATCATGCAGTCCTGATGGCACTCCTTGCCGATCTGGGTCATCTCCAGCAGGGCGTCGCCGACGCGGAAACGGCTCCCGACGGGGAGGCTGCGGAAATCGAAGCCCTCCACGACGAGGTTTTCTCCGAAAGCGCCGTAATCCACCCAGAGTTTCTCACGGAACGCTTCGATCTTGTCCGCGGACAGGAGACTCACCTGACGGTGCCAGGTTCCCGCGTGGGCATCGCCCTCCAGGCCGTGCCCCGCCACCAGGGTGATCTGCGGCACCTGCGTCTTCAGGGTGCCTTTCTTTTCACTCACACAAATCGCGACGATCTTTCCCATGTTCCCACTCCACTTGATCTGCCCGTTTCTTTGTCATGAATTCGCGGCGCAGGCCGGTTGTCCAGACACGGTCCTTCGATTCCGTCCCCCGGCTCTGCCGCTTTGCCTTCTCATCCGTCGGCCATGCCGAAATCACGACCACTGCGAGGCACGACCTGCCCATCTTCAGGCCTTATCCCCCGATCTGGTACATGCCGCGGGTCGCCTCTTCCTCGTCCTCAAGGAAGTGATGCTCCTTCGGCTTGAGGGCCACCGCCCTCCGGATGATCTCCACCAGTTCTCCGTCCGATGCACCGGCGCGCAGCGGGGCTTTCAGATCCGCCCCGGCCTCGCTGGCAAGGCACAGGCGGAGTTCTCCGCGGCTGGTCAGCCGCAGGCGATTGCACTCGCTGCAGAATTTTCCGTGCACGGCGCTGATAAAGCCGATGCTCCCCGCAAAGCCGGGGATTCGGTAGTAGACGGCAGGCCCGGCGCCGTAGCGGCGGGAATCCGGCGTCATCTCCGGCCACCGGGCGCGCAGCGCCTCCTGCACCTGCTCCGTCGTGAGGCCCTCCTGCGCCTTTCCGCGCCCGATGGGCATCATCTCGATAAAGCGCACCTGAAGCGGCATGTCCTTTGCCAGCGCGGCCAGATCCGCGAGTTCTTCCTCGTTGTAGCCCAGCTGCGGCACCACGTTGATCTTGGTCGGGATCCCGCTCTCCACCGCCGCGGAGATGCCCGCGAGGACATGGGAGAGTTCGTCCCTTCCCGTGATTTTTTCGAAGTGCTCCGTGCACATGGAATCCAGGCTGATGTTCACGCTGGAGAGCCCGGCCGCCTTCAGGACGGGGAGCTGCTCCTTTAACAGAACGCCGTTGGTGGTCAGAGTGACATGGCGGATGCCCGGGATGTCCCGCAGCAGGCGCACCAGCGCCTCGAGATGCGGACGCACCAGGGGCTCCCCTCCCGTCAGGCGGACGATCTCGATGCCCTCGCCGGCCAGAATGCGCGTCAGGCGCGCGATCTCTTCATACGAGAGGACGTCCGCGTGGCGGCACTTTTCCACGTCCTCCGGCATGCAGTAGTGGCAGCGGAGGTTGCACAGATCCGTCACGGAGATTCGCAGATAATTTAAGTATCTGCCGAAAGGATCGATCATTCCCCGGCCTCCCGCACATAATCTCCGCTCTTCCCGCCGCTCTTTTTCAGCAGGCAGATGCGGCCGATCTCCATGCCCTTGTCCACGGCCTTGCACATGTCGTAGATCGTCAGAAGGGCGACGGAGACACCCGTCAGGGCCTCCATTTCCACACCTGTCACAGCCTTCGTGCGCACGGTGCAGGTGGCACGGACCAACAGCGCCTCCTCGATCATCTCGAATTCCACGGAGGCGTGCGTCAGGGGCAGCGGATGACAGAGCGGAATGAGTTCCGACGTCTTCTTCAGGCCCATGATCGCGGCGATGCGCGCCGTTGCGAGAACGTCGCCCTTCTTGACGGTCCCCTTCTTCACGGCCTCGAAAGCCTCTTTCCCAAGCAGAATCTCGCCCTGCGCCACCGCCTCGCGGACCGTCTCCGTCTTTTCGGAGACGTCCACCATGATGGCGCGTCCCAGCGCGTCAAAATGCGTCAGTTCACTCATAACAGGCCTCCCTCTCCCATCGCGGCGATCTCGCGGTACGTGATGGGATCGTCTGCCAGAAGGCGGGGCATCACCCGCTCCAGCATGCTGTTTTTGGCATAGACCACGCCCCCGGGCAGACCCAGAAGCGGGACATCGTCCAGGTAAGAGATCAGGAACATGGCTCCCGGCAGCACCGGGGAACCGTATTTGACCACGCGGGCGCCGGCCGCGCGGATGGCCGCGGGCGTCTGGTCGTCCGGGTCCACGCTCATGCCTCCCGTGCAGAAAATCATATCGCAGCCGGCCGCGCGGGCCTCGCGGATCTTCCCGAGAATCATCTCGGGCTTGTCATCGGAGACCGCGTGATAGATCCGCTCCATGCCGTAGGCCGCGAACTTCTCTTCCAGAAGCGGCGTGAAGCCGTCCCGGATCCGTCCGCGATAGACCTCGCTCCCGGTGATGATCAGGCCGTAGGTCCTGCGCACGAAGGGCAGCACGCGCACGATGGGGCCGCCCTGCGCCGCAGCCTCCGCCTCCTCCAGCTTCTCCGGTGTGGTGTAAAGCGGGATGATGCGGGTGGCCGCAGCCTTTTCCCCCTTGCGGATGAAGCTGTTGCCCGGGCGGGTCGAGATCATCATCTCGGGGAGCAGGTTCACGGCCAGGAGCCGCTCCGTGTCCACCTTGAGCAGGCCTTCCGTGTCCGCCACCGCCTCGATCTTCCCCTCGGAGGGGCCCACGGGATGGAGATTTTCTCCGGCTAAAAGCGCATACAGTCTGGCCGCGGCGTCGTCCTCGTGGACCAGACCGTCCTCCTCTTCCCAGACCAGCACGTGCTCCTTGCCCACGGAAAGAAGGAGTTCCACATCCTCCGGGGCGATTCTGTGCCCGTGCTTTAAGACGGCGCCCTTTTTGACGCCGGGGATGATCTGGGTGATGTCATGTCCCAGGACACAGCCGACCGCGTCCTGCGTGTTGACAGTCTTCATTTCTTTTCCTCCGGAAGTGCCTGCCCGTCGGAAAACAGTTCCGCATAGAGCTGTTCCGTGTAGTCGTTCAGTTTTTTATCCATCTCGCGGTAGCGTTCCAGAAACAGCTTTGCCTGCGGCGTGAGGCGGCTGCCGCCGCCGCTGGAACCGCCGATCTGCGTCTCCAGGAGCGGATAGCCGAAGGCCTCCTCCGCGCGGCGGACGATCTGCATCGCCTTGCCGTAGCTCATGCCCATCTTCTCTGCTGCGTTGCGCAGAGACCCTGTTTTCTGGACGTAGGTCAGGAGCGTCTCCGGCCCCTTGCCGAACACGCGCTTGCCCTCTTCATTCAAAAAAAACAGTCGGCTGTAATACTTCATATATCCTCCGCGTCTTCCACAAAAGGAAGAGCTTTCCTTGCAGAATCGTACTTATGAAGTATACCAAAAACCGCACCGTTGTTCAATCGTTTGTACTGCGCCTTTTATGGGTTTTTTCTATAAATAAAAAGACGGTCCGGATAAAGGTTCCGCCTCACGGGAAAAACAGGTTTCGGTCGATGGCTTCTTTTCCGCAGAACGATACGCTTTTTCTCGCGGAGCCCACAAAAAATAAAAACGGGGGCGGATCGCTCCGCCCCCGCAGGTCAGTACTGATCGTTGATCAGGCGCCTTCGCGCATTCTCTTGGCCGCCAGCTTCACGGCGTCAATGATCTTCACATAGCCCGAGCAGCGGCTGAGGTTGCCGGAGATGGCCGCGCGGATCTGAGCCGTGGTCGGGTTCTTGTTCTCGTTCAGGAACGCCACCGTCGTCAGGATCATGCCGGGAATGCAGTAGCCGCACTGGATGGCGCCGGCCTCCATGAAGGCCTGCTGTACGGGATGCAGCTTTCCGCCGTTCATGGGCATCAGGCCCTCGATGGTCACGATCTCCTGCCCGTCACACATGCAGGTGAGCAGGGTGCAGGAGCGAATGGCCTTGCCGTTATAGAGCACGGTGCAGGCGCCGCAGTCTCCGGTGCCGCAGGTCAGCTTCGCGCCGGTCAGATGGAAACGCTTGCGGAGGGTGTCGATCATGCGCTCCTTGGCGTCGACGTCAATGGTGACGTCATTGCCGTTCAGTTTGAAATTCACAACTGCCATGATTACTTCACCTTCCCTTCCGCCTGATCCCAGGCCATCATCACGGCCCTCTCAAGAGCCACCGGCGTGGTGATCTCTTTGTAGTGCGTGTAGCGGCTGGGTCTCAGACCCGCTTCCTTCGGAAGACCGCTGCGGCAGAACTCCTGCGCCTCCTTGCGGCTCAGGCCGACCAGCGCCTCTTCCACGCTGTAGGCACGCACGGCAGTCGCGTTGAGGGCGCCCAGGCCGATCACGGCCTTCGTGCAGCGTCCGCGCTTGACCTCAATCGTCGCGGAGACGAGCACCTTGCCGATGTCCTGCACCTTGCGGCGGGTCAGACGCACATAGCCGCTGCCCATGCCGGGCTGCATGGCCGGGAACTCCACCTCGGTGATCAGGTCTTCGGGCTTCAGGACGTTCACATAGGTCTTCACGAAGAATTTGTCGATCGGGATGACCCTCTCGCCTTCCTTCTTGGAGACCACATGAATCTTCGCATCGCTGCCCATCAGCATGGTCGTGCAGTCTGCGGAGGGGGCAGCCGTGCCGACGTTGCCGGCCGGGGTGGCCATCACGCGCACGGGCGGGCTTCCGATCGCGCCGACCGCGATCATCATGCCCTGGTTCTTCTTGATCTCCGCGTTCTTCAGCATCTGAAGATAGGTGACCGCGCCGCCGACATGCACTGCGCCGTCCTTCACGGTGATCTTCTTCAGTTCCTTCATCTCGGTCATCAGGATCACAGCCTCGGGCTGCGCCTTGCCGGTGTTGATCTTCTCCACCGCGTCGGTGCCGCCGTTGACGATCATGGCCTTGGAGCCATACTGATCCAGGAGGTCGATGCACTCTTTGACAGTCTTGGGCTTAAAGAATTCGCTCATGGATCAGCCCTCCTTCTTCGCCGACTTTTTGGCCGGCGCTTTCTTTGCCTTGGCTTCCGCCTTCTTCTTCTGATCCGCCTCGACCAGGTTCATGACCTCGTAAGGAGTGAGCGGGATCTTACCGGCGGAGATGCCGGTGGCATCCAGGAAAGCGTTGCGGATCGCGGGAGCACCGGGGATGATGCCGGGCTCGCCGATGCCCTTCGCGCCCCAGGGACCGAGTTCGTTCGGACACTCCACGATGATGGAGGTGTGCTCCGGAACATCCATGGCGGTCGGGATCATGTAGCTGTGGAACGTGGCGTTCTCCATCTTGCCGTTGCGGCGCTTGGTGTCGAACAGTTCCTCTTCCATGACGCCCCAGCCGAGAGCCTGGACGGCGGCACCTTCCATCTGACCTTCCACGATCAGAGGGTTGATGGCCTTGCCGATGTCACAGGCGTAGACCGACTTGTCCACGGAGATCATGCCGGTCTCCATGTCCACGGTGATCTCCTCGTAGTGAACACCGTAAGCAAAGGTGTGCATGGTCGGGCCATGGCCGGACGGCTGCTGGAAGCCGGGATGCGGCGGGTACCACATGCCGATGACGGCCAGCGGGACCTGGCTGATATACGCCTTCGCAACCACCTGAGCGTAGGTCAGGCCGATGTCGGGACGTCCCTTGATGTGAATGACGGAATCATCGGCGGTCAGATCTCTCGTGTCCACCGTGAAGCCGAGCTTGGCACCGATCATCTGCGCCGCGACCGGGAACAGGTTGGCGCGGAGCTTCTGAGCAGCATCGCGGATGGCGTTGCCGACAATGACGGTGGAGCGGGAACCGACGGTAGGACCGGAGTCAGGACTGGAGAGGGTATCGGAGAAATGGACCTCGATATCCGTGAACTTCATGCCCATCTCTTCCGCGAACATCTGGGCGCCGGTAGTGGCGATGCCCTGACCCATCTCGGTGCTGGAGTAGTTCAGCTGGACGGAGCCGTCGGTGTTGATGAGGGCGAACACGCAGGCGCCTTCGAACATCAGCGGGATGCCGGTGCCGTACATGAAGGCGGCGATGCCGCGGCCGCGCAGATACGGCCATTTGCCGTGATCAAACGGCTTGTCCCAGCCGGACTTCGCACGCACCTTGTCCAGGCACTCGCCGAGGCCGAGGCCTCTCTCTGCCATGGCGTAGGTACCGGTGACCATCATATCGCCGGCCTTCAGCATGTTGAGTCTGCGGATGTCGATGCGGTCCATGCCGATCAGGCGGGCAGCCTCATCCATCTGGCACTCCATGGCGAAGGTGGCCTGCGGCACACCGAAGCCGCGGAACGCTGTGCCGTACGGGGTGTTGGTGTACACACCGACGGACTTGGTCTTATAGTTCGGGCAGTAGTACGTACCGGCCGCATAAATGGCGGTACGCTGGATCACGGCGTAGGCCGGAGCCTTGAAACCGGACATGGACACATAGGCGCCCTTGCCGAGATAGGTCTCCGCCTGCACAGCGGTGATACGCCCGTCTTTCTTGATGCCGAGTTTGTGGTGAATCCAGCAGGCGTGACGCTTACCGGTGGTGCGGAAGACTTCCTCACGGTTCAGCTGGAAGACGACCTTCTTCTTGGTCTTCAGGGCGAGAACGCCCGCGACGGCGGTCACGTCCAGGCAAGCATCTTCCTTGCCTCCGAAGCCGGCGCCCACGTAAGGGCAGAGGGAGCGCAGTTTGGACTGCGGGATCCCGAAGACGGCAGCCATGTGGCGGCGGCCCTGGAACACGGCCTGGTTGGGCGATGTGACCGTCAGACCCCCGGTATTCCAGTCATACTCCGCGATGCAGATATCCTGCTCGAAGTAAGTATGCTCAACATACGGGGTCTGGTAATCGTTTTCGATGATGTAGTCCGCTTCCGCGAAGCCCTTCTCCACGTCGCCCGTGGTAACGGTGACGGTGTTGCAGATGTTGCCTTCCTCCGCGAACGGGGAGTTCGGATGGATGATGACGGCATCGGGCTTCAGGGCATCAAACGGATTGTCATAGGCGGGAAGCACTTCGTACTCCACCTCGATCAGGTCGACCGCCTTCTTCGCGGTCTCCTCATCGACGGCAGCGACGAGAGCAATGGGGTCTCCTTCGTAGCAGACCTTACCATCTGCAATGACAGGCTTGTCCGCGACCATGGGTCCGTAGCCGTTCTTTCCGGGCAGATCCTTGGCCAGCATCACGGCCTCTACGCCCGGGAGCGCCTTGGCTTTGGACACATCGATCTTCTTGAGGATCGCATGCGGATAGTCCGGCCACTTCACCTTGGCGACCAGCGCGTCGACCGGAATCATATCCGGGGTATACCTTGCGGCGCCGGTAGCTTTGGCGAAGGCGTCCGAACGCACCACGCTGTGGCCGACAACCTTCAAATCTTTCATAATAGCAGTCACCTCATTGGGGTTATAAATGTTTGGGGAGAACTCAGAGTATCCAATTGGGGGAAGACAGAGGCGGCAAAGAATTCGATGCTTGGCCGCCCCTGTCCGGCTAGTTTGTTCTCGATGCGCTTCTGCTTACGCGGAAACGACGTTCGCCAGCTTCTTGACCAGCGCCTTGCCCTTTTCCGTGATGCTGATACGGCGGCGGATGATTCCGCTGTCGGCGACCAGGCCGGCGTCCACGAGATGGGTCACGTTGGAGACGAACTCCGCAGTGCTCAGACCCGCCTCCTTGACCACCTTGCCGGTGAGCGTGGGCTCTGTGGCCTTGGACAGATAGACAAGCATCTTGCACTGCTCGGCGCAGATGCCCTCTTTGACCAGAGCGGCATCCTTGTCGCTCAGGGCCGGAAGCTCCGCAACACCCTTGTCGGTCAGGTCATAGGTGAAGCTGTTGATACCGGTGTAGGACCTGCGGACGACGTAGCCGTTCTGCTCCAGGTCTTCCATGATGTAGTTGGCGGCAGGAGCGCTGATGCGGAGGCAGTCCGCGAAATCGACCAGATTGCATTTGCCTTCACGGATGTACGCTAAGATCTTGAGTTCCTGATCTTTCATGATAGCTCCTCCTTTCTCAATTCTCTTCCGCTTTCACGCGGCTGTTGAACTGACGGCCCGTGATCTCGGGATAGAAGAAATCGGCGACCGTCGTGGTCGTGCTGTTGTGACGGCGCTCCAGGGCCTCTTTCCACTTTCTGGTTCCGAAGACGGGACGCATCGAGTTCTGCATGGCGAGCTTGTACTGCTCTTCCTGGTACGCCTTCACATGGGCGGAGGCGGACTGGGCAAGACCCGCGGCCTTGCTGGCCTGAGGAGCCTTGTAGCCTTCCTTGCCGTAGTACTTGGGCGTGGTGGCCAGGGACAGAATGACCATCAGGCAGAAGGTCAGAAGGAAGCCGACCCACATCGGATGGACATAGTTGACAAGCTTGAGCGGAGTCGCGGCGGAGATCACGTACCACAGGAAGGTCACGATCAGGCCGATCAGCTCGGCGATGAACGAAGCCTTAGGCGTGGCTCTCTTCCAGAACAGGCCCAGCAGGACAAGGGCGCCGGTAGGTGCCGAGAACGCCCACATCATGGCCAGAGCATGACCGGAACCGGACTTCCAGAACAGCGCGAACAGATAAGCAACGATGGCGACACAGACGGTCACGATACGGCTGGCCTTCTCCATCTCCTTCGCATTGGCCTTCGGACGGAAGATGCGGAGGTAGATATCGCGGGTGATGGGCGCGGACACGCCGACCACAGCGGTGGAGAAAGTGGACATGCAGCCGGCCACCAGAGCGACGGTCAGCAGGCCGTCAAACGGGACAGGCAGGAAGTCGACAACGAGCTTACCAAACGCGTTGGCGGAGGTCACGTTGCCCTCGCCGAAGATCTGCAGGGCGTAGGTGCCGAACAGAGCCAGCAGGGTGGAACCGAAGACGATCGTCATGACAGCGGACAGATAGTAGCCCTTCTTCACTTCCTTCTCGGTACGGGCGCTGACCGCACGGGCCCAGTAGTACTGGCAGCCCAGCTGGCAGAAGAACCAGCCGATGAGCAGCGACGGGAAGGAAGGATAGTTGAGCTTGTAGGTAAAGCCCGCGGGACTCTTGCCGAAGAACGTGAAAACACGCTCCGCAGCGCCAGGGGAGTTCGCAGCGACCTGGAAAGGTCCGCCGACCTTCGCGAACATAAACGCCAGAACCACCAGGAACGCGATAGCGACGATGGTCATATGGCACATATCCGACACGGTCAGGGCCCAGAAACCGCCGGAGTACAGGTACAGAGTACACAGGATGACGACGGCCAGGGTGGTTGCCCAGTAGGGAAGCCCGGTGATCGTCACCAGGTTGTTGCCCAGACCGACGACCTGCGCGAACAGGGCGCCGAAGGCAGCGGTAGCGGTGGCGATGGCGGCGACGGTGCGGGTCTTGCTGCTGTAGCGGACCTCGATCCACTCAGGCAGCGTCACGATACCGGCGCGGCGGATGGCCGGCGCGACCAGCAGCGTGAACAGGACGATGCCCAGGGCCCAGCCCCACATGTACAGGGAACCGATCCACAGACCGTGGGTGATGGCGAAGCCGGAGATGGTCGGCAGGGTGGCGCCGGAGAACATGATGGCGGCAATACCGAAGCCCATGGGCAGCCAGTGAACCTCACGACCGGAGGTCCAGTAGTCATCCGAGCTGGTGACCCACTTACCCGTCACACGGCCGATGACCAGCATGAGGGCAAAGTAAACGGCAACCTCAAGAAACAGTAACCACATAAGTTTACACCTCTTCTCTGATGTGATTGACAGCGAGTGTCAGGGATACTCTTTCGTTCTCCTCCTTTCCGCCCGCGCCCACACCGCTCCCCCGGCCGGACCTGCATGGGGTCCGCGCCACGGTGCGCGCGCAAATATACGCATGGAATCATGCAAGGCTATTATACCATCATTTTTACCAAATGAAAGCAACAAGGCCGAAAAGAACTGACAAAACCGACAATTCGTTGCGCATTCAAATGTGCAACCTGTGGATTCTGCACAAATTGTATACAGACAATTTGTCCATTATTCCGCGGTGTTCAGTATTTCTTAATGCGGTTTTAATACGGGTTTTTTATCTTGTTTTTCGATCATAAACTCACAAAAACGGGGGCGGATCACTCCGCCCCCGCAGGGTCCCGTCACAGTATTCTTTTCGCACGGCACATGCTGCCTGACAGGCAGGATTCCGGCTGTCCCGTCAAGCCGAAACAACTCCTTCCGCCAGATAGTCCGCCGCGCGGCCGCGGCTCATTTTACGGCACCAGCACCATGTCGGACGTGATCTGATCCAGCGTCATCGCGCCGGTCATGTACATCGCGTTCACCAGGTCGCCGCGGATGAAGTCGGTATAGACCTTCGCGCCCTCCGGGCCTCCGCCGTAGACGGCCTGCACGTAGGGACGGCCGATCAGGACCGCGTCGGCGCCCAGCGCCAGATACTTGAAGACGTCGATGCCGCTGCGCACGCCGCCGTCCGCAAGAACCATGACCTCGTCTCCCACCTCCGCCTTGATGGCCGGCAGGACCTCCGCCGCGGCGGGCAACTGGTCGATGACGCGGCCGCTGTGGGTGGAGACCACGATGCCCTTCGCTCCGGCCTCGACGGCCTTGCGGGCGGTCTTCGGATTCAGGATGCCCTTGATGATGACGGGCTTGTCCGTCAGGGCGATCATGGCGGCCAGCTCCTCCACGGTCTGGGCCTTCACGGGCGGATTCAGATTCCGGAGGGGCGGCAGGCCGAGGCAGTCGATGTCCATGGCGATGGCCACGGCGCCGTTTTCTTCCGCCATGGCGACGCGCCACTTCGCGTCCTCGAGGTTGCGGGGCTTAAACGTGGGGATGCCGTTGCCCCAGGTCTTGACCGCCTTCATGGGGGCCGTGAAGACCGTGGGCACCGGAGCGTCGCCGGTGAAGGCCAGCGTGCCGGCATCCAGGCAGCCCTTCAGCAGATCCATCGTGTAGGTCTCGTCGTCCTCGTAATAGGCGCCGAAGGAGGCCTTCACGCCGCCGATGGGGCCGCACATCACGGGCAGGGACAGTTTGCGGCCGAAGAAATCGAAGGTCGTGTCGGGCGTTCCCGCCTCATACAGGGTGTCGATGTTCAATTTGATCTTTTCCAGCGCTTCCAGGTTTCGCGTAAAGGCCGACGCGGATCCCCTCGCGGCAGGGCCGGGAAAGCGCCCGCGGCACGCGATTCCGTTGCAGACCGGACAGACGGAGCACTTTGTCGGGTCCAGGTTTTCCTTTGCAGCTTTCCGAACTTCCTCGTACGTCATTGTCCTCTCCCCTTATTGAAATTATGATGGGCGGCCGGACCCTGTGCCTGCATGCGCATCCATTTTCGCGCCCGCGCAGATCCGGCCTGCTTGAAACCGACAGAAAAGGAACCGGGAATGATACAAGTCAGATCAACGTTCCGTTCACTACGTTCACAGGGCTTCCCGCGAGGACCGCGCGGATGTTCTCCTCGGTCGCATCCATGATGCGCTGGCGCGCCTCCTTGGTGGCCCAGGAGATGTGAGGCGTCACGAAGACGTTGGCCGTGCGAAGGAGGCGGCTCGTGAGCGGCAAAGGCTCCTGCGTGGTCACGTCCAGGCCGGCCGCGTAGACCTTGCCGGAGTCCAGGGCGTCGCAGAGGTCATCCTCCACGACCAGCGGGCCGCGGGAGTTGTTGATCAGGATGACGCCGTTCTTCATCTTCGCGATGGTATCCTTATTGATGAGGCCTTCCGTCTCCGGGAACAGCGGGCAGTGCAGGAAGATGACGTCGGCGCGGGCCAGGAGCTCGTCCAGCCCCACATACTCCGCCAGGGCGGCACCTGCCTCGGTCTGATGGCTGTCGTACGCGATCACCTTCATGCCCATGGCGGCGGCGATGCGGGCCGTGGCCTGGCCGATGCGGCCGAAGCCGATGATGCCGGCCGTCTTGCCGTCCAGCTCGATCAGCGGATAATCCCAGAAGCAGAAGTCCTTCGAGGCGGACCAGCGGCCGCTCTTCACATGCATGTCATGGAAAGCGATATGATGGCAGATCTCGAGCAGCAGGGCGATGGCGAACTGGCTCACGGCCATCGTGCCGTAGCCGGGCACGTTGCAGACCGGGATGCCCTTTTCCTTCGCATAGACGTAGTCCACGACGTTGTAGCCGGTGGCCAGGACCGTTATCAATTTGAGATTCGGGCAGGCGTCGATGACCGCGCGGGTGATGGGCGTCTTGTTGGTAACCAGAATGTCGGCGTCTTTGGAGCGCTCGATCACCTGCTCCTCTCCCTCGGTGCTGCGGTCGTAGACCTGGAGTTCTCCAAAGGCCTCGATGCCCTTCCAGGAGAGATCTCCGGGGTTCTCGGTGTAGCCGTCCAGGATGACGATCTTCATGCTGCAAGTCTCCTTCCTGCCGGCGCCGTGCGCCGGTCCTGTGATATTTCAAACTCTTCCGCAGGTCATTGTCAGAAGCGAAGGGAATGCCTCCCTCTCGCTTTTATCGTAAATGCGCGGCACCCCTTCGTCAAGATGCGCCGGGAAAGGACGCTGTCTTTTTTTCTGCATATCGCGGGGCGGTCTCCGTCGGCTCGATGATGCTGCCGTGGCCGGGGCAGAAGGTATAGCCGGCAAAGCGCTCCGTCAGTTCCGCGCGGGCGCGCTTCGCAAGGGCCGGATCTTCGTCCACGCCGGTCAGCAGGAAAGGAGCAAGACGGTTGAAGTCTTTCTGCTCCGCCGTGATCTCTTTCACGTTTACATAAATATCTCCCGAGAAGACCAGCCGCAGGTCTTCGCAGACCGCGACGGCCTCCCCCGAGACGTGTCCGCCGGGGCCCTCGTAGATATCCAGAGAGTACCCGCCCCACGGCAGAACGCCCAGATACCGGAACAGGCTCTGTTCCGAAAAGCCGAAGCCGGAAGCGGGGCGCGCATCTGCCTCGGAGCCTGCCCCCGCGCGGTCTGCCCCCGCGGCGCACGCCGCGGGCGAAGTTCCCGGGCCGCCCTCTGTTTCCGCAGAGGTCTCCGGCAAATCGGCAGGCCCGACGGCCTCGAATGTATCCGTCTTCAGACGCCGGTTCTGCGTGATGATCGTGCTGATCAGGAAGTAAGGCTCATGCTTTTTGTTTCTGCGGCGCGGACTCGGCTCGCCCTGCTCTTCTCTCTTCAGCCATGAAAGGCTCGTGGGGCTCATGAAGACGCGGTCCATCGCCGGGGCAAGCCCCATATGGTCCATGTCCACATGCGTCAGGAACATCTCCTTCGGGCGCGACGCGAGATCCGGAAGCGCGCTCTCCAGCGCGCGCATGGTCTCCTCCCGGAAGCAGGGATAGCCCCCGTCCACGAAGAACAGGCGCTCCCCGTCCTCCCAGACAAAGGTGTTGCTCCCGCACGGCGGTTCGAGCAGGTGCAGGACGGCGCCGGGGCCGATCTCCCACCGGCTCAGGCGGTAACGAAAGCCCTCGCCGCGGGCGCTCGAAACAAAGGCGGCAAACTTGCGGATGTAGTCGAGGCTCTTGCGCGGGGATTTGCCCTGGTCGTCCAGCACCTGCATCAGCCGGTTGGCCTGGATGAGGACCGTCTGTGTCTGATGCGGGTCCAGATCGAGGTAGCCGCGCAGTTCATTTGCGAAGTTTACATAAAACGCCGTCCCGTCGGGCAGTCGGTCGGTTTCGTGGGTATCCAGGACGCGCAGTTCACAGAGGCCGGACAGCTCTTCCAGAACGGAGGCGGCCTCCGCCCCGCTCCGCACGTCCATGCCCAGGCGCAGGTACTGATACGGCGTCCCGTTCTCCGAGGAACTCGCATAGGCGATATTGACCCCGCGCCGGTCCAGGACCTCCAGGACAGGCGTGACGCCGCCCGCGGTATCCGGGATCTTCAGTTCGACCATCCACACGGCGATGCCGTCGTACCGCGTGGTCATGAAGCCGCTCTTTTTGAGTTCCCGGGCGATCTGCTCCTGCGCCTCCTCCGGCGCGGACACCTCAATGAACAGGGTGTGCTTATCGATGACCCGGTTGTAATTGATGCGGTCGATATTCCCGCCGTGAGCCGAGATGATTCGGCTGGCCGCGAGGAACACCCCGGTCTTGTCCGGGACTTTTGTGATGTAGGTTTTCTTCATTCTTCTCCGCACTGCAGGACTGCCTGCGCGCATGGGGCCTCAGATTTTCGCCTTCCCGGCGCTTCTCCGCCGTCTGGTCTTCTCCGCCAAATGGGACCGGAGCGGGATGGGAAGGAGCACGGCACACTGAAAATGCAGATGCCCCTCCGACCTGTTGATTTCATCATAAATACACGGTCAAATCTCTGTCAAGACCCTGTCCGAAGCGCTGCCGCATGCCGGCGCACACGGGACGGTGCGTTCTCCCGCGGGACAGTTTCCCGGATCGACCGCGAAAAACGTGACAGACCGACTGCACGCCGCTGTGAATACCGGGCCGCGGGACGCCCCTCATTTCTCCTTGAAGACCCCGCGGCGATTTGCTATCATGAGGGCATGAAACCGACATCCATCGACAATCCAAACGGCTGCCCGGAAGGCGCAGGTGCATCCCCCGCAGGGGAGCCCCTCCCCATCGCCGCCGTCCTCATGGCGGCAGGGATCTCCGCGCGCTACGGGGCCGCCAACAAGCTTCTGGCCTCCTTTGACGGAAGGCCCCTGATCCTGCGCGCCGCGGACGCCGCGGCGGACTGGCCCTTCGCGCAGCGCATCGCCGTCGTGCGGGATCCGCAGGCGGCAGAGCTCCTGAAAGCATATCCGGAAGGTCCCGCGCAGCAGAAAGAGGCCCCGTCCATCGTTTCCTGCAGTTCTACCGCGGAGATGCCCGCGGCGGCCGCCGCTTCGGAAAGCAGCGCCTGCCCCGCGGCGTACCGGATCGTCCCCAACACCGGGGAGGATCTCTCCGTGCGGCGCACCGTCCGCCTTGCCCTGGAAACCCTGGACAGATCCTGCGCCGGCGCCCTCTTCTGCGTGTGCGACCAGCCTCTGCTCTCCGCCGCCACGGTGGCCCGGATCTGCCGGACGTTTCTTAAGGACCCGACCCGCATCGTCACCCTGTCCTGGCAGGGAAAGCGCGGCAACCCCGTGCTCTTCCCCCGCTCCGTCTTCCCGGAGCTTCTCTCCCTGGGAGAAAACGAAGCCGGCCGCGCCGTCCTGAAGCGCCGCCCGGAGCTTGTGACGAGCGTCGAAGCGGCGGGTGAGGAGGAACTGTTCGATATCGACACGGCCCAGCAGATGACGGAACTTGATCACATGCGGCAGGAATAACCGATTCTGCCATCACACACGATCGGAGGTACCCATGAAAGAGTCCATTACCAAGTATTTCCAGCCCGGCATCCTGCAGTGGATGAGCTACCCGGACCGCGGCAAGCTGCAGTCCCTGCGCACCATCTGCTGCGACGACTTCTTCAACTACCTGGAAGTCTCCGGATTTGATCCGGATGACCTGCCCGCCGCCGCGTCCATGATCGCGCAGAGCCACATGAACTGCTCCGTCTGTGCCGCTCCCGCCTTCCTGGGACAGGGTCTCAACCCCAACTCCGTCGTGGAGGAGGAGCGCAAAAAAGCGGAGGACTTCCTCCTCTCCCTGATCCCGCAGGCGCAGGCCCTGGGCGCGGGCGGAATCGGCTTCCTGGCCGGCAAATATGAAGAGAGCCGGAAAGAGGAGGCCTATCAGGCTCTCCTCAAAACGACCTTCAATGTGTGTGAGGCAGCGAAGGCGTGCGGCCTCATGGTGGAAGTCGAGGTCTTCGACTACGACGTGGACAAGTGCACCCTGATCGGACCGGCGCCCCTCGCGGCGCGCTATGCGGCCGACGTCCGCGCGAAGTACGACAACTTCGGCCTCCTCGTGGACCTCTCCCACATCCCGATCATCCATGAGTCCATCGACTACAGCGTGAGCACCCTGAAAGACTACATCACCCACCTGCACTACGGCAATGCGGTCATGAAACCCGGCTGCGATGCCTACGGCGACAGACATCCCCGCATGGGCTTCCCCAACAGCGAGAACGACGTGGAGCAGCTGGTCGAGTTCCTGCGCGCCCTGCGCGCGGCCGGCCTCTTCCGCCCCGAGGCCCCGCTTCCTCTCTCCTGCGAGGTCAAGCCGTGGGCAGGCGAGGACGACGACATCGTCGTCGCGAACACCAAGCGCTGCCTGACGCGGGCCTGGGCCCTGCTGGAGGACGAAGACTGATCCGCATGGCGTCTTCGCGCAGCACGTCCCGGCCGCCTTTCGCAGAAGCAAAGAACGAGGGCTGAACCGTCCTCGTTCTTTGCTTGTAAAAGGGCTCTTACTTCCCCTCGTTCTTCGTCTCCACCGCAAACCTGCCGGTCACGAACTGCATGAACTCCCGCTCCGCCGCGGAGATGGGTGCGTTCCTGCGGTAGACCAGATACAGGTACCGCTCCGCGTGATAGTCCCCGATCTCAAAACTCAGCAGTTTTCCGATCTCCAGATAATCGCGGGCGCTCCGCTCCGAGACGATGGAAATGCCGAGCCCCTCCGCGACCAGCTGCTTGATCGTCTCCTGGTCGTTGATACGGGCAATGATATTCAGAGAATCTTCCGATGCGCCGGCCGCTTCCAGATAGTGGTCGGCCATCTTTTTGCTTCCGCTCCCCTTTTCGCGCAGGATGATGGGCTGGCGCAGGAGCTCCTCCGCGCCGGAGACGCCCTTCTCCTTCAGTCCGCGGTAAAACGGCGTGTTCGGGGCAATGAAGACCATGTGGTCCCTGCAGAAAGGGCGGAACACCAGGGCCTCGTCCTCGGTCCGCATGCCGACAAGACCGACGTCGAACACGCCGTCGCGGATCCTGTCGAGGATCCCCTGGCTGTCGCTCTGCGTGATCTCCACCCGCACGTCCGGATGCAGGCGGATGAACTCCGGGAGCACCTCCGGCAGAATGTAGGCGGACGGGATCGTGGAGACGCCCAGATGGATGACGCGGGTCTCCTCTTCTTCCGCCAGCCGCAGGATGCGCTTGCGCATATCCAGGATGCTGGCGGCATACTCGTACATTTCTTCGCCCTTGGGCGTCAGTTCCAGTGTCTTGGTCGTGCGGCGGACCAGGCGGATGCCCAGTTCGTCCTCGAGCTGCTTGACATGCGTGCTCACCGTGGGCTGGGAAAGAAACAGCTTTTCTCCGGCACGGGTGAAACTCCCCGTGCGCACCACCTCGACAAAGGATTCGAGCTGTTTAAAGTCCATGCTGCACCTCTCGTAATGCGGCCAGCGCCGCGTCGATCTCTTCTTCCGTCGTGAAATATCCCGCAGAAAACCGGACCGTCCCCTCCGGGAACGTGCCAAGCGCCCGGTGCGCGGACGGCGCGCAGTGCAGTCCTCCGCGGGTCTGGATGCCGTAGACGTCGTCCAGGGCCGCACACACGAGAGACTGCTCCGCAAGAAGCGGCACCAGGGAGACAACGCCCACGCGTCCCTCCGTCCCGGGAAGTCCGCAGAGCCGGTACAGACCGGCCTCTTCCATCTCCCTGACCCCGGCGAGGAACCGCGCGGTCAGTTTTGTCTCCCTCTGATGAATGACATCGATTCCGATCTCCCGGATCCAGACGAGGCCGGCCCGCAGACCGTAGATCCCCGGCAGGTTCATCGTGCCCGGCTCGAAGCGGTCGGGCATCACCTCCGGCACCGTCTCCAGGTGCGAGAAGCTCCCGGTCCCGCCCGAGAGCAGGGGTTCGATCTCTTTTTCCAGTCCCTTTCGGAGCAGGAAGCCGCCGATGCCCTGCGGTCCCATCAGGCCCTTGTGCCCGGTAAAGGCAAGCGCGTCGATGTGCATCTCTTTCATGGAGATCGGAAGAACGCCGGCCGTCTGGGCGCTGTCCACGAGGAACAGGAGCCCCCTCTCCCGGCAGAACTCTCCCACCTCCCGGATCGGCAGGACCGTGCCGCAGACGTTGCTCGCGTGCATCATGACGACGGCGCGGGTCTCGGGGCGCACCAGCGCGTCCGCCTCCTCAAGAAGAAGGCGCCCCGCGCGGTCGCAGGGGATGCGGTCAAAGGCGACGCCCTTCTCCGTGAGCTGCGTCAGGGGACGCATCACCGCGTTGTGCTCCATCTGCGAGACGAGCACGTGATCCCCGGGCTTAAGCAGCCCCTTCAGGAGGACGTTGAGGCTCTCGGTCACGTTTTTGGTAAAGACGACGTGACGGGGGCCGTATCCGTCAAAGAGATCCGAGAGCATGTCGCGGGTCTCGAAAACAGCTTCCTCCGCGTCGTAGGCGCTGCCGTAGCTTCCGCGCGCCACGTTGGCGCCGATGCCGGTCAGAAAGGCGCTGACCGCCTCCGCCACCTGCGGCGGCTTGGGAAACGTCGTGCAGGCGTTGTCCAGATAGATGCGGCGCTTTGCGGCCGCGGTCTCTCTCTCAGGTTCCATGTTCATTCTGATGCCTCTTGATTCCACTCTTCCGAAACGCACGTTCTGCTCTGTTTCGTATGATTCAGTCTTCTTTTCCCGGGCGAAAAAGCTGTTCCGATATCCGATACGCGGAGCCGTGCAGATGTGCATTCCGGTGCTCTCCCCGGCCCTGCAGCCGGTTTTGCAGCAGCATCGTGCGGCGCAGCCCGCGTTTTCCATTCATAATCACAGCCTATGACAGTATTAAGTTTTTTATAATGCTCTTCTTCGGCAGTCAAAAGGCTTACGTCCCGCATCCAAACGGCCTTCCGTCATACTTTACGTGCAGAATTCGCGGAATATAACGATTTTTCGCGGATTTTTCACTGTGTTTTACCGAAAAAGCGCATCCTCCGCCGACGAAGCCTTCCTGCCGGGCCGCGGCTGTCCGGGAATCATCCTAGCATACATTTATTAAGATTTCAAATACTTTCGCTGCAGTATCCCGAAACAGTATTGGTCTTTTCTTTATGAAATCTTTATAATTTTAATCAGCATATCAAAGGGGCCTTCTGCATCGGCCCCGGAAAAGGGGGAAACCTGTATGAGTTTCTTGAAGAACAAAACCGACATCATCGTCGGCGGTCTGATCATCGGTGTGGTCGCTGCGCTGCTCGTGCTGTTCGGCAACCCGGCCAACATGGGCTTCTGCATCGCCTGCTTCATCCGTGACACCGCCGGCGCCCTGGGCCTGCACCGCGCCGCCGCCGTGCAGTATATCCGTCCGGAGATCATCGGCATCATCCTTGGCGCCTTCCTCGTGGCTCTGGTCAAGAAGGAATTCGCCCCCCGCGGCGGAAGCGCTCCGATGACCCGCTTCACGCTGGGCTTCTTCGTGATGATCGGCTGCCTGATGTTCCTCGGCTGCCCGTTCCGCATGATCGTCCGCATGGGCGGCGGCGACCTGAACGCCCTCGTGGGTCTGGTCGGCTTCGTCTGCGGCATCCTGACCGGCGTCTTCTTCCTCAACAAGGGCTATTCCTTAAAGCGCACCTACAGCCTGCCCAAGCTTGAGGGCACCATCCTTCCCGCCGCTGTCGTCGTCCTGCTGATCCTCCTGATCCTCGCTCCCGAGTTCATCTTCTTCTCGGAAGCCGGTGCGGGCCCCGGCGCGAAGCACGCGGCTATCGCCATCAGCCTTGCGGCCGGCGTCATCGTCGGCGCGATCGCGCAGCGCACCCGCCTCTGCATGGCCGGCGGCGTCCGTGACATTGTCCTCTTCAAGGACTTCCGTCTGATCTCCGGCTTCGTGGCCATCCTCGTCGCCGCCCTGATCACCAACCTCATTCTGACCGCCGCCACCCCCGGCTCCTTCTTTAAGCTCGGCTTCGCGGAGCAGGCTGTGGCCCACACCGACGGTCTCTGGAACTCCCTCGGCATGTACCTGGTCGGCTTCGGCGCCATCCTGCTGGGCGGCTGCCCTCTGCGTCAGCTGGTCCTGGCCGGTGAGGGCAACACTGACAGCGCGATGGCCATCCTCGGCCTGCTGGTCGGCGCGGCCTTCTGCCACAACTTCGGCCTGGCCTCCAGCGCCAAGGGACCGACCGCCAACGGTCAGATTGCCGTTATCATCGGCATCGTCGTCGTATTCATCATTGCCGCCGTCAACACCTTTGGCAAAAAGGCGGACGCCTAAATCACCCACTTGAACAGGAGGTAAGGATATGGCATTATTAGACGCGAGAGGACTTGCGTGCCCCGAACCCGTCATGATCGCCCGCAGGGCCATGGCTTCCAAAGAAAAGGCCTACCAGATCGTCGTTGACAATCCCACGGCCAAAGAAAACGTCACCCGCTACGCGGAGCATCAGGGCTACCGCGTGTCCGTGACCGAGAAGAACGGGGAGTTCACGCTCGACATCACGAAATGACGTACATCGCCACCTTTTTCACGCACTTCGGTGCCATAGAATTCAAAAGAGCCTGTGCCTCCCGCGCCTGGGAGGCCAGGCTTTCTCCGGTCCCGCGTTCGCTCTCTTCGAGCTGCGGGACCTGTGTCATTTTCAAAACGGACGATGTTCCCTCCCCCGTCGACGCGACGGAGGACACGGAGCAGATCGTCCGCGACGAGGACGGCGTCTATACCGTTCTCTACCGCGCGGAGGGGAGCTGACCTCCCTTCCGCTGACCGCGAAAGCTGTGCGCCCCGCCGGGCGCCTCACCATATCACAGTCTCCGGTGCCCCGGAGCAGGATTCGGGAGGAAACACATGGAAACCGAAGTCAAACTTACCAAACTTGCCAGCTGCGCCGGCTGCGGCGCCAAGGTCGGCGCCGGCACCCTGGCCACGCTTCTGGACGACTTTAAGACGCGCACGGACCCGAACCTCATCGTCGGCTTCGACAAGAGCGACGACGCCAGCGTCTACATCCTGGACGACCACCGCGCCCTGGTGCAGACCACGGACTTCTTCCCTCCCATCGTGGACGACCCCTACCTGTTCGGACAGATCGCCGCAGCCAACGCCATCAGTGACGTCTACGCCATGGGAGGAGAGCCCAAGCTGGCCCTCAACGTCATGTGCCTGACCGATTCCATGGACCAGGCGACCGTCCAGCAGATCCTGCGCGGCGGCTACGACAAGGCCTATGAGGCCGGCGTCATCATCACCGGCGGCCACACCATCTCCGGCGCGGAGCCCATCTACGGCCTGGCCGTCTCCGGCTTTGTGGATCCCCACAAGGTCCTGATGAACTCCAACGCAAAGGCGGGCGACAAGCTCATCCTCACCAAGCCTCTGGGCGTGGGCGTGCTCACCACCTCCGCGAAGGCGGACCCCGACCTCGTCCCGAAGGAACTCATGGATAAGGTCTACAAACAGATGGCGACCCTCAACAAGTACGCGCGCGACGTGATGGTGCAGTACAACGTGCACGGCTGCACGGACGTCACGGGCTTCGCCCTCCTGGGACACAGCTACGAGATGGCTCAGGGCAGCGGCATGACCGTCCACATCAAGGCCGACAAGGTGCCCTTCCATCCCGAGGCCCTCGAGCTCGCGGACATGGGCTTCATCCCGGCCGGCGCCTACCGCAACCGCCAGTACGCGGAGGCGGGCGTCATGGTGCGCGGCGACGTCTCCCGCGCCATGCTGGACCTCTTCTACGATCCGCAGACCAGCGGCGGTCTCCTCTTCGCTGTCGCGAAGGAAGACGCGGAGGAATGCCTGACAAAGATCCGCGAAGTCTGTCCGCAGGCTGCCATCATCGGCTGCGTGACCGAGAAGCAGGAAGCGGACATCATCATCGAGTAAGGCCGGCCGCGAAAGCGCGCCGCAATCGAGTAGGAGGCGGTCGGTAGACCGCCGACCTCTCACACCACCGTGCGTACCGTTCGGTACACGGCGGTTCAATCAACTTAACAAGTGACACACCTTACGGTGTAGTAGTCCAACATAGAGATTAGTCCGAAATCGG
>JAFRUR010000012.1 GCA_017438775.1 Lachnospiraceae bacterium | reverse complement strand
TAGCAAGCAGTTCTCTGAAAGGCTTAAGAAACACCATATGAAGCAGAGCATGTCCAGAGTAGCTCACTGCATTGACAATGGTCCGATGGAAGGCTTCTGGGGCATCCTGAAGCGTGAGATGTACTACAGAAAGCGCTTTATCTCAAAAACAGATTTAATTAACGCAATAGAGTCTTATATCCACTACTACAACACAGAACGTATACAGCGGAATCTCCATTTGATGACTCCTGTCGAATACCATGAGAACTATCATTTGGCAGCATAAGAATACCGCCAGCCGATTGCTCGACTGGCGGCACAAAACTTTTTAATTATTCACTGTCCTCTTGACGGGTAGCACACCAATCGCTCAGGGGCGCTTTCTTTATGCGGCGTTTTACCGCTTTCAGATCGCATACTGGCTCTGGTACATCTCGTAGTAGAAGCCCTTCGCGTCCAGGAGGGACCGGTGGGTCCCCTGCTCCACGATGGAGCCGTCCCGTATCACCAGAATCAGGTCCGCATCCACGATGGTGGAGAGGCGGTGCGCGATGACGAAGCAGGTGCGGCCGCCCATGAGGCGGTCCATCGCCTTCTGGATCAGCTGCTCCGTGCGGGTGTCGACGTTGGAGGTGGCCTCGTCCAGAATCAGGAGGGGCCGGTCGGCCAGCAGGGCGCGGGCGATGGTCAGGAGCTGCTTCTGTCCGGAGGAGACCGCCGTGGAATCCTCGGAGATCACGGTGTCGTAGCCCTGGGGCATGCGGCGGATGAAGTGGTCGCAGTAGGCGCAGTCGCAGGCCCGCTCGATGTCCTCGCGCGTCGCGCCGGGGCTGCCGTAGGCGACGTTCTCGGCCACCGTGCCCTGGAAGAGCCAGGTGTCCTGCAGGACCATCGCGAACAGCTTCCGGTTCTCCGCGCGGGAGATCTCGGAGACGTCCCGCCCGTCGATCAGGATCTGGCCCGATTGGATGTCATAGAACCTCATGAGCAGGTTCACGATGGTGGTCTTGCCCGCGCCGGTGGGGCCGACGATCGCGACCTTCTGACCGGGTTTCACGGCAAAGTTCAGGTCGCTGATCAGCGGCTTCTTCGGATCGTAGGAGAACTCCACGCTGCGCATCTCCACCTGTCCCCGGACCGGAGGCTCCACTTTCCCGTCGGGATCCGCCTCCTCGGGCAGGTCCAGGATGGCAAAGACGCGCTTCGCGGCGCCCTTGATGTGCTGGACGTAGCCCAGACCGTAGGCGATGCGCTCCAGGGGTTCCGAGAACTGCCTGGCGAACAGGATCACCGTGACCACGGTTCCGATGGACATCCCGCGGTGCAGGATGAGCCATCCGCCCAGGACCGCCACCGCGATGTAGGCCAGGGCGTTCACAAACGCGATGACCGGCTGGACGATCGAGGAGAGGAAGTAGCCGCGGATGCCGCTTTTCTGGTGGCGCAGGGAGAGTTCGTCGTATCGGACGCGGAGCTCCTCCTCGCGGCCGTACGCCTTGGTGGTCGGATAGTTGGTGTAGGCCTCCTCCGCGAGGGAGGTGAGCTTCCCGCCCAGCTCAAAGTGGCTGTCCCAGTGGTCCTCGCCCTGTCCCGCCAGCCGGGAGGACAGGAGCATGGACAGCGGCGACAGGAGCACCACCGGGATGGCCATCCGCCAGTCCGTGAGGAAGAGGATCACCGCGATCACGATGATCTGCAGGAACCCGGACATCAGGATGTCCACCACGCTGTTGATGACGGCGGCCATCTCGCTCACGTCGTCCATCATGCGGTCGATGATATCGCCCGCGGGCGTCTTGTCCATGTAGGACACGGGCAGGCGGCGGAGCTTCTCCGAGATGCGGATGCGGAACTCTGCACAGAAGTAGCGGCTGATGACGTTCTGCATCATGAAGTATTTGCCGTAGGTCAGGAGAGCCCTCACGGTATAGACGGCCAGGAGCACGCCCAGACCGGGCAGGAGACTCCCTGCCAGCCCCGGGTACGGGGTCTGCGACCAGTCGTAGAGCCGGTCGATCAGGGCGCCCAGCAGCTCCGGCGCCGCCACGGCGCAGCCGATCAGGATCAGGCTGAACAGGGCCGCAAGCAGGATCCAGCCCCGCAGGGGGTAGATCTCGCGCAGGAGGCGCCGCCCCGTTTCGTCGAAGACGCGGCGCTTTTCTTTCTTCTTTCCCGTGGAATCCGTTTCGTTTCCGGTCTCTTTTATCTTTTCGTTTTTACTCATGCGGCATCACCTCCCGTCTGGGAGAGATAGATCTCGCGGTAGATCGAACAGCTCTCCAGGAGCTCCGCGTGCGTCCCGGCGCCGGCGAGAGCGCCGTCGGAGAGGACGAAGATCCGGTCGGAGTGCATGGCGGACACCACGCGCTGCGTGATCACGATCACGGTCCGTCCCGCGAGTTTCTCGTTTAAAGCCTTCCGGACCCGGGCTTCCGTGAGGAAGTCCAGGGCGGAGAAGGAATCGTCAAAGATGTAGATCGGGGCGTCCTTGAGCACGGCCCGCGCGATGGCGAGGCGCTGCTTCTGGCCCCCGGAGACGTTGGCTCCGGACGGCTCGAGCTTAAAGTCGAGGCCGCCCTGCTGCTCCCGCACGAAGTCCGCGACCTGCGCGAGCTCGAGCGCGGCCCAGAGTTCCTCGTCCGTGGCGTCGGGCTTGCCCATGCGCAGGTTCTCCGCCACGGTGCCGGCGTAGAGCATGGACTTCTGCAGGGCGCAGCTCACGTTGGCGCGGATGTCCCGGGGCGAGATCTCCGCCGCGTCGCGTCCGTCAAAGCGCAGGACGCCCTCGGAGGGTCTGCGGAAGGCCATCAGGAGCTGGGTCAGGGTGCTCTTGCCGGAGCCGGTCCCGCCGATCACGGAGATCCATTCCCCGGCCCGGATGTGCAGATCGATGTCTGTGAGGGCGGGGAGCCTGCTGTCCGGATAGGTGAAGCCGGCGTGGTCCAGGTCGATGGCGCCGGAAAACCGGAGGCCCTCCGCGGGGCGGCTGTCCTCGAGCCCGGTGGAATCGGTGACCTCGCGCAGGCGGCGGATCGCCACGCGCACGTGGGGCAGCATCACGATGTCGTAAGAGACCGAGACGATGGCCCCCAGGATGATGTTGATGTACTGGATGATGGCGAAGATATCGCCCGCGGTCAGGCCGCTGCCGCGCTCCATGCGCACGCCGCCCAGGTACACGACCAGCAGGGCCACCGCGTTCAGAACGAAGACCGCGGCCGGGTCGATGATCTCCATGGTGACGTTCGCGCGGATGAAGTTGCGGGCCATGACGCGGGTGGCATCCTCGATCTGCTCGTGGGCATACTTCTCCCGGTCGAAGGCGCGGATGACGCGGATCCCGCGCAGGCGCTCGCGCACCAGGTCGTTCTGTCTGTCGCAGTACTTGTCGGCCACCTCCCAGAGGTGCTCGATGCGTTTGCCGAGCAGCATCCCCGCGCCGATCAGCAGGGGCACGGCGCAGAGGATGATGAGGGAGAGGGTCACGTCCTTGCGCATGCAGAGGAAGACGCCTCCCAGCAGCATCAGCGGGATGATCAGGATTCCGCCGCAGAGCATGGAGACCGCGTAGTTTAAGTTCCCCACGTCATGCGTGGAGCGGGTGACCAGGTTGGAGGTCCCGATGCGGCCCACTTCCTCAATGGTCATGGTGTGGACCTTGCGGAACAGGGCGGAGCGGAGGCGCCAGGTGTAGCCGGCCACGACGTGGTAGACCACCCAGTAGCCCGCGGACACGGAGGCCAGACTGATCAGGGAGATCACCAGCATGATGCCGGCGGACTTCAGGATATAGCCGAAGGTGTCGGCCTCCGCCGCGCCGTAGACACCCTTGTCCAGAATGTCGGCCATGAGGGTGGGCAGCAGAAGGCTGCAGACCGCGTTGACGGCCATCAGCAGGGTGGCAAGGGCGATTCGGCCCCGGTACGGTTTGAGGTAAGAAAACAGTTCTCGCAAAACAGCTCCCTCCTTTCAGGGAGTCTCGGACTCATATTCGGGCCGCCCGGCTAAAGGCGGGGCGGGAAAAAACCGTGGGATGCAGGTTCGGGACCGGGCAGGGCAGCATGCGGCGCGGGGCAGGTCCGGTCTGCGCCGCAGATCCGAACGACAGACCTGCCGGGGGCCGCAGCATGCCGGCTGACGGCTCCGGTTCCGAAAAAGGACAAAAAAAGACCGCGGCACAAGATGCCGCGGTCTGAAATATGCACAGTGCTGTCGCGTCAGAATGAACGGGACAAAACGGCACAAACCGAGGTCATCGAACAATATGCGGTTGCGGTGTTGGTTCTTGTTTTCATGCTGCTGATCATTGCCGACGGCCTCCTTTCGTGAATTTGCGGGATGACCCGCACCAACGCCATTATTATCAGACAACGGCGCATTTGTCAACATACTTTTTGATCGGGGTGAGTTTCAGGCGGGTTTCAGACGGTCTGCGCGGAGGCTTCGGACGCCGTGATCAGGTCCATTTCCTGCGCGTCCAGGAGCCCGGCGTCCTCCCCGTCGTGGCTGACGGCGATCAGGGTGCGGCCGGAGAGGAGCTCCCGCACGGCGCGCGCCGCGAGGCGGCGGGAATCGTCGTCGAGGCCCGTGAAGGGCTCGTCGAGGAGCACGACCTGCGAGGGCGAAACAAGGGCGCGCAGAAGGGCGAGGCGCCGCTTCATGCCGCCGGAATAGGAGGAAACGGGGGCGGCAAGGTCCGCCTCCGGAATGAGCTTCTTCACGAGGCGCTCCAGGTCGCCGGCACTGCGGCCCGGGCACACGAGGGCCAGGTTGCGCGCGGCGGTCTCCTCCGGGAGGAGACGGTCCTCCTGGAACACCATGGAGAAGCGCTGGTCCGCGCCGGACACGGTGCCGGCATCGGGGGATTCAAGCCCCGCGGCCAGCCGGAGCAGGGTGGTCTTGCCGCTGCCGCTCCTGCCGCGCAGGACGGTGCGGGAGCCCGGGGCAAAGGTGTGGGTCAGGTCGGGAAGGACGGTGTTGTCGCCGAAGGATTTGCGCAGGTGGGTCATCTCCACGGCGCGGGGCTGTGCCGCGGGGGCGGCGTCCTCGAGGAAGGAGACTCCGGCGTCTGCCGCGGGCAGGGGAGCGTCCGCGGCGGTCAGAAGGGACTCCGGAAGGGCGGCCGCACCGGGGCGCATGCCGGGCACGAGGGAGAGAGCGAAGAGCAGGAGCTTTTCCATCGCCCAGCTGACGAGCAGGATGACGATGACCCAGGCGAAGAGCTCCTCCGTGGCCAGGTGGATCTTGGCCATGTAGAGGTTTTCTCCGATGGAGCGGGCCGGCAGGCCGATCACCTCCGCGGCGATGCCCGCCTTGAAGGACATCGCAAAGCCGGAGCGGAAGGCCGCGGTCAGGCCGGGGCGCAGGGCGGGAAGATAGATGTAGCGGATCTGTCCCGCAAAGGGGACGCGGTGCAGGCGGGCCATCTCCAGAAGGCCCGCGTCGGCGGACGAAAGGCCCGCGAGGACGTTCTCAAAAAAGAGGGGCGAGACCAGCAGGAACGCGATGATGACCGCGAGGCCGGAGGGCCCGATCCAGAGCAGAATCAGGATGGAGAAGGCCGCGACCGGGGTGGCCTTGAAGAGGTTCAAGAGGGGGCGCAGGAGGGTCTCCAGGAAGCGGAACCGGAGGGAGAGGGCGGCCAGGAGGGAGGCCGCTGCGGCGCCCAGGAAAAAGCCCTCCAGGATCCTTCCGGCGGAGGTGAGGACGCTCTGCCAGAAATCCGCGCGCAGGACGATCGTCCCGAGGGCGCGCACTGCGTTCGCGGGACTCGTCATCAGGATGGGATTCCTGATCCGGATCGACAGGGCCAGCCAGACCAGGAGCCAGAAGAGCAGGGCCAGGGCGGTCCTGGCCTGCGCGGGAAGCGCTTTCTTTGCGGGGGCGTTGGGCGCGTTCATGGGGAAACCTCCGGGGAAACGCACGCCGGCGGGCAGAACTGTCCGCCGGCGTGCCGGTCAAAGGCGAGGGGCCTCGTTATGCTGCTGAAAAGAGGAAGCCGCGGGGAGACCGGACGGCGTGCGCCCGGCCGCCCCGCAGGCAGGAAGGATCACTTGTCGATGGGAGGCGCGACGTAGTAGAAGTCCTGTCCGGGGAGCTTGCCGCCGACGCTGGCGGGATCCAGGCTGTAGAGCACGGTGTAGTAGCCGGGCAGGATGTCGGTCATGTCGTTGCCGGAGATGGCCACGATGTTGCACTGCGGGATGGCCTTCTGGGCGATGGCCGCCTTGCCGACGATGCCGTACTTCTCGATCAGGGTGGCCGCGGAGATCGCGTGCTGGTTGGTATAGTCCGCGGAGGCGGCGTGGTCCTTCAGGAAGGCCTCGACGGCCTCGGGGCGGCTCGTCAGGAAGTCGGTGCGCACGATGGTCACGCCGGTGATCAGGGCCGAGGGCGAGGTGGAGCCGGCCTGGACCGCATCCCACTCCTTGGTCATGTCCATGATCACGGAGAGCTTCTCGTTCTGCATGAGGGCGGAAGTCACGAAGGGCTGGGGCAGGAGGCCGATGGCGCCTTCGGTCTGGGCCAGGTAGGCGGCCACTTCCGCGGCCTCGGACTTGTACTCCAGGGTGACCTTCTTGTCATCGAGGCCGTGCGCGGAAAGGAGATAGCGCAGGGCGTAGTCGGGGGTGTTGCCCTTGCCGGTCAGGACGACAGTCTTGCCCTCGAGGTCCTCGATCTTCGTGATGGAGGTATCCGCGCTGACCAGGTAGATGACGCCCAGGGTGTTGATGTCGATCACGTGCACGCCGCCATTGGTCTTGTTGTAGAAGATGGCCGCGACGTTGGCGGGCAGCAGGGCGATGTCGAGTTCCTTCTGGTTCATCTTGGCCAGGAGCTCGTCGCCGGCCTTGGCGATGGTGAACTCATAAGGGATCTCGCTCTGGCCTTTTTCGGCCTGGTCCATCAGGCGCACCAGACCCATGGTGGTGGGGCCGGTCAGAGAGCCGACGCGGACGGTGAAGTCGACCGGAGCCGTGGTGGGCTCGGGCGAAACGGTCTCGGGGGCCTTGGTGGTCTCCGGAGCCTTCGTGGTCTCGGGGGCCGTGGTGGAAGGCGGCAGCGTCTGCGGAGCCGTGGTGGAAGGCGCCTTGCCGCCGCAGGCGGTCAGGGCAAAGAGCATCACAAGTGCCAGCGCCAGGGCGGCGAGGCGGGTCAGAACAGTCTTTTTCATTTTGGTTTCCTTCTTTCTGTGCGGCATTTTATCCCGGCCGCCGCGGGATACTTTCGTTCCGGGGCTGCGTCCTGCGTCCCGAACGAAGCTGTTTTGCTGTGCCTTCAGGCTGCATCACGCGTCCTGAAAACGTCTTTCCGATGCTGCCTTTATTCCGCCTTGGAGTAGACGGTCTTCGCGGAGATTCCGGGCAGAGCGCCGATCTTTCCGGACAGGGCGCTGATGACGTCCTGCGGGGCGTCCAGAACGACGCTGACCACGGAGATGTTTCTCTCGCGGTGCGGGATGCCCATGCGGCCGACGATGTACTGTCCGTACTCGCTGAGCAGGCGGTTCATCTCCGGTGCGCTGGAGAGGTCTTCCACGATGATGCCGATGAGGGCGATTCTCTTTTCCATGTGTTCCTCCTTATGTGTGAGATCTGCGGCGGTCTGCCTCGGGGCAGGCCGTTCGGCCGTCTGCGGGTACATTTGGGCGTGTCTTCTGCGCGCCCTGCCGATCCGGCTGCGGCGGGCCTTTTGCGGGGCCTTCCGTGATCCGGCTGCGGCGGGCGTGCGGAGCGCGGGGAAATCAAAAACCCCGTACGCATGGTACGGGGCGGGAAGACGAAAGGGGGTGCAGACGTTCCTTCGGATCAGCCGGAGCTTTTCCGTCGGTGAGGCGCTCGTTTGTCCCGGTTTGCAGTCAGATCCCTTCCTGCGTACCACGGACGTATCATAGCACCGGCGCAGACAGAAGTCAAGCACTTTTGTGAATTGATTAACAAAACGCGGGGATGGCTGTCAGGCCTCTTTCTGGTCCCCGATCTCTTTCAGAATGTGGTCACGCATGAGCGCGAAGCTCTCCGGGCTCATGGTGTGCTCCATGCGGCAGGCGTCCTCCGCGGCCGTTTTCGCGTCCACGCCGAGCCACTCGAGCCAGCGGGAGAGGACGGTGTGGCGGTCGTAGACCATCTCCGCGATGGCGCGGCCCTTGTCCTCCAGGGTGATGAAGCCGTCGTTATCCATATGGATATAGCCGTTCTCGCGCAGGTTCTTCATGGCGACGGAGACGCTGGGCTTGGAGAAATGCATCTCGTTGACGATGTCGATGGAGCGGACCTGGGGCTTGCGTTTGCTGAGAATCAGTATGGTCTCCAGATAATCTTCTGCGGATTCCTGAATCTTCATGGCTGTCCCTTCCGGCCGCCGCGCGGTGATGGCGCGGAGCGCTTTGCTTGGTGTTACATCGAGTATAGCACAGAAGAAGAGAAAAAGAAACAGTCACTTTCCCGGAGTGAAGCGGCGAACCGTCCGCCGTCTGCGGCGCATGGCCGGCAGGCAGGGGCGTTCATCCCTTTCCGGGAACGGCCGGCAGAGGGACAGAGAAAAATGTGTTTCGGACCTGCCGTCCGCCGTCGGAAAGTGCTTGAAGCGTCGGGGCGTTTTCGGTTATACTACACTTGATTCTGCGAAGACGCGCGGGCCTGTTTTCCGGTGCGCCGGCGCGAACGATCAAACGCCGGAAGGCGCGGGAAATCCGCGCTTTTTCCGGAGAGAGAGAAGGATATGAGACCGATCATCAAATGGCCGGGCGGAAAGACGTCCGAACTGCCGCAGCTTTCGCGTTTTCTTCCGGAGAGGACGCAGGACTACATCGAGCCCTTCTTCGGGGGCGGCGCCGTCTTCTTTCACGTGATGCCCGAGCGGTCGCAGATCAACGACGTCTCGCGCGATCTGATGGACTTCTACCGCGCGATCGCGGACGGGAACTGTCTGTTCGAGGACACGATGTTCGCGATGGCGGACCTCTGGGACGGCCTGCAGACGGAGCTTTCCGGGAGCCGGGAGATGCTGGCACAGTGGGAGAGAGAGTACGCGGCGGGCACCCTCACCGAGGATGCGGCGCGCGACCGCGTGGCAGGCGTTGCCGCGGGGCTGATGCCGGGCCTGAGACCTCTGTTCGGCGGGCTCCTTCCCCTGCAGGAGGAGGTCCTGCGGGCCGAACTCGCCCGCGCGGCGCAGGAGAAGCTTCTGCGCACGGCCAGAAACGAGGCGGACCGCGGCCAGGCGCTCTCCCGCGAGGACCTCGAGGAGAACCTCGTCACCGGGTTCGTGAGCGGGCTGTACACCTACATGCGCTCCCTGGGCAACGACGTCGCCCTGGGGCGGACGCGGTATCTGCGCCGCGAGACGGAGCTCGCGCTCTTTTACTTCATCCGCGAGTACTGCTACGGCAGCATGTTCCGCTACAACCGGGACGGGGAGTTCAACATCCCCTACGGCGGCATGAGCTACAACAAAAAGTCCCTGCGCAAAAAGTGCGGCGAGATCTTCTCCGAGGACTGCCGCAGGATCCTGTCCGGCGCGCGGATCTGCTCCCAGGACTTCGAGGAATTCCTCTACGCCTGCGACGCTGGCCCCGGGGACTTCATCTTTCTCGATCCGCCGTACGACACCACCTTCAACGCCTACGAGGGCAAGGCCTTCACGGGCGCGGACCAGGAGCGCCTGGCCCAGTACTTAAAGCACACCTCCGCGGAGTTCCTGCTGGTCATCAAGAACACGGATCTCATCTGGTCGCTCTACAAAGACGCGGGGTTCGACATCTACAGCTTTGACAACCGCTACCTCTACAACGTCCGCAGCCGGAACGAACGCGAGACGGAGCACCTGATCATCACCAACCGGCCGGCGCGGGAGGAGCAGTCATGACGGACAACGTAAGGAACGGGTGGAGCTGGGCTCAGATGAAGGCTGCGGAGCTCGAAAAGGCGGGCTGCGGCACCGGCAACAGCCTGCTTCCGCTCAAAAAGACCCTGCAGGCGGACATGCTCCAGTTCCTGATCTACCTGTCCTTCGCGGAGGGACGCCCCGGCGTGCGCGCCCTCAAGTACATCCGCGAGATCACCGGAATGAACCTGACGCAGGATCAGGCCATGGCCTTCTACTACACCAGGAAGCTCAACACGATGACCTTCCTGTCCAAGGTGCCGGTGGCCCTGACCTTCTTCGCCCTGGGCGACGTCCGCAAGATCCCCGCGGCCGTCGGGGAGCGCCTGCCGCTCTCCAGGCGCCTGAAGGACGTCTTTGACGCGGCGGGGCAGGGGCTCGTCGCCCTGGACAGCCGGACCTCGCAGAAGAAGCTGGAGGCCCTGACCAATTACGGCCGGACGATGGACCGCTTCCTCGATTCCAAGGCCATTCCGAAGACGAATCTCCCGTACGGCACGTTTACCCCGGGGACGGGGAGCGCCCCTTCGGAGAAGACGGGCGCAGCGGAGACCCAGGCCCAGCCGGCGCCCTCGCCGGAGCGTCTGGATCAGCTGATGTCGGAGCTCCACTCCCTGGCCGGCCTCCACGCGGTCAAACAGGACGTGGATACCCTGGTCAACCTGATCAAGGTCCGCAAGATGCGCATGGAGCGCGGGATGAAGGTCGCGGAGGTCACTCTCCACATGGTGTTCTCCGGCAACCCCGGCACCGGCAAGACGACGGTGGCGCGGCTTCTCGCGCAGATCTACCGCGAACTGGGCGTCCTCAAAACGGGTCAGCTCGTGGAGGTGGACCGCGCCGGCCTCGTGGGCGGTTACATCGGCCAGACGGCGATGAAGGTTCACGACGTGGTGGACAAGGCCCTGGGCGGCGTCCTCTTCGTGGACGAGGCCTACGCCCTCACGGTGGGCAAAGGCGAGGGGGACTTCGGCCAGGAGGCCGTGGACACCCTGCTCAAGGCCATGGAGGACCACCGCGAGGATCTCGTGGTGATCGTGGCGGGCTATTCGGAGCTCATGAACGAGTTCCTGAACTCCAACCCGGGTCTGCGCTCGCGCTTCAACAAGTTCATCTTCTTCGAGGATTTCACGCAGGAAGAGCTGATGCAGATCTTCGAGGGCTTCTGCAAAAAGGCCGATTACAAGATCTCGCCCGGCGCCCGCGCCGAGGCGGAGCGCTTCTTCGCGGATCGCCTGGCCAACAAGCCCGACAACTACGCGAACGCCCGCGACGTGCGCAACTTCTTCGACAAGGCCGTGGAGAAGCAGGCCGGCCGAATCGTGAAACTCAAGAAAGTCTCCAAGGAAAAACTCGCGACCCTCGAAGTGCAGGACCTCAAGGGAATCCGGCTGTAAGCCGCAGGGCTTTCCGGAGAGTACGCGTTTTCTGCGTCCCGCCGCCGCAGGGTGCTGGCAAACGTGCCGTTTTTTCGCGCAGACCTGCGCGGCCTTATTTGGCAGCCGCTTTCCGGATACCGGGACGATCCGAAAAGACGGCTGCGGGCATGCTCGGTCTGCCTGCGAAAAAAGCGGCAATATTTGCCTGCGCACCCGCGGCGGCGGGGCGCAGATAGCCGCGCAGAAAAGACAAACAGGGGGAGCGCTTCGCGAAGCGCTCCCCCTGCCTGTCTTTTCTTCTGCCCCGGAATCCAGGTCCTTCCGTTCAGAACCCCGTCTGTAAACCTAAAGATTTCGAGAAAACTTTCCCAGACAAACCAAACCGCAAGACCAACCCCGCGTCCCCGCGAAAGCCGCCGCGGACAGCGCTTTCCGACCCGAAAACATTTGGATTTCCGGGGCTGCCGCGGGTGTGAAAGCCAAACAATCTGAGGCCCGAGGCGGCTCATTCCACCCTGGAGGCCGATGAGCGTCGCGCCCTTTGCGGAGGTCAGCTAACGGCTTACGGAGTCCGCGCCGGAATCGGCACGAATAAAGACCAGCCGGCGGAGACTCGCGAGCGAGGCTCCAGAGGGCTGGTCTTTGCCGATTGCGGTGCGAGACGCAGTTAGCCGTTAGCTGACCGCAGCATTGCGACGGGCCGGAACGGGTGGATGAGCGGCGAGGGCCGCCCCGGCATGTTGGCTTCACACCCACGGCAGCTCCGCCAATATCAGTTGTGTCCGCGCCGGCTTACTTCACCTTGAGCCACTCTTCGTTGTACAGCGCATCCCCCTCCTCGCCCAGGTAATGGAAGACCTCGCAGTTCTCGATGGTCTCCTTGTCGAAGAAGATGGCGGGATCGTTCCGGACCTCGTCGTCCATCAGCTCGATTGCGCCCAGGTTCGGGATAGAGTAGGTCACGTACTCGAAGTTCTTGAGGGCGATGTCGGGGCGGTTCAGGAAGTCGATCCAGAGGCGGGCGGCTTCGGGGTTCTCCGCGTTCTTCGGAATGACCCACGCGTCGATGTAGAAGTTGCTGCCTTCCTTCGGGACGACGAACTGCAGGGCCTCGTTGACCTCGTGCAGGGCCAGGTATTCGCCCGAGTAGCTCATCGCCAGGGCGGCGCTGTTGGAGGCCATGGAGTCCTTGATCTGGTCGATCACGTACTTCTGCAGGTACTGCTTCTGGTTTTGCAGGATGGCGGTGGCCTCCGCGAGCTCCTTCGGTTCCGTGGTGTTCAGGGAGTAGCCCAGGTAAGCGAGCGGGGCCGTGTAGAGGTCACGCACGCTGTTGTAGGCCAGGATCTCGCCCGCGTAGCGCGGATCCCAGAGGGCGGTCCAGGTGTCGGGGACCTCCTCGACCAGATCCTCGTTGTAAAGGATGCCCAGGATGCCGTAGGTGTAAGGAACGGCGTACACGTTCTCCGGGTCGAAGGCACGGCACTTCTCCCAGATCTCCTCGTCGATGTAATCCAGATTGTCCATGCCCAGGAGCTCGATCTCCTGCAGCAGGTCGTTCTGGATCATCTTCTCGATCATGTAGTCCGAGGGGCAGATGACGTCGTAGTGGACGCCGCCCGCCTCGATGATCGGGTAGAGTTCCTCGTTGGTCTCAAAGGTGTCGTAGATGACGTGGATGCCCGTCTCGGCCTCGAAGATGGCGATGGTCTCCTCGTCGATGTACTCGCCCCAGTTGTAGACCTTGAGCTCGCCGTTGTCGCGCTTGGAGGCGTTGGCGTTGGTGACGATGAAGGAGCCCGTGAGCACCAGCAGGGAGGCGGCCAGGATGCAGCCCGCGGCCAGGCGCGCGGGGCGGATGCGGCGGCCGTTCTTCACGGCGCGCTTCTCTTTCTCGCTCTCCGGCAGGTTGACCAGCAGGAGGGTCAGGAACACGATGGTGAAGATGATGGCCGACAGCGCGTACAGGCTGGGACGCACGCCCTTTCTGACCTCGCTGTAGATCAGGGTGGACAGGGTGTTGATGCCCGCGCCGCGCACGAAGTGCGTGACGACGAAATCGTCCAGGGACATCGTGAAGGCCAGCAGGAAGCCGGAGAGGACGCCGGGCAGGATCTCCGGGAAGATCACGGAGAAGAAGGCCCGCGCGGGGCTGGCGCCCAGGTCCAGGGCGGCCTCGTAGGTGCTGTTCTCGAGACCCTTCATCTTGGGCATGACGGAGAGCACCACGTAGGGCACGTTGAAGGTGATATGGCCGATCAGGATGGTGGGGAAGCCCAGCGTGATCCCGCAGGCCAGGAAGACCAGCATCAGGGAGATACCGGTCACGATATCGGCGTTCAGCATCGGGACGTTGTTGAGGCCCATGAAGTGGCTGCGCGGCAGCTTTTTCATGTGGTTGAGGCCGATGCAGGCCAGGGTGCCGAGCACGGTGGCGATGAGCGCGGACAGCAGCGCGATCACCAGGGTGTTCTGCAGGGCGTTCATGATCATCTCGCTGGCGAACATCTGGCGGTACCACTTGAGCGAGAAGCCCGTCCAGCTGGACATGAACTTGGAGCTGTTGAAGGAGAGCACCACCAGCGTCAGGATGGGAGCGTACAGGAAGACGAAGATGATGACCATGTAGAAGCGCTGGAAAAATTTCTTCATCAGAATGCACCTGCCTCTCCGTCCTTATCGAACCGCGCGCTCAGGGCCATGCTGACGAGGATGAACACCATGAGGATCAGGGACAGACCGGATCCGAGGTGCCAGTTGGCCGTGAAGGTGAACTCCTGCTCGATGACGTTGCCGATCAGGAGGACCATGCCGCCGCCCAGCAGGTTGCTGATGACGAAGGTGGTCAGCGCGGGGATGAAGACCATGGTGATGCCGCTGATGATGCCGGGGACGCTCAAGGGGAGCGTCACCCGCAGGAAGGTCTGGACCCTGGTGGCGCCCAGGTCCTGCGCGGCTTCAAAGGTGTGGTCCTGGATCTTGGCCAGGGAGTTGTAAATGGGCAGGACCATGAAGGGCAGGTAGTTGTAGACCATGCCGAAGACGATGGCCGCCGGGGTGTTGATCAGCGAGATGCCGGGCAGGTGCAGGGCGTCCAGGATGCTGTTGATGACGCCGTTCTTCTCGAGCAGGGCCTGCCAGGCCATGGTGCGCAGCAGGAAGTTCATCCACATCGGAAGCACGAAGATAAAGACGATCATGCCGGACTTGCTGCCCCAGCTGCGCAGGATGAGCGCCAGCGGGTAGGCAAGGACGAGGCAGATCACCGTGCTGATGAGGGAGAGCCGCAGCGCCCGCAGCAGCGAACCCAGCCTCTCCGGGGAGGAGATGGCCGCGATGTTCGCCAGGGTGAAATGTCCGTTCGCGTCGGTCAGGCCGTAGTAGAAGACCAGCGCGAGCGGGATGACGGTAAAGCCGATCATCCAGAGGAGATACGGCCCGGAGAGCCATTTTTTATTCATCGACGGTCATGGCCTCCTCGTCCTCGGATGCGGGCTTGTTCATGATCTGGATATTGAACGGATCCACGCTGATGCTGACCTTCTGTCCCACCGGGAAGAAGGAGGTGGAGTGGACCAGCCACTCGAAGCCGTGCGCCATGACGTCCATTTCGTAGTGGACGCCCTTGAAGATGAGCGAGGTGACTTCGCCGTCGATGGTGCCCTCGCCGGGCTTGCCGAGGATGACGTCCTCGGGACGGATCACGACGTCGACCGGGGTCATCTCGCCGAAGCCGGTGTCCACGCAGGCCCAGCGCGCGCCCAGAATCTCCACGAGCTCGTCGCGGACCATGACGGCGTCGATGATGTTGCTGTCGCCGATGAAGTCCGCCACGAAGGCGTTTTCAGGCTCGTTGTAGATGTCCTCGGGGGTGCCCATCTGCTGGATGTAGCCCTGGTTCATGACCACGATGGTATCCGACATGGTCAGGGCCTCCTCCTGGTCGTGGGTCACGTACACGAAGGTGATGCCCAGCTCTTCCTTGAGGCGCATCAGCTCGTACTGCATGTCCTGACGGAGCTTGAGGTCAAGGGCGCCCAGCGGCTCGTCCAGAAGCAGGACCTTGGGCTCGTTCACGATGGCGCGGGCGATGGCGATACGCTGCTGCTGGCCGCCGGAAAGAGAGGTCACGGAGCGGTGCTCGTAGCCCTCCAGGTTGACCAGTTTCAGGGCGTATTTGATCTTATCGTCGATGTAGCCCCTGGTCTTTCCCTTGATCTTCAGGCCGAAAGCGATGTTTTCGGCGATGTCCATGTGGGGGAAGAGGGCGTACTTCTGGAAGACCGTATTGAGTTCGCGCTTATTCGGTGGAAGCATGGTGATATCCTGCCCGGAAAAAAGAACACGCCCCGTATCCGGCTTTTCAAATCCGCCGAGGATGCGCAGCGTCGTCGTTTTGCCGCAGCCGCTGGGACCGAGAAGAGTGACGAATTCGTTCTCGCGAATCTTGAGATTCATCTCGTCCAGGACCAGGGTGTCGTCGTACTTCTTGGAGATGTCGATGAGCTCGATGAGGGGTCTTTCCAATTTTTTACCTCCCGTATCGCATTTGGTGAAATCATTATACATGAGATGCGGGAAATTACAATAAAATAAAACGATTTTTCGGGGCGGAAGCGGATGAAAAACGCGCGGGGATCCGGCGCAGGAATCCCGCGCGGCCCGAACGCGTCCCTCTGAGGATCCTTCATTACGTCAGAAGCCGGTGTCGGCCGCTCTCCCTTCCGGGAGCTGCGGCATGGCACCGGCTTATTTTGTGGGGAAAATCCCCATCTGTCCGGCTTTATTTGCGGTAAGAAAAACGTAAGAAAGTATTCAGAACTTCGACAGTAAAGTATATTGATATCTCCGGCCGCGGTTGCTAAACTAAAGTCGTCTAGTTAACAATATAAGCCCTTATTTTGGCTTTTTTTATCAGGATCGGTATTACAGCGCAGCGGGGCCGGGCCTTTCCCGCCCGGGACGGGCCCGGGATGCCCCGGAGGGAGGCTGCAGGGAGACAATGACGCAGAAGGATTTGAAGCGGCTGGGCCGCGCGGAGCTGCTGGACATCATCCGGCTGCAGAACGAAGAGCTGGACCGGCTGAAAAAAGAGAGCGCGGCCGCGCTGGAGCAGGAGGCGCTGCGGCGGACGGCCCTGGAGGAAAAGGCCGCAAAGCTGGAGAAGAGCCTCGCGGACAGAACGGTCCGTCTGAGCGAGGCCGGCAACATCGCGGAGGCCTCCCTCTCCATGACATATCTGTTCGCGGAGGCAGAAAAAGCGGTTGCCATATACAAGGCGAACATCGAGCGGCTGAGCAGGGACCAAAAGGCCATCTGTGACGCGCAGGTCGCGGAAACAGAACGGAAAACGGCGAAGATGCTGAGCGAAGCAGAAGCCGAGGCGGACCGGATCCTGGCCGAAGCAAAAACGGAAGCAGGAGAGGTCGTGAGCCGGGCCCGCGCCGAAGCCGACGGCTACTGGAGCCAGGTATCGCAGAAGCTGGAGAACTTCTACGCCAGTCACGCGGGCCTGCGGGAGCTGCTCAGCCGCAGCATCGGAGGGCAGGACACGTGAGCGAAATGCGCCTGCCGCAGACGGAGATGAGCACAGAAACATCTCCACTAAATATAGACAGCAAACCGATGACGACGCAGACCGGGACGGAGGAAGAAGTCTCCCTGCAGGAGAAGCCGCGCAGAGAGCGCGCCCGCAAAACGAGGGCTTCGGAGATCCCGCCCAACGACCTTGTACAGGCGGAGATCGACCGGGTGCGCCACAACAGCCGGTACGCGCAGGTCCTGCGGAGCACCGTCGGCTCTCTGATCGCCGTGGCCGCGGCGGCCGTGCTGGTGGCGACCATCTTCCTGCCGGTGCTGCGCATCTACGGCAGTTCGATGGCCCCCACCCTGAACGCGGGGGAGATCGTGGTCTCCGTCAAGGGAAGCTTTTCGCAGGGAGACGTGGTCGGCCTCTACGTGGGGAACCGGCTGCTCGTCAAAAGAGTCATCGCCGGGCCCGGCCAGTGGGTGGACATCCGGGAGGACGGTACGGTCAGCGTGGACGGAGATCTCCTGGAGGAGCCGTACCTGGCCGAGAAGGCTCTCGGGGACTGCAACATAGAAATGCCCTATCAGGTGCCGGACGGAAGATATTTCGTGATGGGTGACCATCGCGCCACCAGTCTGGACAGCAGACACACATCCGTGGGCTGCATCGCAGACGACGAGATCGTCGGAAGGATCGTCTTCAGAGTCTGGCCCCTCAGTGATTTCGGCCGAATCGATTAGTAAGCCCCGGGCCGTCCGGTGCATCGCGGTCATCCGGCACGGCCCGGCCGCCCGGCAATGAAAACAAGACAGGACACAGACAGATACAAAATGATGCGATGGGAGATCCCGACACGATCGACCGGAGGAAACGGAATGGAAAACAAGTCGCGAATCAAAGCAGAGGAGTACGGCAGGAAGCGGAAAGGAAGGGCGATGTGGAAGCGCGTCGTCTCTTTCCTGATGGCGGTCACGGTCTTTGTGACCACCTACGCGCTGATCCTTCCTGCGATCACGCAGGAGAACAGGGCGTACTGCGGCCGCGAAGAGCACGTGCACAGCATCGAGGCCGGCTGCTACACCGAGGTGCGGGAGCTGATCTGCGGTCTGGAAGAGGGGGCGGAGCCCCACATCCATTCCGATTCCTGCTATACCGGGCGGGAGGTGCTGCTGTGCGGTCTGGAGGAGGCGGAAGCCCATACGCACACGGACGCCTGCTACGCAGACCGGGAAGTGCTGCTCTGCGGTCTTGAGGAATCGGAGGGGCACACACACGCGGATTCCTGTTATTCCGAGACGGAGCGCCTCGTCTGCGAGCTGACCGGTCCGGAGCACGTCCACGGCCCGGAGTGCTATGAGACCGCGCGCGAGCTTGCCTGCGGTCAGGAGGAGGCAGAGGGCCATGCCCACAGCGAGGCTTGCCGCGGGACCGAAAAGGAACTCATCTGCGGCCTGGAGGAAAATGAGGGCCACGCCCATGACGAGACCTGCCGGGGGACCGAGCGGGTCCTTTCCTGCGGTCTTGAAGAGGGAGCGGAGCTGCCCGGCCACGTCCACACGGATGCCTGCTATAAAGTCACGTATGAGCTGACGTGCAAAAAGGAAGAGCATACGCACACGCTGGCCTGCTATTCCGATCCGACGGCCGACGTGGAGAACGCGTCGGTCTGGGAGCGCACCATGAAAGATGTCGAGCTGACCGGCGTGTGGGCGGACGATGTCCTGGCCATCGCGCAGACGCAGCTGGGCTATACGGAAAGTGCGAAAAACTATGCCGTTTCCGACAAGGGGGAGATGAAGGGCTGGACCCGCTACGGCGCGTGGTATGGCTATCCCTATGACGACTGGTGCGCCATGTTCGTCAGCTTCTGCCTGAACTACGCGGGCGTGGACCGGGAGAGCATGCCCTTTGCTGCGGGCTGCGCGGCCTGGATCGAAACGCTTACAGAAAAGGAACTGTACCGCGCGGTCTACAATGCTTTAATGGAGGAAGAGAAAGCGGCTCTCCTGGAGGAGATGAAGGCCGCCCTGATCGCGGAAGGAAAGACCGAAGAGGCGGAGGCGCTCGAGGCGCTGCCCGCCTATCTTCCCGTGCCCGGAGACCTGGTCTTCTTTGACATGAATAAGGACGGCAGGGCCGACCACGTGGGCCTTGTGTCGGAGCTCCTGACCGAAGATGACGCCTCCGTGACCGCCGCCCTGAAGGCTGCGGAGACCGAAGAGGAGACCGCGGCCGCAGAGGCGCTCGTCCCGGCAAGGATCGGCACCATCGAGGGCAATGCCTCGGGCCGCGTAAAAAAGAACGTCTACGACCTCGACAATACCGTGATTCTGGGCTACGGGCAGCTGCCGGAGAAGCCGGAGGAGCCCGGGGCTGAGAATATGGCTGCGGACGATCCCGAAGACCCCGGCGCGGCCGGAGAGAATGAAAACGCGGCCGGGGCAGCAGATCCCGAAGCCGCCGCCCCCGCGGTCCTGACGGCCGTGACGGCGGAAGGCGTGACCGTGGTGATGACGGCCCCCGCGGGGAGCCTGCCGTATCCGGCGCAGGAGCTCACCCTGTTTGCGGAGGCGGTCGAGAATGAGGCCGCGGTGGCTCTGGTGGAGGGCGGTCTGCCCGGAGAGGGAGATCCTGTCCGCCGTCAGACCCTGCTGTTTGACGTCCGCCTCATGCACGGAGAAGAGGAAGTTCAGCCCACCGGGCCGGTGTCCGTGACCTTTGCCGGGATCGAGACGCCCAGGAACGACGCGCAGGTCTTCCATGTGGACATGGAGAACGAGGCGGTGGAGGACGTGACCGCAGAGCCCGCCGCGCCCGCGGATCCGGAGCTTTTGGAGCGTCTTGAGAACGAGGTCCTCATGGAGACGGACCACTTCTCTCTCTATGCCGTGACCTTTACCTATACCGTGGACTTTTACTACGGCGAGTACGAGTATCACATTCCCGGGGAGGGCTCCATCTGGCTGTCCGAGCTCTTTGAGCAGCTCCACATCGACCGCGATGTGGCGGACGTCGTGCGCGCGGAGTTTACGGACCCCGCCCTCCTGAGCGTCGAGCAGCAGGACAATGCCGGCAGCCCCGACTGGCTGCTCACGTCCCTCGCGCCCTTCATCACGGCCGAGACCCTGACAGTTACGTTTGAGAACGGCGATGTGATCGCCGTGCGTGCCACGGACGCCGCCAGCGGCACCTGGGGCACCTGCGCCTGGACCCTGGACAACAGCGGGGTGCTCACGATAAATGCCGGCACCATGGGGGCCGGAACGCCTCCCTGGGCGGGAACGAGCTCCGCCTACGCCTCCCAGGTGAAGAGGGTGAGGTTTGTGGGAAACGTGGTCGCCAACGCCAACAGCTTTGGCTTGTTTCACAACTGCCAGAACCTGACCAGGATCGACTTCGGCAGCTTCAATACCGCCAATGTCACCAATATGCAGGGCATGTTCCTTCTCTGCAGCAGCCTGACCAGCCTGGACCTGAGCCGCTTCAATACGGCAAAGGTGACCAACATGAATCGCATGTTCCAGGACTGCAACAGCCTGACCAGCCTGGACCTGAGCAGCTTCAACACTGCAAAAGTCACCACCATGCAGCACATGTTCTATCGCTGCAGGAACCTGGTCAGCCTGAATCTGAGCAGCTTCAGCACGGAGAACGTCACTGACTTTGGAGGCATGTTCGCCTTTAGCTCCAAATTATCCAATCTGGATCTCAGCAGCTTCCGCACGCAAAACGCAGTCGTCATGGAATCGATGTTCGAAAGCTGCGCGAGCCTTGCCAGCCTGGATGTGAGCCATTTCAACACCTCCCGCGTAACTGACTTCAACACCATGTTTGGCGCCTGCAACTTTGACGAGCTGGACCTGAGAAACTTTGATACCGGCAGCGCCCAGAACATAGAAAGCTTTTTCCCCAACATCCGCACCAGGATTCTCTTGGGGAACGGCTTTTCTCTCCTGCCTAAGGGACCGTATTCCACAGGCTTCATCTCCGGGACCTGGCTGCGCCAGGAGGAGGACAGGGTCTACACCGCCGCCGAGCTGTCCGCAAGCCTTCAGGCCGGTGTCTTTCCGGGCACCTACATTCGCCAGACGGAGCGCTCCTTTCAACCGGAGGCTCCCGCCACTTACCGGATCGTGAATATGGCGGACAACGCCGCCCTGGTCAGCAATTCGAACCCGTCCGTCCTGCTGGTCTCCGGCAGCAACGGGGCCGTCTCCCTGCATCTGACGGGCCTGGCCCAGAGGGACTACGCATCCCTGAGCGTCCCCGGCACCGTCAAGCTGCTCTACAGCGACGCGGCAGTGGACGCGGACGGGAATCCGTTCGATGTGGAGATCACCGTCAGCAACATCACGCTCTACAACCTGAAAAACAGCGGGCTGGGAGAGACAGAGGTCTGGGTGCGCCCCATCTACGGCGGAAGGACGGCTGGCTTTTATACACAGCAGCCGTTGTGGTATCGGGACGAGCAGAACTTACAGCTGATCAATTTTCCCGCATACACCGGCCTCAAAACACGGGTGGCCATGCGTATCCTGAACAAGGACGGCAGGCCGGCAGAGGGCACCTTCACCTACGGCGCAAGTGATGTGGACATGCCCAGCTACCTGAACACGGGCGAGACGAAGCCGTCTACGCTGGGCGCGAATGCGAGCTACGGCAACCTGTCCGAGGGCGTGAACCTGATCTCCGGCTTCGACATGGACACCCTTACCCTGGCGGAGGACACCTATCTGTGGCAGATGGGAAACAGCGCCTCCGCCCAGTGGGAGGGTTACCGGATCACGGGTTCCCAGAGCGACAGCCAGACGGAGCACAGCCTCTTGATGATCCTTGGGGACGCGCAGGGGGCCGTCATCGACTACACGACGACCTGGGGCTCGGCCGCCACCGTGCATTTGGCCGACCTGCAGCCCAATGCGATCTACCTGCAGAAGACAGACCGGGCCGGCAGCGGCGTGGCCGGGGCAAGCCTTGCCCTGTATAAGGACAGCGTGGCCGCAGAGAACCTGATTCAGACCTGGACCAGCGAGACGGTCCCGGGAGAAAACGCCGGAGACCCCGCACGGCCCAAGGCGAAGGGCTTCTTCCTGGCGCCCGGGGACTATGTTCTCGTGGAGACCCAGGCCCCCGCGGGCTACGCGGCGGCGGCGGACATCGCCTTCCGGGTGGACCTTGACTACAAGGTCCATATCCTCGAGAGCGGCGGGACCACCCGCCTGGTGGAGCTGGTGTCCATGGTGGACGAGCTGTCCCCGGTGGACCCCGGTGGCTCCGTCCACACGGAAAAGCGCGTGGATGAGAACCCGGATGCCATCGGCACGGAATCCGACTTCCTGCTGACCCTCAAGACCTGGGTGGACGCGCAGGAGCTGGCGGGCCCCGCGAAGGACATCGTGCTGGTGCTGGACCAGTCCGCGTCGATGCAGTTCAGGGTCTCGGAAACGGAGACGCCGCAGATCAGCAGGACCGCCATGACGGCGGAAAACGCCTCCATCGAGGGCTATTACTGCGCGTACGATTACAACGTTCCCGCCAATAATGATCCGGTACATTACGCCATCAAATACGTGGAGGGAGATCCCGAGGGGCCCTGGCAGCTGAGCAGGCGCATGGCAAAATATTATCCCTTCCGCGTAGCGGACAGCATCACGAAGTACCCCGACGCCGCGTCCCTTCCCGCCGGCCTCAGATACTACGAGACCCGGATGGGAGCGACGGTCACCGCCATCCGGACGCTGCTTCGCGTCCTGGAGGAATCCGGCGCGGACCACCGGATCGCCCTGGCCGGTTTTTCCGGCCCGCCGGAGCCCTATACCGAGTTCTACTCTACCGGCTATTTCGAGGTTCCGCTCTCCAACGGGCAGAAATATCCAATGAACAATTATTTGGCCTCCGGCTATTACCGCAATGGAGACTATCACCCGATCCGTGGTCTTGGGCAAAACGTTGGGTATGCCTACTCTACGGGCGAATGGCCCGCTGTCACCTTCGGACAGGACGCCTTTGTGACACCCAGCACCAACGAGGCGACCGGCATCCTGCAGAGCCTGCGGGCGATGCAGATGTGGCTGTATACCAGCATCGACACGGGCTTTCTGGTGGCAAACAGCATCCTGCGGGCCAACCCTCTGCCGGCCGGGAGCGACCGCGAGCGCGTGGTCATCCTGCTGACCGACGGCGCCCAGGACGGCTGGCTGGAAGAAGCCACAGCCGGAAGCAGGGTCCGCCTCGATCAGGTGGTCGAGCGAGCCTGGGAGACCAAGAACACCTACGGGGCCGAGGTCTATACCATCCGTCTGACCGGTGCGGGAGAGGACTATATGCACTACGCCTCCTCGCAGCATCCCGATGCGAGAGGCAGCTACAACGGCGGAACACTGACCGCGCGCAGCAGCTACAGCTTTACCTGGGACACGGAGAAGGAGAACACGGATAAGACCTACGCCTTCGACGCCCAGACGAAGGAAGCCCTGAACGAGATCTTTGCGCAGATCGCGGAAAATGTGATCTACACCGAGCTGGACGCCAGCGCTGTGGTCCAGGACGTCTTGACGGCGGACTTTGACCTTCCGGCGGGCGTGACGGCGGAGAACGTCAAGAACTACGTCAAGGTTTATACGGAGGACTACCTGGGAAGCGACACCTGGTCTACTGCCCAGACGGACATCACCAGCTCCGTCACCGTGAGCCTGGCCAAGAGCGACGCGGCCTCGGACCGATTTGACACCGTCCGCGTGACCGGCTTCGATTTCTCGGCCAACTACCCCCGCGAGGCCAACGGCGGCGACCCCGCCTCCGGAAAGCGCCTGGTCGTGAAGATCCCGATCAACGCGTCGGAATCGAATCCGGGCGGAATCGCCCAGGCCACCAACGTGGAGGCCCCCTCCGGCGTATACAAGGGCCCCGAGGACAGTACGCCCCTCAAGAACTTCCCCGTGCCGCATGTGGACGTGCCCGTGACGGTCACGGTCAAAAAGGTCGTGGACGGCACGGAGACCGCGGAGAAGTTTGACTTTACCTACAGCGCGGACCAGGCCAAATTCGCGGCCACAAACGGCAGCGACAGTCGCTACAGCGACCTGGACGCCTGGACCGGCAAGGCCCCGACGGACAGCAACTATCTGCAGCTCGTGACCGAGACCGTGACGGACGCGGCCAAACAACTCGGCCACGAGGAGACCTTCTCCTTCGAGGCCCTGCCCGGCGCGGACATCTCCGTGGCGGAGACCGTCCCGGAGGACTACGGCCTGCGGGTGACCGTAAACGGCGAGTACGCCATGCACAATAGCGGCGCGATGTCCTGGGCCGTGCCGGCGGAGGGCGTAGAGGGGCGTGCGGTCAGCATCGTGTTCACCAACATCCGCCACGCCGGAAAGGTGATCATCCACAAGACCAACGCGGAGACGGGAGAGCCCATGAGCGGTATCACCTTCACGGTGTACGCGCCGGGCGGCGCCGTCGTGGGCGTGGGCGTCACCGGGCCGGACGGCAAATGCGTGATCGAGGGCATCCCCTACCTGGCCCTGCCGCAGGTCTACACCGTGAAGGAGACGCTGCCCCCGGGCTTCGAGCCGGTGGCGGACCAGACCTTCAGCGCGGAGTGGGTGTGGCCCGAGAACGGGTTTGTGGAGGTGCCGGACATCCTTGTAGGCCTCGGGACGGCACAGGCGGACATCGGCCTGCCGGCCTCTGTCACGCTGATGCGTGACGGGCAGGAGGTGAGCGTTGCGGTCTCCTCCTGGACTGCCCTTACGGCATATGATCCCAACACCGACGGCGTGTACGTGTTCCAGGCGGTTCTGGCGGACAGTTCGATCACCTACGAGGCGCCGACGGTGAACGTGGTCGTGACGACCAGCCCGGAGACGCTGGGCGGCAATAATCTCGCGACGGACCCGGACAAGGTGCTCCGGGGCGGGACAGCCTCCACCTTTATGGGAAGCCTCCCGTTTGCGACCGTCGGCATCGACGCCTCGAAGATCAAGTTGGGCAACGCCACGTTGACAGCAGACAGCGGTTATATCAAGAAAGGGTATACATACGCGACGCACTACCCGTCCAATATTCCTCCGGCGTGGTGCATCTACAGCGATTATGCCGTGGCGGCCGGCGAATCTGACAGATACAACAACTCATATACGGTCACATTTAAGGACGCAGCCATCTTCAGCGACGGCAGCCGGGGGGATGTAAAGGTCACCGGCTCAGGCATGGACATCTATGCTCCCTGGACGGATACAAGGTGGCCGATCCTCATGATGTCAGACGAAGGCACAAACTACACGGCGTTCACGGGCTTTGGAGAAACGCTGGATCATGCTTCCTCGGTCGTGGCCGTGCAGCAGAAGATCACCTATTCTGTGGTCGGGGCCGGAGAGCACGATACGCTGATCTATTCCTATCGCGATATCGATCAGCCGGACAAGACGGTGACCCCGTACGTGTACAGGGAATACTGGGATGAGAGCGTGCGCGTGGTATCGGGCGCGCAGACGCCCGCAGTGATCCCCGCAGCGAACTTCCTGAAGATCAAGACGAACGGCAATACAGACGGCTTCGCGAACGGCCTGACCTTTATGGCGAGCCGCGAAGACGGCGAGACCTACTACTCCGGCTTCGCATTTGTCGGCAAGGCCGACGGAACGGTCATTGACGTCTGGGCTTCCGGCGCGGGGACAGGGATGTTTGAGTCGCATCCCATGCTTCGTATCCGCGCCCAGTACAAGGGCACGGCGGACACGGACTGGACCTGGGGCACCGCCCGGGGCGGCATCATCGCCTACGACACGGCCAGCTCCGGTGCCGCCACCTTCCACTATACGAATGCGGACGGAGAGTGGGCCACCCGCTTCGCGGGCAACGGCAAGGTGGTCCCGATCCACGTGGACCCCGCGCCGGAGGGATATACCCGCCGCGTCACGGTGGATGGCACGGAGGTCACGCCGGTCAATAACATGATCTCCGTTACGATGGATACGGATCACGACGTCATCGTGGAATATGTGGGCGACCGGGACACGAAGCCCCCCTACACAGAGACGACCCTCTATTTCCAGAACACGCCCATCCACGAGCCGGAGACGGTCACCCTGGAGCTGACCAAGACGGTCGCGGGCGAGGGGGACGGTACTTTCCCGTTCACGGTGGCGCTTGCGGACGCAGGCAGCCCCGCGGATCTGAGCGGAGTGACTGTGACCCTCTATGACGAAGAGGATGCGGAGATCACGTCGCCCGACCCGGCCGTGACGGTGAATACATCGACCGGCGTGATCGGCTTCAGCCTGAAAAACGGCCACCGCGCCGAGATCTCCGGGATCCCGAAGGACAGCACGGCCACCGTGACAGAGACCAGCTACGACGGCTACACGGTCCTGTACAAGAGAGGGAACCAGCAGCTGGCCTCCGGCAACGTCCTGACCCTCGAAATGAGCGAGAACAGGGAAGCGGAGTGCGTGAACAATCCCGGCGTGAAGCTGCCGGACACCGGCGGCCCCGGAACGATCCCCTACACACTTGCGGGACTCCTCCTTGTGGGAGCGGCCCTGCTGTGCGGGCTCTGCTTTAGGCGCAGAAGGAAAGGAGGTTATGTGTAAGCGCCTTCTTTCGCGGCGAAGATCAAAAGCAACGCATAAGCGCCCGAAGAGAGTCCATAGAGCAAAACAAAACTCTGCGGCCCGCCGCCCGCCGTGCTGCTGAGGCAGAAAACGGCCAAGGCAGAGCAGGCGAGCGCGGAAGGCAGAACAGAACGAACAACTGCAACCGAAAACAAGAGAAGAAACAGAGAAGCAATCAAAAAAGCAAGAAAGGAACATGGGAATGAAAACGATGAAGAAGATCGCGTCCCTCCTGCTGGTCTGCGTCATGGTCCTCGGCCTCAGCGTCACCGCGTTTGCCCTGGACAGCGGAAAGGGCGGCCCGGCCACCATCACCATTGAGAACGCCGCGGTCGACCACACCTACACCTTCTATCAGCTCTTTGACGCCACCGTCTCCGCGGACGGCACCAAGATCGCGTACAAGGTCCCGGCCGGGAAGACCCTGGGATCGCCCGCGACCGACTGGTTCGCGGTGGACGCCGCCGGCAATGTGACCGCCAAGCCTGCGCTCACCGAGACGGTCTTAAGGAGCGACGCCTTTAAGACCTGGGCCACGGGCTTCGGTATCAATCAGTATTCCAGAACCGTGGCGCTGGCCGACCTGACGGACAAAATGCTCGTGGTCGAGAACCTCCCCTACGGCTACTATCTGATCACCACCACCCTGGGCAAGACCGTGGTCACGGTGGACAGCACCATGCCCAACGCCAAGGTGCACGACAAGAACGACGGTCCCGGCTGGGACAACGGCCCCGGAGAGCCCGGCAAGGTCATCGTGGAATCCGACGGCACCAAGGTCAGTCACAACACCGCGAAGCTGGAGGAGGAGATCACCTTCGATATCGGTGTGACCTCCAAAAACTATGACGGAGACCAGAAGATATTCAAATATGAGATCGAGGATAAGATGCATGCCGGCATGACCTTCCTGACCAATCTGACGGTCAAGGTCGGGACCGTCACCATCACCCCTGCCATCAAGTGGTACACGGACGACAATTTCACGCAGGAAGTCACCGGCACCGAGCCCTGGAAGAGGGCGAAGAACTTTAAGGTCACCATCCCCTGGACCAGCACCGGGACCTCCGCGGGAGACTCCCTGTATCCCAACGGAGAAGAGATCCACATCACCTACAAGGCGAAGCTGGACGCCTCCAAGCTGACGGACACGGATACCACCAACGACGTGCTCTTTAACGCCCCGAACGAGAACAAGTCCGTCTTCAAGTGGTACGCGGGCCCCGGCACGGGCACGGATCCGACCGATCCGAAGGGCACCGCTCCCGAGAAGAAGACCGAGACCTACGCGACGGAGATCGAGGTCCTTAAGACCGACGGCACCAGCGCGCTCTCCGGCGCGGAGTTCACCCTGACGGGCCCCACCGGTACCCTTGTCTTTACCCAGGGCGTGCGCTACGTGGCGGACAACGCCGGCGCCTACTGGAAACTGAAGGACGGCACTTACACCACCACTGCCCCGACTGCGCAGGGCATCAACCAGAATGCGTACGAGAGCACGACCCAGAGGTACCGCCAGGAGACCTTTACCGAGGTCCAGGGTGCGGGTCAGACGAATGCAACCATGAAGGCTTTCGTGGGCGCGGACGGCAAGGTGAAGTTTTCCGGCCTGGTGCCCGGCGCCTACACTCTGACCGAGAGCGTCGTGCCGGCCGGCTACAACAAGGCGGCGGACGTGGAATTCACCGTGAGCTTTGCTGATGCGGACAAGACCTGGTCCGTGACCAGCCCCGTCACGGCCGTTTCCGGCAAGACCCTGACCGTGACCGTGGTCAACAACCAGGGCACCGAGCTTCCGGGCACCGGCGGCATCGGCACCACCATCTTCTATGTGGTGGGCGCCATCCTGCTCGTGGGCGCGGGCGTCGTGCTGGTCTCCCGCAGGCGCATGCAGATGAACGCGGAAAACGAGTAAAGAGGAAAGAATGAAGTGCCGGGACTGCCGCGGCCAAAGCGGCGGCAGTCCCGGAGCCGGAGCCGGGGGCACACCTGCGCCCCCGGCTCCGAAGGAGAGGTTTGCCTGCTCCAAAGAGAATGGAGCATGGGAGCTTGAGGCAGAGGAGGCGGAGAGTGGAGCAGCACCTCCTTCTCCAAAAGAAGATAAAGGGGAGAACGAAAAAGGTGTCCCCAAAGTAAAAGGGCTGGGAGAGAGCTGCCGGATGAAAAAAAGGACATGGATAACGGCGCTTCTTGTGATCATGCTTCTGGCAGGTCTGTCCCTGCTCCTTTACCCCACCTTTGCGGACTATTGGAACTCCACGCGCCAGTCCGGGGCTGTGATGACCTACGTGGAAGACCTGGACCACACGGACGAAGAGGCAAAAAAACAACTGTGGGAAGAGGCCGTAGAGTATAACAAACAGCTGTCGCAGAGAACGAATCCCTATCACCTGCCGGAAGAGCTGCGCGCAAAATATGGGACCACCCTGGACGTAAGCGGCTCCGGGATCATGGGCTATGTGGACATCCCGGCCATCAGCGTCCAGCTCCCGATCTATCACGGGACAGAGGAAAGCGTCCTGCAGCGCGCCGTGGGCCATCTGGAGTGGACCTATCTGCCTGTGGGCGGCGCGGGGACGCACGCGGTGGTCTCGGGCCACCGTGGTCTGCCCTCGGCAAAGCTCTTTACCGATTTGAATAAGGTCGTGGTAGGGGATCTCTTTATGCTGCAGGTCCTGGACGAGACCCTGACCTACGAGGTGGACAGGATCCTGATCGTGGAGCCGGAGGACGTGACGGCGCTGCTGGCCGAGCCGGGCAGGGACTTGTGCACTCTGGTCACCTGCACGCCCTACGGCGTCAATACGCACCGTCTGCTGGTGCGGGGGCATCGAATCGAAAATGTGGAGACGGCCAGGACCGTGCGCATCGTGTCGGAGGCCACGCAGATCGACCCGATGATCGTCGCGACGGCGCTGGCGGTGCCGATGGTGCTCCTGCTCCTGCTGTGGATCATGCTGCGGGATATCGTGCAGTCCGCGCGGAGACGGAGACAGAGGCAGAAGGCGTCGGACGGCGTATCGGCGTGAGACATGAGCCGGTCCCGGGCCGGGGAAGGAAGCCTCACAGAGCGCGGCAAATCTTTTGCTTGACAGGGCCCTGCCCCCGATACAGAGCGAGGCCCAGATACCGTGCAGTTCTTGCGGATAACGAATATTTCTCAGAGAAAGCGTAAAGCGGAAAAGCGGATAGGATATAAACGTAGCCCCGAAGCTTTGGAGGTTGTGAAAATGAGTAAACTTACGAGAAAAGTCCTGGCGCTGCTCTCCTGCGTACTGGCCGCGGCGGTCTTCTTTTCGTCCGCGGCGTATGCCGCCGGGGACCTTGACCTGACGAAGAAGTCTTCGCTCACGGTGCGCTACGCCTACGAGGGAGAGCCGGTCGCGGGGGCGGATTTCAGGCTGTACCAGGTGGCCTCCATGAACGCGGACGTGAGCTTCACCCTGACGCCCGCCTTCTCGGGCTACCCGGTCAGCACGGCCGGCCTGACGCGGGAGGGCTGGCAGGACCTTGCAGCGACCCTGGACGGCTATGTGCGGCGGGACGGCCTGACGCCGGTCGCCTCCGGCAGGACGGACAGCGCGGGAGACCTCGCGTTTTCGCAGACCTTCGCGCCCGGCCTGTATCTCCTGCTGGGCGACAGTGTGGTGATAGAGGACTACGTCTATACGTCTGCGCCCTCCATCCTGGTGCTGCCGGAGAGGGCCTCGGACGATATGTGGCTTTGGAACTACGAGGCCGAGGCAAGGCCCAAGGCGGAGCGTGCGGAGGCCTACGAGCGCCTGACGCGCCGCGTCCTCAAGGTCTGGGAGGATACCGGCATGGAGACCCAGCGGCCGCAGGAGATCACCGTTCAGCTCCTGCGTGACGGGGCGGTGGAGGACACCGTGACCTTAAACGCCGCGAACAGCTGGCGCCACGAGTGGACGGATCTGAGCGCCCGCTACGCCTGGACCGTCGTGGAAACGGACATCCCGGTGGGCTATACGGTCAAGAATGAGCTGCAGGGAATCACCTTCACGGTCACGAATACAGCCGCTCCCTGCGAGATCGACCCGCCGCTCAGGAAGATCGTTTCCGGCGACACGCCCGCGACGCCCGCGATCTTCCGCTTCGTGATGGAGGCGGTCAGCAACACCGCGGGCTTTGAGACCGCTGACATCCCGATGCCGGAGGGCGCGGAGGACGGCCGCATTATCAAGGATGTGCTCGGCGGCGGAGAATACGAGTTCGGCATTATCAAATATCTTCGTCCCGGCACCTACGTCTACCGCGTCTACGAGGTGAACACCGGCTCCGCAGGCTACACCTATGATAATAGCGAATACACCATTACCTGCGTGGTGACGGAGGAGAACAACCGTCTGAGTGCGGTCACGACGGTGTCGAACGGCGGCCGCGAGGTGGACGGGATCGTCTTTGACAACCCGTACAAGAAGACGGATACGCCGCCCAAGACGCCTCCCAAGACGCCTCCCACCATCCCGAAGACGGGCCAGCTTTGGTGGCCGGTGCCGGTGCTCCTGATCGCGGGACTGCTCCTGCTGTGCGCGGGGTTTGCGAGACGCAGGACAGACCGGCGCGGGAACTAAAAACACGGCTCTCCTGTGGACTTTGTTCCGGGTGCGGCCGGGAACAGATAAGTTCGAGGTCCCGGGAAAACGGCCCCGGGAGTTTGGCAGGAAAGCTCCGGCCCGGCAGGGATAGCCCGAAAATGCGGGAGATGACCGGGCAAAGAGGACATATACTCAGAGGATAAAGACTTAGAGGGCAACGATTTAGAAGACCTGGACAAAGATCGAGAGGAATCTGTCGTGAAGAGAAGAAAGAAAGGACGGATCCTGACGGCTGCAGGGCTGCTGCTGATCGCAGCGGCCCTTTGTCTCACTGCCTTCAATCTGTATGAGGACAGACAGGCCGGGGTGCAGCGGGACGCGGTCCTTGCGGAGCTGCGCGCCGCGGTGCCGCAGCTTATGGCGCAGGCAGAGGCGCAGACGGGGGCTCAAAGCGAAACCGCGGGGAACGGCCAGGCCCAGACGGCGTCCTCGGGCCTGACCGCGCACGCGGGCGGCACGTCAAGCGCCGGCGTCGCGGGAGCAGAGGGCGGCCCGTCCGGAGCAGGGAGCGGCAGCGAAAACGGGTATGCGGAGACGGTCTATCCGGACTATGTGCTGGACCCCGGGATGGAGATGCCCGTGAAGACCATCGGGGAGTATGATTATCTTGCCGTCCTTTCCATCCCCTCGATCGGGCTGGAGTACCCGGTCATGGACACCTGGGACATGAAGAGGCTCAAGGTCAATCCCTGCCGGTACTCCGGCACGGCGTACCGGGGGAACATGGTGATCTGCGCCCACAACACCCGGAGCCATTTCGAGGGCCTCAAGAGGCTCTCGATCGGAGACGCCGTCTCCCTGACGGACATGGACGGGAACGTGTTCCGCTACCGGGTGGGAGAGATCACCGTGCTGCAGCCGACGGACGTGGAGGAGATGACCGAAAGCGGCTGGGACCTGACGCTGTTCACCTGCACGCTTCGCGGCCAGGCCAGGCTGACGGTGCGGTGCGAGAAGCTGAAGGATGCCGGAAGCGCGCCGGCAAGGTAGAGCCGGGCGCCGGGCGGGTGAGGAGATAGTTTTTTCTCATAAGCCGCTATGCGGAGCAGGCGGCCGAAACGGAAAAAGGGGCGGGAAACCGGCTGGGGACAGCCTGTTCCCGCCCCTTCCCGTGTTCTATGATCATTGTCCGGAATTCTTCTCGTTGCCACGCATGTTTTGCATATTCGCTGCTGTTTTTTCTGCTGCACTGCAGATCAGCTGATTTCATACATAAAAAAATAGCTTGAATTTTAGCTATAATATGACATAATGACGGTGGAGGACAAAAGCGATGACAATCAACACAAATACTATCATATCAATAAGTGAAGCAAACCAGAATTTTTCAAAGGCAGCGCGCATTGCCGAAAAGAATGGTCAAGCTGTTATTTTCAAAAATAACAGACCGAAGTACATGCTGATCGATTTAGAGAGCAACCCTCCGGTTGAAATGTCTGATGATGAGAAGATCGACTTCGTTGCTGCTCGAATTCTGAAGAAGTATAGGCCTGCATTTTTGGAGCTCGCAGAATGATCAGTTTTTCCAAGGATAAAGTAAAACTGCTGCATCAGCTTATTTCAGAGGAAACCGGTGGCTCCATAGGTGTTCGTGATGAGGGCCTGCTCGAGTCTGCACTTGAAGGCGTTTTTGCAACTTTTGATGGCAAGGATCTTTATCCATCAAAGGAAGAAAAAGGAGCAAGGCTCGGTTTTGCCCTGATTTCTAACCATGCCTTTGTCGACGGGAACAAGCGCATCGGAATGTATGTGATGTTGACATTTCTTGAGGTAAACGGTATCCGGCTTGAAGCAACAAATGAAGAGGTTGCCCAGACCGGTTTTGCCGTTGCTGCCGGGAATATGGATTACAACGCACTGCTGGCTTGGGTAACGGAACACAGGGTATAGAGGTACGTGCATCTGTTTCAAGAGCATTTTCAGGTATTGGAGCAGTTTCTGGATAATATCCAAACGGAATCAGTCAAGTGCTGTCGAACGGGGAACGCGGCCCCTGCCGCACAGGAGCGATGTGGTATGAGCAAGGAGAGAGCGGTTTCGGGCGGGTTTTCCGCCCTTCGTGAAAAGCTGAGGATCTATCTGGGGCGGTATTACCGGGGAGAGGAAGACGCACTTCTTTCCGCTGCGCCGGAAGAGGATTTCGTCCCGGAAAAAGCGGAGGCGCCGATGCCGGCTTCGGAGGAGCAGTCTTCGCAGGAGGCCCCGCCTTTCCTGCGGCGGAAGAGTTCTTCCCGCGGAGGGGTGATGCGGACGGAGAGCCTGTCCGGGTATGCAGACAAGCAGCCCCGCCCCGGAAAGCTCCGCAGGGAAGAGGTCTGCCGGGAAGAGTTTTTCAGGGACGAGGTCTGTAAGGACGAGACCGAAAGAGACGAAATCGGCAGGGACGAGACCGACAGGGACGAGCTCTGTGAAGATGCTTCCGCGCATTTCCGGCCCCAGGTGTGGAATGCGACGGAGGGAGGGTACTTCGCGGCTCTCTCGGATATCGGTTTGCATCCCGGGGCGGAGGAGGACGCGGAGGCCGCGGCGCCTGTTCCTGCCGCGAAAAAGCCCCGCACGCCGGAGGCCGCGGCGCCTGCCCACGCCGAGAAAAGGCCCCGCACGCCGGAGGCCGCGGCGCCTGTTCCTGCCGCGAAAAAGCCCCGCACGCCGGAGGCCGCGGCGCCTGCCCACGCCGAGAAAAGGCCCCGCACGCTGGAGGAGGCTGCCGCGCAGGTGGGCGAGACCTTCCAGGAGAGCCTGCTGCGCCTGATCGACCAGAAGGGGCTCACGGACGCGCAGGTTTACAAGAAGGCCGGGATCGACCGCCGCCACTTCGCGAAGATCCGCAAGGACCGGGAGTACCAGCCGGGCAAGAAGACTGCGGTGGCTCTGGCCGTCGCTCTGGAGCTTTCCGCGGACGAGACCGCGGACCTTCTGGCCCGCGCGGGCTACGCCCTGTCGCCGGGGAGCCTCTTCGACTTGATCGTGCAGTTCTTTATCGAAGAGAAGATCTACGACTTCTACACCATCGACGAGGCGCTCCTGTCCTACGACCAGCCGCTGCTGAGCGCGTCGTGAGCCGCGGCACCCCTGCGGCTGACTGCGGCCGGGCTTCCGAAGCGGTCTCCGCGGGCGCTTTTGCGGACAGCATTCGCTGCGGGGCTGCCGTCCGGACCTGAAACAAAACCATACAAACACCGGAACGCGCTCCCGCGTCCCGGTGTTTTTGCGTCTCCCGCAAATGTCGCCCCGCAGGCGACCACGGGCCTTTGGAAACCGTGTATGCTCTCCTCAGAAACAGACGGAGCGCCCCTCCAAATCTCACGGCGCGGTAAGCGCGGAGGGAGCCGGACAGCCGCACCGGGCGGCATATAGAAAGGAGAGCAGCATGAAAAAGGGACTGACCGAGATCGTTTTCATCCTGGACCGCAGCGGATCGATGGGAGGACTGGAGTCCGACACCATCGGCGGGTATAACGCCCTGCTGGAGAAGCAGAGGGCCGAGGAGGGCGAAGCCATCCTCACCACCGTGCTCTTTGACGACCGCGTGGAGATCCTGCACGACCGCATGGACCTGCGCGAGGTGAGGAACATCACCCGCGAGGACTACTATGTGCGCGGCTGCACGGCCCTGCTGGACGCCGTCGGCGAGACCGTGGAGCGCATCCACACGGCGCAGAAGTACGCGCGGCCGGAGGACCGGCCCGAGAAGACCGTCGTCGTGATCACCACGGACGGGATGGAGAACGCCAGCCGGCGATACACCTACGCGGAGGTGAAGCGCATGGTGGAGCGCCGCAGGGAGGCGGACCGCTGGGAATTCCTCTTCCTGGGAGCAAACATCGATGCGGCCGCGGAGGCGGAGCGCTTCGGAATCGACCGCAGGAGATCCGCGCGCTACGAGCACGACGGCGTCGGCACCATGAAGAACTTCCATGCGATGGGGAAGGCCCTGCGCGAGGCCCGCTGCGCGGCGACGCCGGAGGCTATGAACGCGGCCTTTGACGCGGACGTTCTCAAGGAGGTGCGCGAGGATTACGCGAAGCGGCACAAGGACTGACGAAATGCGTCTTTCCCGCCGCACGGGAGAGATACTATTCCGACGTCATATCTTCTGACTTTCCGTTTCCCGGACGGCTTCTTCCGTGGGCGGAAAGGACCGGATGTCATAGGTGACCGACCGCAGAGGCGGGGGAGAGGACTTCTCCCCCGCCTCTTCTTCGACAGGAATCGCGGCATTTTTTCTTGCCCTTTATTCGAAAATCAGATATAATAATCCGGTAAACTGTAGATTTGTGTCCCATACCGCATTCATCTGTATCGAGAGAGGGAAAACACATGATCTCCAATCAAATTCTGCAGTCAACTCTGGAAGGGCTCCGCGGCATCACCCGTGTGGATCTGTGTGTCTGCGATACCGAGGGCAAGGTCCTGGCATCCACGTTTGCCGAGGCGGACGAATACGAGGCCCCGGTGCTGGCTTTTGTGGATTCTCCCGCGGACAGTCAGGTCCTGCAGGGCTGCCAGTTTTTCAAGATCTTTGATGAAAACCAGCTGGAATATGTGCTTCTTGCCCGCGGCAGCGGGGACGACGTCTACATGGTCGGGAAGATGGTGGTGTTCCAGATCCAGAACCTCCTTGTGGCCTACAAGGAGCGCTTCGACAAGGACAACTTCATCAAGAACCTCCTGCTGGACAACCTCCTGCTGGTGGATATCTACAACCGCGCGAAAAAGCTCCACATCGACATCAACGTGCGCCGCGTGGTCTACGTGATCGAGACCCACACGGAGAACGACGTGAACGCCCTGCGCACGATCAAGACCATGTACGCGGCCAAGCAGCGCGACTTCGTGACCGCCGTGGACGAAAAGAACATCATCCTGGTGCGCGAGGTCAAGGCCGGAGAGACGTACGAGGATCTGGACAAGACCGCCCGCGTCATCCTGGATATGCTGGGCGCGGAGGCCCTGAGCGGAGCGCATATCTCCTACGGCACGATCGTCGGAGAGATCAAGGAGGTCTCCCGGTCCTACAAAGAGGCCAAGATGGCCATGGACGTGGGCAAGATCTTCTACAGCGAGCAGAACGTGGTGGCCTACAGCCGCCTCGGCATCGGCCGTCTGATCTATCAGCTCCCGATGTCCCTGTGCCGCATGTTCATCAAGGAGATCTTCGACAACAAGACCCCCGAGGAACTGGACGAAGAGACCCTGATCACGATCAACAAGTTCTTCGAGAATAACCTCAACGTCTCGGAGACTTCCCGTCAGCTTTACATCCACCGCAACACCCTGGTCTACCGGCTGGACAAGCTCCAGAAGAGCACCGGTCTGGATCTGCGCGTGTTCGAGGACGCCATCACCTTCAAGATCGCGCTGATGGTCGTCAAATACATGAATTATATGGAGACCCTCTCGGTCTGAGAAAGAGGAAGATAAATGCAGGAAAGAAAAGGCGGTTTCGGTGCGGGAGTACTGACCGGGATCCTGATCGGCGTGGCGGTGCTCGGCTGCCTGTGCTGGCTGGGGATCCTGGTGTTTCTCGGAACGGGAGCCCGCATCGTTTCCGGGGATACGCCCGGCGGTGCGCCGGCGCCCGGCAGTTCCGTGACCCCGTCGGTCAAAAGCAAATTCCTCACGCAGGAGGAAATGGAGAAGCTGGACGGCCTGTTCGAGATCATCAGCGACGACTACCTCTACGAGGTCAAGCGTGACGAACTGGTCGAGGGCATCTACCACGGCCTGTTCGATGCCCTGAACGAGCCGTACTCCACCTACTACACGGCGGAGGAATACGCCACCGTCACGGAGGAGAGCAGCGGCAGCTACGTCGGCATCGGCGTCTCCGTTTCCACGGACAAGGACACGGGTCTCATCCACGTGATGCGCGTGTTCAAGGGGAGCCCGGCGGAGGAAGCCGGCCTGCGCGAAAACGACCTCATCATGTCGGCAGACGGGACCGACCTGCGGGACATGGATCTCAACATCGCCGTGACCTACATCCGCGGGGAGGAGAACACCAAAGTCCACGTCGTGTGGATGCGCGACGGCGTCCAGATGGAGAATGACGTCGCCCGCCGCCAGATCGAGAACGAGACCGTCACCTGGGAGATGCTGGACGATAACATCGGCTACATCCTCCTGGCGGAGTTCGACACCGTCTCCAGCAACCAGTTTGCCACGGCCATGAAAGATCTGGAGGCCCAGGGCATGAAGGGCCTCATCCTGGATCTGCGCTCCAACCCGGGCGGCCTGGTGAACGTGGCGACCGACATCGCCGGAGAGTTCCTGCCCAAGGGCGTGGTCACCACCCTGCGCGATAAAAAGGGCAACGAGGAGACCTACCGGATCCGCGACAACGTGTATTCCGACGTGCCCCTCGTGGTCCTGATCAACGAAAACTCCGCCTCCGCGTCGGAACTTTTGACCGCCGCGCTCATGGATAACGACCGCGCGTCGGTCGTGGGCGTCGTCAGCTTCGGCAAGGGCATCGTCCAGGAAGTCCTGGGCTACGGCGACGGCAGCGGCATCCGCCTCACCATCGCGGACTATTATTCCCCGAAGGGGACCAACATCCACGGCGTCGGGATCACCCCGGACGTCATCGTGGAGAACGATCCGGATACCGAGGCGGACGAGCAGCTCGACCGCGCTCTGGAGGAGATCCGAAAGAGGATGGGACAGTAACGCATACGTGCTCACGGGCGCGGCCGGACGCCGCGCCCGGTTTGATTCTGCCGGCGCGTTCCGGTGCGCAGTCTCGATCTGCGGGAGCCGTGCAATGCGGCCTTCGGGAGCCCGGAACAGGTGCCTGCCGGTGGGGCGCCGCGCGCCGGACGTGAAGCGGTCCGCGGGCGGTCTGTGAATTATGTTGCGGCACCCCGCGCATTATTCTGACAGTTTCGTTATTATTCCAATTGACGATACAAAGGCACAAGTCTATAATCTATAATAATATCGGGTCCCACGGGTCCAACGCGCGCACAGGAGGAGACACATGAGCAGAGTGTACAACTTTTCCGCCGGTCCGGCCATGCTGCCGGAAGAAGTCCTGAAAGAGGCAGCAGAGGAGATGCTGGACTACCGCGGATGCGGCATGTCGGTCATGGAGATGAGCCATCGCTCCAAGGTCTACGACGACATCATCAAGGGCGCGGAAGCGACCCTTCGGCGTCTTGTGGGCATCCCGGAAGACTACGAGGTCCTGTTCCTGCAGGGCGGCGCCTCGCAGCAGTTCGCCATGATCCCCATGAACCTGATGCAGAACCGCGTCGCGGACTACATCATCACCGGACAGTGGGCCAAGAAGGCCTGGCAGGAGGCCGGCAAGTACGGCACCGCCAACGCCATCGCCTCGAGCGCGGACAAGACCTTCTCCTATATCCCGGACTGCTCCGACCTTCCGGTCTCCCCGGAGGCGGACTACGTCTACATCACCGAAAACAACACCATTTACGGGACCAAATTTCACACCCTTCCGAACACCAAGGGCAAGACCCTGGTGGCGGACGTCTCCTCGGGCATGCTCTCGGAGCCGGGGGATATCACGAATTACGGCCTCAGGTACGGCGGCGTGCAGAAGAACGTCGGCCCGGCCGGCGTGGTCGTCGTTGTCATCCGCAAGGACCCGATCCGCGACGACGTCCTGCCTTTCACGCCCACCATGCTGAAGTACAAGATCCACGCGGACAACGCTTCCCTCTATCACACCCCGCCCTGCTACGGCATCTACATCTGCGGCAAGGTCTTCGAGTGGCTGGAGAAGAACGGCGGCCTGGCTGCCAT
>JAFRUR010000011.1 GCA_017438775.1 Lachnospiraceae bacterium | reverse complement strand
GGTCACAGACATCTGACTCCAGAGCAGGTCCCGCGAACGGCTGCAAGTAGTTGGACCCGGTAGGCCCCGTTACCGGCCATGGGCTTGATGGAGCCCGAGAGGTGCCTCTTTTCTATGAGGAATCAGGGTGGTACCGCGGAATGTGCAATTTCGTCCCTGAAGCTGTCAGTTTACGGCTTCGGGGATTTTTTATGCAGACCTCAGAATGTAAGGAGCGTGAAGCAATGAGGCAGATTTTTCTCAGTGACATAACCATGAAACAGCCCGTAGAGACGGGAGGAATTGCCTTCAGTTTCCGGGAAAAGATCGAGCTGGCGAAGCTGCTGGACCGCGTAGGGGTACCGGTGATCGAAACCGCCCCCATCGTCAACCGGCGCACGGACAGCCTCTTGATCAAATCGTTAGCCAGCGCCGTCCGGGACAGCGTTATCGCGACGCCTCTCTCCCTGATGGAAGAGGATTCGGCGGCGGTCACCTGGAGCGCCCTGAAGGAGGCCAGAAAGGCCCGCCTGCAGGTCGTCGCCCCGGTGAGCACGGTTCAGATGGAGTACATCTGCCGTATGAAGCCGGCAGCCGTCCTGGAACAGGTGAAAACGCAGGTCGCCGCGGCCAAGGCCGTGTGCGGCGAAGTCGAATTCGTGGCGGAGGACGCCGGCCGCAGTGAGCCGGAATTCCTGCGCAACATCGCAGCCGCTGCGGTGGAGGCAGGCGCTTCCATCGTCACCATCTGCGACACGGCAGGCAACCTGCTGCCGGAGGAGTTCTACGCCTCCGTCAAGGCGGTGCGGGAAGATCTTCCGGAACCCGTCCGTCTCGGCGTTAAGATCTCCAACGAGCTGTTCCTCGCAGATGCCTGCGCAGTTTCCGCCGTTCTGGCGGGCGCGGACGAAGTGAAGACCGCCGCCTGCGGCGACTTTACCGCCTCGCTGGAAAAACTCGTCTACATCCTGAAGACCCGGGGCAACGAGCACGGCCTCACCTGCCCGGTCCGGGATACGGAGCTGCGCCGCACGATCAACCAGATCCGCCGCATGGGCGAAGCCAAGCACGGCAAGACCCCCTACGATACCGCGCCCCACGACGGATCCGACGCCGTCCTTACCGTCCACGATGACATGGACGCCGTGATGAAGGCCGTGGCCGGGATCGGCTACGATCTGGGCGAAGAAGACGCGGTGAACGTCTACAACGCCTTCATGCGCATCGCAGAGAAGAAAGAATCCGTCGGCATCAAGGAGCTGGACGCCATCGTCGCATCCGCCGCGCTCCAGGTGCCGCAGACCTATAAAGTACAGGATTACGTCATCAACTCCGGCAACGTCATTACGGCGACGAGCCACATCCGCATGGAAAAGGACGGACAGATCCTGGACGGCCTGGCGGTGGGCGACGGTCCCGTCGACGCCTCGTTCCTGGCTATCGAACAGATCGTGGGTCACCACTACGACCTGGACGACCTGCAGGTGCGGGCTGTTACGGAAGGCCGGGAAGCCATGGGCGAAACGATCGTCCGGCTCCGCAGCACGGACGGCAGACTCTACTCCGGCCGGGGCATTTCCACCGACATCATCGGTTCCTCCATCCGGGCGTACGTGAGCGCCGTCAACAAGATCATCTATGAGGAGGGTACGTTATGAAGCTTTCCTTTTCCACAAGAGGCTGGCGGGATCTGACCTGGCAGGAGATCCTCGACACCGCAGAAGAAATGGGTTTCCAGGGCGTGGAGCTCTACCACGTCTCCGCAGCGCCGGAACTGACCGACCGCGGCGGTCCCTTCCATATCTATTCCGTGCCTTCCACCTACCGGGAGCTGCGGGAAAAGCATCTCAGCATTCCCTGCTTCGACAGCGCGAAGGACATCTCCACCATCGATGAAGAAGGTCTGGAATCGCTGAAGGAAGAGATGCGCCTGTGCAACGACCTGCGCGCGCCCTACTGCGCCGTGTGGGCCTCCGGCGAGACGGCGGAGAATGCGGTAAAGACGCTCTCCGGGCTCATCCCCCTGGCGGAAGAGCTGGGCGTTACGATCCTCATCAAGACGCGGGGCCTGTTCTCCTCCACGGAGAAGCTCCGGGCGCTGCTGGACGATTTTGCCTGCGATCAGCTGGCGGTCCTCTGGGACGTTCACTTCCCCTACCGCAGCTGCGGCGAAAGCCCCGCACAGACCATCACCAACCTGGGCGCGTATGTGAAGCACGTACACCTTCACGACAGCATCAGCGCGGACGATTACGAGCTCATCGGCGAAGGAAACTTCCCGGTGGAAGAAGTGATGGACGCGCTGCAGAGCGTGGACTACAGCGGCTTCGTTTCCCTGGAATGGAAGCCCCGCTGGCTGGAGGAGCTGACGGACCGGGAGATCATCTTCCCCCACTTCGTCAACTACATGCACCGCTTCGAACGCTCCCAGAGACGGGAGAAGGGCCTGTATTACAACCACGACGGCACCGGCCGTTACGTCTGGAAGAAGGACGATCTCATAAACCTCACCTTCCCCCAGGTGCTGGACCGCATGGCCGAAGAATTCCCCGACCACTACTGCTTTAAATACACGACGCTGGACTACACCCGGACCTACGAGGAATTC
>JAFRUR010000010.1 GCA_017438775.1 Lachnospiraceae bacterium | reverse complement strand
GGTGTGTGGTAGCTTCATTCTACACGAGGTTTGTATGAACTTCTTTTTTATTCCGTTAACTGTTGCTCTTGATAGTATAATTCACCTATAAACAAAAAAGGACACCGCAGTTTTGCGGTGTCCTTTCGCATGTGAAGTTGAGATTTACTCCTCGGAAGCTTCCTGCACGGCGGCAAGGGCCTCGGCCGGGATCTCGATGCCGACGGGCGCTTCTTCCTGCGCGGGAACGGCAACGGTCTCTTCCTCAGCGGGCTTCTCGGCCTTGGGTTCGCCGGACTGCAGCTGGCGAATGCTCAGGGAGATCTTGTGATCGGCAGCGTTGAAGTCCACGATCTTCGCGGTGACTTCCTGACCGGTCTTCAGAACATCCGAAGGCTTGTCCACGTGGTCACGGGAGATCTGGGAGACATGCAACAGGGCATCGATGCCGGGCTCGAGCTCCACGAAGGCGCCGAAATCGGTCATGCGGGCCACCTTGCCGGTGACGACGGTGCCGGGAGCATACTTCTCAGCGGCGGTCAGCCAGGGGTTCTCTTCCGGGAACTTCAGGGACAGGGCGATCTTGGAACCGTTGATGTCCTTGATGAAGGCACGGACCTTCTGACCGACCTTGAAGACCTTCTTGGGGTTTTCGGTGCGGCCCCAGCTGATCTCGGAGATATGCAGCAGGCCATCCGCTCCGCCCAGGTCGATGAAGGCACCGAAATCGGTGACGTTCTTGACAACGCCTTCCACAGTCATGCCGACCGTGATGCGCTCGAACAGCTCCTTCTGCTTCTGGGCGCGCTCCGCGGCCACCAGCTCCTTGCGGTTGCCGATGATGCGGCGCTTGCGGGGGTTGAACTCGGTCAGCACGAAGCTGATCTCCTGATCCTGATACTTGGTGAGATCTCTCTCGTAGGTATCGGACACCAGGCTGGCGGGGATGAAGATGCGGGTCTCGTCCACGACGACGGACAGACCGCCGTTCAGGACCTGGGTGACCTTCGCGGTGAGGACCTCGTGGTTCTCGAACGCAGCCTCAAGAAGCTTGGAGCCGCGCTCCGCCTGCAGACGGCGGTAAGACAGGGCGACCTGTCCGTCTCCGTCGTTCACGCGGACGACCTTGACTTCCATCTTGTCACCGACGTTGACGACAGTGCGAAGATCAAGGGAGTTGTCGTTGGAATACTCCTGACGGGTGACGATGCCGTCAGACTTGTAGCCGATATTTAAGACGATGCTGTCCTCTTTGACGTCAATGACCTCTCCGGTGACGACCTCACCGTTATGGATCGACTTGACGGATTCCGCTAAAAGCTGGTCGAACTCGTTCTGTAACTCTGACATGTGTGAAGAACCTCCTGGATGATTTTCTTTGGGGTGGAAGCCCCTGCTGTGATCCCAATGGAGTGTGCACCGATGATATCATCCGTTGTCAGGTCCTGATACGTCTGAATGAAACAGGTGCGGGGGCACGCCGACCGGCAGATCTCGAAGAGTTTCTGAGAATTGGAACTACGGGTTCCGCCGATCACGACCATCGCATCCACACAGGCCGCAACGCGCTGTGCTTCCTCCTGTCGTTCACGGGTGGCATTACATATAGTGTTCACAACATTTATACTATAACCGCAATGTTTCAGTTTTTCAACTATATCTTGAAACTTTTTGACCGGGAATGTGGTCTGTGCGACCAGCGTGACCGGCCTTTCTGCGGGCAGAACGAGGCTTTCGACATCCTCCGGGCTGCCGATCGCAGCGCAGTACTCTCCCGCCCAGCCGAGGATCCCTTTCACTTCCGCATGAGACGGATCTCCGGCGACCAGAAGAAAACCTCCCGCCTCCGCCGTTTCGCGGGCGATCCGGTGAATGCGAAGAACGAAGGGACAGGTCGCGTCCACGATGCGCAGACCGGCCGCGTCCAGCTGTTGATAGACCTCGGGTCCGACGCCGTGCGAGCGCAGGACGACCGTGCCGCAGGCAGGGACCGGATCCCCCTCCTCCAGCGTCGTTCCTCCGGCCTCTTCAAACTCCCGGACAACTTCCTCGTTGTGGATGACGGGTCCCCAGGACCACACCTTGCCCGGCGCCGCGGCGGCCTCCTTCATGGCCATATCCACGGCGCGCTCCACACCGAAGCAGAAGCCGGCCTTTTCCGCAAGAATGATCTTCACCGAATCACATCCTCAAACATGCTGACGATCGCGTCACAGACCTCGTCGATGCCCATCTCCGAGGAGTCCAGAAGGATGGCGTCGTCGGCCTGCTTCAGAGGCGAAGCCGCGCGGTTCATGTCGCGCTCGTCCCTCTCCAGCTGGTCCGCGAGGATCTCCTCAAACGTTACTTCCTGGCCTTTCGCGCACAGTTCCAGATACCGGCGCATCGCGCGCGTTTCCGCACTCGCCGTCAGAAAGATCTTGAGCGTGGCGTTCGGCAGAACGACGGTGCCGATGTCGCGCCCGTCCATGACCACGTTTTCCTTCTCGGCCAGCTTCTGCTGAAGCTCCACCATCTTCACGCGCACCGCGGGGATGGCGCTTACCTTGGACGCGGCATCTCCTGCCGCGGGCGTTCGGATGAGATCCGAAACGTTTTCCCCGTTCAGATAGACCTGCTGTTTCCCGTCCAGATAGCCGATGGTCACGTCGGCCTCATCAAGGACCGACACGACGGCAGCCTCGTCGTCCGGGGCGATGCCGCGGCGGACCGCAAACAGACCGATGGTGCGGTACATGGCGCCGGTGTCGATATAGACAAACTTCAGACGCTGGGAAACTGCTTTGGCGATGGTGCTCTTGCCGGCCCCGGCCGGGCCGTCGATCGCGATGCTGTATGCCATAATGGATCCTTTCTTGAAGCGTTTTTACGCTGAAACTAACTCTATCACAAAAACAGGGACGTGTGAAGTGTCATGGATGGCGCACTGTGAGCGCTGAGCCGTCTCCCTCCGGACGCTCCCGCTGCACTGATCCCGGCCAGATGCCCGGTGCTCCACGCGATCTGGAGATTGAACCCCCCGGTCAGGGCGTCCACATCCAGGATCTCCCCGGCGAAGAAAAGACCGCGCACGAGTTTCGATTCCATCGTGGACGAATCGACCTCCTTCACGTTCACGCCGCCGCAGGTGATCACCGCCTCGGAGAAGCCCCCGAGTGCAGTCAGAGTGACGGGAAAGGCCCGCAGGGTCCGCACGATGGCGGTCCGCTCCGCGCGCGTCAGCTCCGCGGCCTTCTTTTCGGGAGACAGCCCCGCGGCGCGCAGAAGAACGTCTCCGGCCGATGCCGGAAGCAGGCTGCGGATCAGGTTGTGCAGATTCTTTGCCGGCGCCGCCTCAATCTCGCGCAGAAGCCGCGCGTCCAATTGCTCGTCGGTCAGGGCGGGCTTCCAGTCGATGGTCATCGTCAGGGGGCCATCCTTCAGACGGTCGCCGAGAATAGCCGATGCCGTGAGCATCAGCGGGCCGGACACGCCCCGGTGCGTGAACAGAAGTTCCCCGAAGTCCTCCCAGAGGACCTTGCCGGTGACGGCGCTCTCTCCCGCCCGGATGCGAACGCGGACGTTGCGCGGCGCAAGACCTGCCAGCTCGCGGCAGAAGTCCTCTTTGGTCACAAAGCCCACAAGGGACGGTCGCAGGGGCGTGACCGTGTGGCCCGCTTTCTGCGCGAGGACATACCCGTCCCCGGTCGATCCGGTCGTCGGATAGCTCAGGCCGCCGGTCGCCAGAATGACCGCATCCGCATCGATCTCTGTGACCGGTGTTGCATGCGCAAAGCTGTGTTCCCAGTCCCCGGAGATGTCGCGCACACTGTCGTCCTGCACGCATCGGACGCCGCAGACCGCACCTTCTTTCACGATCAGGCCGGTCACGCGGGTCTTCAGATGCACACGCACACCGGCGTGTTTCATCGCGAGCTCCAGGGCCCGGGTGACGTCCGAGGCATGGTCGGAAACCGGAAATCGTCTCTGTCCGCGCTCTTCCTTTGTGGGACAGCCGTTTGCCTCCAGAAGCCCGGTCACGTCCTCCGGCGTGTACCCGTAAAAGGCGCTGTAGAGGAACTTGCGGTTGCGCATGACCTGCGCCAGGGACGTCTCGGTATCGGCGCCGTTGGTGTAGTTACAGCGCCCCTTTCCGGTAATATAGATCTTCTTTCCCAGTTTTTCATTGCGCTCAAGGAGGGTGACGTGCGCCCCCGTCTGCGCCGCGGCGATCGCGGCCATCATGCCGGCCGCACCGCCTCCGATCACGATCACTTTCATTTGGCAAACACCCGCTTTCTCAGGACTTCGCCCAGAAGTCCGATGCAGATCCCGCTCACGACGCCGCCGACGAGCAGCACCGGCAGGTACACCGCCAGTCCGCCGCTTTTCGTGATCAGCACCGCGGCGATGATCTGTCCCACATTATGAGAGGCGCCGCCGACGGCCGAGACCGTGACCGGCGCGAATTTGTCCGTCTTCTTAAGCAGCACCATCACCGCGAAGCTCAGAAGAGCTCCCGCGAGCCCGTACAGCATCGAAAAGAGGCTGCCGAAGGTGAAGGCCACGAGGAGCAGGCGCATCAGCGAGATCAACAGGGCCCGCGGGGCATCCAGCTCGTACAGAGCGATGAAGATCACCAGATTGGCCAGTCCCAGCTTGATCCCGGGCAGGAAAAACTGCACGGGGACCAGGCTCTCCGCATAACTGAGGACCATCGCGAGCGCCAGAAGAACACCCATGGAAGCCACGCCGCCGCGCTTCATCTCGCCACCCCGTCCGGGAGCGCCGGATCCGTCTTTCCGTCCTCGATTTGAACGACAAGTTTATGAGGGAGGCACACGATCATCTCTCCGCTTCGGGTCGCGGCCGGATGGTAGACGCAGAGTTTATCGGGGCAGTCCGCCTCCGTGACGCGCACTTTTCCGCCCTCGATCTTCACGCGGTTGATGCCGTATGGCGTCGTCAGGAGTTCTTCGCGGTCCTCGGAAAGGGGATACGCGGCGATCTCCTTTCCGTCGCAAAGGACCCGGACCGTCCGCTGCGGGCCGGAGGAGCGCAGCGCGAAAAAAGCCCACAGCAAAACAGCCGCGAGCAGGATCGCACTCAGCAAAAGGATGTCCGGTCTGCGCAGTTTCATACCCAGAAGATACCACAACTTTCGGTTTTTTCATAGTGCAGCGAAGCCGAAACCTCCCCTGAAAGTTCCATCATCCTCTCCGTACTATCTGATCACGGGCTGCATCGGATTTTTTGAGGCTCTGCGGCTGCTTCCGCAAACTCTTTGTCATCTGAAGACACGCGGCTTCACCGACGTGATTCGTGTTTTTGTGACGTCTGAGTTTGCACTGTTTCCGGCATCATGCTACAATACAGCCATGAGCAAACAGATTCACAACCGGTTTTACCGTTTTCTTTCGTTTCTTCTTCTGGCAGCCTTCCTTCTGGGAAGCGCAGCCGGCTGCTCCGCGCGCAGAGAGCCCGTCAGCCGCACGGAATTCTTCTTTGACACCGTGATCACGCTGACGATCTACGACGGCCCTTCTACGGACGAAACGTTCCACCGGGCTTTCGCGCTCTGCCGCAGATACGAGGATCTCTTCAGCCGCACCAGAGAGGGATCCGATATCTGGAACATCGCGCACCGCGGGGACCGCTCTTCCGTCTCCGTGGATCCGGAAACGGCCGGTCTCATCACGGAAGCCCTCCGGCTGGCCGAGCTTTCGGACGGTGCCTTCGACCCGACAGTCCTGCCGCTCGCAGAGCTCTGGACTGAAGCGCGCGAGACCAAAACGGTCCCTTCTCCGGAGACCGTGGCCGCTCTTCTTCCCGCGGTCGACTGGAAAGGCGTGTATCTCACGCGCTACGACAAGGTCTTGCCCAGCGGCATTTCGCAGGAACAGTACCGCACGGAGTACGAGAAAACTGACGCCTACGCGCAGGGAAAGATCTGGCTCGTCACCCTGGAGCCGCACGTGAAGGGCCTTGACCTGGGCGCCGTCGCCAAGGGGTATATCGCCGACCGGCTCAAGGAACAGCTCCTCGCGGACGGCGTGAAAAGCGCCCTGATCGACCTCGGCGGCAACCTCCTCTGCGTCGGGGAAAAGCCGGGCGGAAATGCCTTTGTTCTCGGGGTGCAGCAACCGTTTGCGCCCGCCGGCGAGACCGCGTTTTCCCTCTCGGTCAAGGACAAGAGCCTGGTCACCTCAGGCACCTATGAACGTTTTTTCGAAACGGATGGCATCCGCTATCATCACCTGATCGACCCGAAGACCGGGTATCCGTATCAGAATGGCCTCATGTTTCAACACGAACCGGCCGGCTGCGCCATGGACCGTCTGAACTCCGTGACGATCCTCTCGGATTCCTCCCTGGAAGGCGACGGATACTCCACGATGTGCTTCGCCCTCGGACCCGCGGATGGTCTGAAACTCGCAGAGGATACGCCCGGCATTGAGGCCGCTTTCCTCTTCGAATCCGGGAAAGTCCTTACGACGACCGGTTTTCCCTACAAGGCGAAATGATCGATCCGAGTAAGCCAAAAGAAACTCCCCCGGCCAAGAGCGGGTGCTCATAAGAAAGTTTTGACAAAAATGATCTGGCATCTGTCTGAAGGGCTGGTAAATTACTAAAATCGGATTGCTGTGCTATACAGGAATCCGATTTTGTCTTATGGGGCTGACAGAGATGAAAAAGCCCTTCTCCCACAAGTGCACCTACAGGAAAAGGGCATGAAAAAAGCCGGGGACTGATCGCGTGTCAGTTCCCGACTATGTAATGGTCAATATTCAATTGATGATCCCGACAAACCGGGATTTGTCAGCCTGTTTCCCGGGCTTCAGATCATTTTGTAGAGTTCGTAGCAGTTGTGTCCCCTGGGAACGTCCTTGAGCTCGCCTCTGAGCAAATAGCCGTTCTTCTTGAAGAACGC
>JAFRUR010000101.1 GCA_017438775.1 Lachnospiraceae bacterium | reverse complement strand
GAGATAATAGGACTAAACCTGAAAAGCCAGTTAAATCAAGGCTTTCGCGGCTTAGTCCTATTTTTATTGACCCTAAAAATAGCTGACAAAGCAATTCATAGGAGGCAATATGCGCAGAATAGGAATCTTTCTGCGGAGCGTGGCGCTGCCAGTCTGTGTAGCGCTTCTACTCGCCATTCTCTTCCGACCTATATATCTTTCCGAAGGCCAACCGAACTATCTGCTTGCTTGGATCTGCATCGGCTTCCCCTTCGGCATTCGACGCATGTTCCTGTGGCTCGTGCCGCATAGATTTGATCTTGCTGGCACTGTCGGGGTTGTCGTTCTGAATGTGATTGTCGGAGGTATCATCGGCGGCTTCGCATTAGTGCTCCAGTTGATCTCTGGAGTGGTCAACACAATCAAAGGCACGGCCTAAAACTGAATATCAAAAAGAAAGAGAGCGTTCATTTCTTCTCCCTACGGGGAGTCGAGATGGACGCTCTTTTTTGCGTTTAAGGGGGTTTTACGATGATCGGAATCATTATTGGACTGGTAATCATGCTGGCCGATGCCTTCTTCATCTGGTGTTGCTGCCGCGTATAAAGGAACGACGGGCGGTCTGGATGTGGTCATGAAGAACATTCTTTATGACTATTACTCCAAAGACCTTTCTGTGAAAGTATCCACGGCAAAACGCGCTAAAATGAAACGTGGAGAGTACATAGGCGGTCACGTTCCTTTTGGCCTGCGCAAACATCCTTCCATCAAGAACAAGCTGGAGCTTGATCCGGAAGCTGCTGGCATAGTCCGTCATGTTTTTGAGCTTGCAATCAACGGTATGAAAACAGCTGAGATTGCAGCACAGCTCAATGAAGAAGAAGTTGTCACTCCGGGGGCGTATTTTCAAAAGACCCATCCCGATACACGGAAATTCAGAAATACAACGGAGCAGATGTCTTGGAACTCTACAATGGTGCTTAAGATCCTTCAGCAGGAAATGTATTATGGTGCGGTAGTTGGTCATAAGCGTAAGGGCACGGAAGTGGGGTGGAAACACTCCATTGCTGTCCCGAAGGATGAGCAAGTCATCGTCGAAGGAATGCATGAGAGCATTGTGACGAAAGAAGAATTCCTGAAGGCCAATGAGGTTGTCCGTAAAATGAAAAGTCCATCTTCCCGCATTGCGAGAGACTATCCACTGAGAACAGTAGCTCGATGTGCTGGATGTGGTCGTGCTCTTCAGTACTATCCGAGGCTTAAGAGACCATATTATCTCTGCAACTCCAGCAAGTATGCAGTTGAGACAGTGTGCTGCCAAGAGAAGATGTATGAAGATGTCATCAACGAAGCAGTATGGCAGGCGCTCCAGTCGCTCTTTGCGCTTAGTGATGAACTCTCTGGCAGGCTTAAAAAGAAAAAGGCTGCTCTTGGCAATGATCAGGAGGCCTACCGGCTGTCCATTGCTGAGATGCAGCGAAAACTCACGAAGCTGAACACAGACAAGTTTGCAAATATGGATCGGTATATGTCCGGCGAGATGGACAAGACCGTTTATCTGAAGCTGAGGTCTGAAATGGATCAGCAGATTGCAAGCCTCTCCGAGAGCATCACTGCGCTCGAAAGGAAGCTTCAGGCCGTTCAAGCTGAAGCTTCTGATGAAGCCAGCACAGTCCTTGCTAATATCAAGAAGTATGCAGGTGAAAAGCAACTCACAAATGAGATGGTACTTGCATTCATCAAGAAAGTTCTCATTACGGATGGTGAGCACATTGAGATCCAGTGGAACTTCTCTGACGTGTTCCTTCAGTATCTGAAAACTGAATAAGAGGCTGGGCTTATCCCTTCAGAAGAAAACTCCGAGCAGACGATTCTGCCCGGAGTTTTGCTTCTGAAAAAACCTCAAAATTTTTTTAGTCCTTACTTGACATACGCTGACGAAGCACAGAGGGTGCCCGGTGTGGACCTGAAGGTGACCTACACGACGGTGACGGGAACAGAGGTGTATGAGCTGATAGCGCTCGAGAAGTGTAAGTACGACGAGGTGCACGATGAATATGCCTGGACCCTGAATGACATCGCGGTCAAGGACATGGGCACCGCGATCACGGCGCAGATCTGTTACGGCGTTGATGTTCCCATCAGCGGAGAGCACCGGTACAGCCTGGAAAGCTACGCGGCCAACCGCATTCCGAAGACCGAGGATCCTGTCTTCCGCGAGCTTCTGGTCCGGCTGATGAAGTACAGCCGCTCCGCGAAGGCGTATTTCGAGATCGAAAACCCCTGACGGTTCGGCGGTTTCCGGGCCGGCACGGCCGGAGATCCGAAAGTGTGAAAAAAATGAAACAGCGCGCCGGGGGCAGTTCTGCCCCCGGCGATGCTGTATCGGCGGCTGCTGACGTTCTCATCCCTTGACAGATGGATTCCCGCATACTACAGTAGTCACAGGATCTCAACAGGTACGGCGGCCCGCAGGGCCGCGGGCGCTTTTGCGCCGCAGGAGTATGGCATGATGTCAGAAAAGAAAAGCATTCAAAGACTGCACGGGAGAGCAGGGGCGTGTGTCCTCCTGATCGCCGTTCTTCTTGTGCTGTTCGCCCTCGCGGGCTGCAGCCGGAACGTGGACCCGGAGACCATCCCGCCGCAGACCGTGCCCTCGATTCCCGTGACGGCGCCGCAGACAAAGGCGCCGGAGACGGCCGCCCCGACGGTCCCCGAGACGACTGCGCCGGCCACGGAGGCGCCCACCGAGGCGCCGACGGAGCCCGTCACGGAGGCCCCGACGACGGAGGCCCCCGCGGTCTACACGCCGTCGGAAAAGACGATGTACGCCACCGGCACCGTCAACGTGCGCGCGGCGGACAACACGGATGCGGAGATCCTGGGCAGGCTCAAACTGGCGGAGGCCGTTCAGCAGCTGGCCGAGGGCGACAACGGCTGGCGCCGCGTCAGCTACAAGGGGCAGGAGGCCTACGTCTCCGGCCGGTACCTGAGCGAAAAGCAGCCCGAGACGCCGGCGCCCTACACGCCGCCGGCCGTGCGTGACGTGACCATCCACGGAAGCGGGAACGGTCAGCTGATCGTGATCGATCCGGGCCATCAGCGCCGCGCCAACAAGGAGCAGGAGCCCGTGGGCCCCGGCTCCGACAAGACCAAGAAGAAGGTCACCGCGGGCTGCACGGGCGTCGTGTCGAAGATCGAGGAATCGGTCGTGGTGCTCAAGGTGGGCCTGCGTCTGCGCGACCTGCTGGTGGAGAACGGCTACCGCGTCATCATGGTGCGCGAGAGTCAGGACGTGGACATCAGCAACATCGAGCGCGCGCAGATCGCGAACAAGTACAAGGCGGACGCGTTCCTGCGCCTGCACATCAACAGCACAGACAGTTCCAGCGTGCGCGGGGCCAATCCCATCATCACGACCAAGAACAATCCCTGGAACGGGAACCTGTACAGCAAGAACAAGAAGCTTGCCTCCTGCGTGCTCGAGGCCTACTGCGAGGCCACCGGCATCAAGAGCCGCGGCGTCAAGGAGTCGGACGACTACAGCGGCAACAACTGGGCCGAGGTGCCGACCATCCTGTTTGAGATGGGCTTCATGTCCAATCCGGAGGAGGACCGTCTTCTGACGGATGCCGCCTTCCAGGAAAATATGGCGAAGGGCATCGTGAACGGCCTGAACCGCTATTTCGGTCAGTAACGTGGTCTTGACGCGGCCTGCCAAAACGCGTATAATACTTCTCGGCCTTTCCGCTCGGGGAGGCTGCGATGCGCAGGCCGCATCGGCCGGGAGGCGTACTCAAGTGGTCGAAGAGGTCGCACTCGAAATGCGATAGGCCCGCCAGGGTGCGTGAGTTCGAATCTCACCGCCTCCGTCAAAAAACGGCTCGGAAGCAAGCTTGCTCCGGGCCGTCTTTCGTAAGTGAGGAACAAGATGAGCATCGTGTTTTTCCTGATCGCCGCGGCAGCGCTGGGGTACTTCGTGGTCCTGGGACTTTACGTCGGGTTCATGACGGCCACCGCGCTCGCCTGGTGCGTCGGGGCGGCGCTGTCCGCCGTCTGCGGACTGCTCTGGCGCATCATCAAAAAACAGGGGGGATTTTCCCGCCTGTCTCTTTTCACGCGCACCTTCCTCATCACCACCGCCATCCTGTTCTTCGCTGTTTTCCTTCTGGTGGAAGCCTTCATCGTGAGCGGGATGCGGAGCACGCCGGAGGAGAACGCGGACTACATCATCGTTCCGGGGGCGCGCGTCATCGGGACGTATCCGAGCGAGAGCCTGCGGCTGCGCCTGGATGCGGCGGCCGCCTACGCGAGAGAGTACCCGTACGCGAAGATCATCGTCTCCGGCGCACAGGGCGCGGATGAAGCCGTCTCCGAGGCCCAGGCGATGTACCGGTATCTCGTGGACCACGGAATCTCGGCCAGCCGCATCATCCGCGAGACCGAGTCCCGCACGACTGCGGAAAACATCCGCAACAGCCTGTCCTATGTGCTGGACGGGGAGCGCGTCGTCATCGTCAGCAACGACTATCACGTGGCGCGCGCGGCGGCGATGGCGCGGCATATGCGGCCCGGTATCGGCGTCAGCTGCTGCGCCGCGAAGAACCCGGCCCCGCTGATCGTGCACTCTATGCTGCGCGAGGCGCTGGCCGTGATGAAGGCCCGTCTCATGGGCCAGATGTAAGAAAACAGGAGAGCGGCACGGCTGTGCCCTCGATCAGGATACGCGGCGTGAAGGGCGCGCCGCATAACAGGAGATCTCATGAGTCTGAAAGACCTGAAAGCATATGAATGGATCTACACGAAGGACGTGAAGGAGCTGGGGGGGAAGGCCTCCCTGCTGCGCCACAGGAAGACGGGCGCGCGCGTCTTCGTCGTGGAAAATGACGACGACAACAAGGTGTTCTGCATCTCGTTCCGCACGCCACCGGAGGATTCCACCGGCGTCGCGCACATCATCGAGCACACCGTGCTCTGCGGGTCGGAGAAGTACCCGCTGCGCGACCCCTTCATGGAACTGGTCAAGGGCTCGCTCAACACCTTTGTGAACGCCATGACCGACTCGGACAAGACGATGTACCCGGTGGCCAGCTGCAACGACCAGGACTTTAAGAACCTGATGGACGTGTACCTGGACGCGGTGTTCCATCCCAACATCTACGTGTCCCGCGACTCCTTCCTGCAGGAGGGCTGGCACTACGAGATGGAGAGCCCGGAGGACGAGCTTTCCATCAACGGCGTGGTCTACAACGAGATGAAGGGCGCCCTGTCCACCCCGGACGAACTTCTGGACGCCTATATCCAGCAGACGATGTTCCCGCACACTGCCTACGGCGTGCAGAGCGGGGGAGAGCCGGAGCACATCCCGGAGCTCACCTATGAGGCCTTCCTGGATTTCCACCGCCGCTACTATCATCCGTCCAACAGCTTCCTCTACCTATATGGCGACATGGACGCCGCGGAGCGCCTCGCCTATATCGACAGCGCGTATTTGAGCGCGTACGATGCCCTGGAGATCGATTCGCGGCTCACGGAAGAGCCTCCCTTTGCGGCCCCCGCGGAGCGCGTGATTCCGTACCCGGTGCTGGAGGACGAGCCCACGGAAGGCGCGGCCTACCTCTCCTGGCAGGCTGTCTTCGGGCGCTCGGACGACGTGCTCTTAAATACCGCCATGCAGATTCTGGAGCAGGTCCTGCTGATGGCGCCCGGCGCCCCGGTGCGGCGCGCCCTCTATGACGCCGGCATCGGCACGGACATTGGGGGAGGACTCGACGGCGGCCTGCAGACGTACTTCTCGGTGATCGCGCGGGAGACGGATCTGGACCGCAAGGACGAGTTCGTGCGCATCGTCCGCGAGACGCTGGAGAAGGAGGCGGAGCAGGGCATTCGGAAGAGCGCGCTGCGCGCCGCCCTCAACATGATGGAATTCTCGGCCCGCGAGGCCGACGTGAGCTACCCGAAGGGCCTTCTGTACATGCTCCAGTCCATGGACACCTGGCTCTTCGACGGAGACCCGCTCCTTCCGCTGTGTTATGAAGACATCTTCGCGCAGCTGCGGGAGAAGATCGATACCGACTATTTCGAGACCCTGATCCGGGAGAAGTTCCTGGACAATCCGTTCCGCGCCGTGGTCGCCCTCGCGCCGGAGCCCGGTCTGCAGAAGGCGAAGGACGAGGCCCTGCGCGCCTCCCTGGCCGAAAAGAAGGCGGCGATGTCTCCCGGGGAGATCGCGGCCGTGGTGGAGCAGACCGCGCACCTGCGCGTGTACCAGGAGACCCCGGATCCGCCGGAAGTCCTGGAGAAGATCCCGATGCTGCGCCGCGAGGACCTGCGAAAGACCGCAAGGCCCCTGGTGAACCGCATGGCCGCGGCGGGAGAGACCCCGGTCCTCCTGCACGAGATCGATACCCGCGGCATCCGCTATCTCACCGTGCTCTTTGACATGGGGGATCTCTCCCCCGAGGAGATCGCCTGCGCGTCCCTCCTGTCGCGCACCCTGGGCTACGTGGACACCGCGTCCCACGACTACCAGTCCCTGCGCGAGTACGCGGAGGAGAACACCGGCGGCTTCTCACTGTTTGCGGAGAACTACCTAAAGCGCGGCACCCGCGACACCTATACGGCAAAGTTCGGCATGCGCGTGCGCGTGCTCGCGGACAAGGTGCCCTTTGCCTTCGGTCTGTTCCGCGAGGTCCTTCTGACGTCCGATTTCTCGGACGCGGACCGCATCGCGGAGATCCTGATGGAGCAGCGGGCCCGCATGAAGAGCCAGATCACCGCCTACCCGCACACCGCGGCGGCGGGACGCGCCGGCTCCTACCAGAGCCAGACCGCGGCGTTCTCGGACGCGGTGGACGGCATCGGCTTCCTCCGCTATCTGGAGGCGGCGGAAAAGCGCATGGAGGAGGATCCGAAGGCGGTGCCGGCGGATCTGTCCGCCGTTCTCGGCAAGCTTCTGACCCGCGCCCGCTTCATGGGCGACGTGACCGCGGAGACGGCCGGGGCGGAGGAGACGCTGCCCCTGTTTGCGGCCTTTGCCGCGGACCTTCCCGAGGGAAGCGCCCCCGGCGCGATGACTGCCTTCCCGATGGAGCAGAAGAACGAGGGCTTCCTCTTCCCGAGCGGCGTGCAGTACGTCGCCTCCTTCGGCAATTTCCGCAAGGACGGGCTGGAATACACCGGCGCCCTGCGCGCGGTGCGCACCGTTCTGGACTACGAGTATCTCTGGAAGGAACTGCGCGAGAAGGGCGGCGCCTACGGCTGCGGCGTCAGCATCGGCCAGAGCGGCAACGTCGTGTTCCACTCCTACCGCGATCCGCACCTCGCCCGCACCCTCGGGGTGTATCAGGGCGCGGCGGACTGGCTGGAGAAATTCGACGCGTCGGAGCGCGACATGACCAAGTACATCATCGGGACGGTCAGCACCCTGGACCGTCCGCTGACCCCTTCCGCGTCGGGCATCCGTTCCCTGAACGCCTGGCTCTCCGGCGTCCGGCAGGAGGTCCTGGACCGGGAGCTTGCCGAGGTGCTGGTCTGCACGCCGGAAACGATTCGGTCCCTCGCCGGGCACGTCCGCTCCGCCATGAAGGATGGCAGCATCTGCGTGCTGGGCGGAGAAGAGAAGATTCGCGAGGATGAGGCGCTCCTTAAGAGCGTGCGCCCGCTGGTGGGCGGAGAGGACGAAAAATGAGTGAGGAAAAAGCGTTTCGTTCGGGCTTCGTGGCTCTGATCGGCCGCCCCAACGTGGGAAAATCCACCCTGATGAACCGCATGATCGGCCAGAAGATCGCGATCACGTCGGAGAAGCCGCAGACCACGCGCGGCCGCATCCAGACCGTCTATACCGACGATGACGCCCAGATCATCTTTCTGGACACGCCGGGCATCATGAAAGCCAAAAACCGCCTCGACACCTATATGGTGGGCGTGGCGGAAAAGACCCTGACCGAAGTCGATGCCATCCTGTGGCTGGTGGAGCCCTCCACCTATATCGGCGCGGGAGAGCAGCGCGTGATCGAACTGCTCGGGCGCGTGAAGACCCCGGTCCTGCTTGTCATCAACAAGGTCGATATGCTGGAGAAGCGCGAGCGGGTCCTCCCCGTGATCGAGGCCTTCCGCGGCCAGAGGGAGTTTGCGGAGATCCTGCCCGTGTCGGCGCTCACCGGAGACGGCGTGGACGAGGTGATCGCCTGCCTCAAGAAGTGCCTGCCCGAGGGGCCCCAGTATTACGACGAGGACACCGTCACGGACCAGCCGATGCGCCAGATCGCGGCAGAACTCGTGCGCGAGAAGGCCCTGCGCCTGCTGCGGGAGGAGATCCCGCACGGCATCGCCGTGACCGTGGAGCGCATGGAGGAGAAGGACAACGGCCTGGTCGCCGTGGAGGCGACCATCGTCTGCGAGAAGGAGTCTCACAAGGGAATCATCATCGGCAAGGGCGGCGCGATGCTCAAGAAAATCGGCACCCAGGCCCGCCGCGAGCTGGAAGAGATGATGGAGACCCGCGTGGACCTTCGCCTGTGGGTGAAGGTGCGCAAAGAGTGGCGCGACCAGGAGAATTTCCTGCGCGAATACGGCTACACGGATAAAAACTGAGCAGCTTCAGACAAGCATGTGGGATGACCGGCGGATTTGACCGCGGCGGGACCGCAGAACAGCCGGAGAAAGCAGACCCTGAGAACCGGCCGGACCGGCCGCGGCCCTGCGGAGAAGCCGGGGAACGGCAAAGAGCGAAGGAAGGGACGAAGACGTGAGCGATCTTGTCAAACTGACCGGGATGGTGCTGCGCTCGCAGCCGATCGCGGAATATGATAAGCGCCTGGTGCTCCTGACGCGGGAGCGCGGGAAGATCGCGGCCTTCGCCAAGGGCGCCAGACGCCAGGGGAGTCCCCTGATGGCCGGCTGCCGCACCTTCGCGACGGGAGAGTTTTTCTGCTACGAGGGGCGCACCTCCTACACCGTGCGCTCCGCGGAGCCGGTCCGCTTCTTCGAGGACCTGGCCCTGGATATGGAAAAGGCCTGCTACGCCTCCTATTTTGCGGAGATCGCGGACTACTATTCCCGCGAGGGCCTGGACGAACGGGAACGTCTCGTCCTTCTGTACCAGGCCCTGCGGGCCCTGGAGACCGAATCCCTGCCGGACCGTCTGGTGCGCTGCATTTACGAGCTGAAGACTATGGTCATCAACGGCGAATACACCGTGGAGCCGCCGCGCCCCGTCTCGGAGAGCGCGCGCTACGCGCTGGAGTACATCGCCGCGACGCCGTGCGAAAAGCTCTTCACCTTTACGCTTAAGGACGCGGTCCTCGCGGAGGTGGAGGGGTGTCTCGCTGTGTACCGGGACCGCTTCTTTGAGCATGATTTCCGGTCCATGGAGATCCTGGAGGAGATGGCGGGGCTTTCGGCGCAGGCGCACCGCGCGGAAAACGGGAAAAAATGACAGACGCTCGTTGCACTTTTCCCCGATTGAGGTTAAAATGAATCAGATAGCCGCGGGCCGCCACGGACGCGCGCAAATCCGAAAAGAGAGAAAAGCGATGAAAAAACGAATCACGGCTCTGGTCCTGCTGACAGCGGTCCTCTGCCTCGTGCTTGCGGGGTGCAAAGTCAAGCGCTTCGAATACGAACCTTCCGTCACCAGCGTGTTTCTGACGCCGGAGGGCGCCGTGCGCGAGTGCCTCATGGACACCTTCGAGGAGTCCTACATGTCCGTCGCGGGTCTGGAGAAATACATCAAGAACCAGATCTCGGAATACCAGCGCAACGAATCGACGCAGAAGGTCGCCCTGGAGTCCGCGGACATGAAGGACGGCAAGGTCATCGTCCGCATGTGGTACTACACCGGCAAGGACTACGACGGCTTCAACTACAGCGAGGGCCTGTTCACGAACCTGCGCATCACCCCGTTCCTGGACTCGGTGGAGAAACTCACGCCGGTCATCCCCGTGCCCAAGCTTCTGGTGAGCGTCTCCAAGCGCGAGACCGCGAATATGGACAAGCTCGTCAAAAAGGCCAAGAACTACACGATCGCGGCCGGCACGGCGGGAGAGAAGGACGCCGTGGTCTACGTGGAGGGCAAGATCGAGTACGTCTCCCCCAACATCACCCTGATCGACCAGAATATGATGAAGGTGCCTGCGGGACAGGACTTCGTCCTCCTGTACCGATAAGCAGTCAGCGGGAGGCCCGCAGCGGGCGCCCGGAGATCAAGAACCATCAGCGGCCTGCCGGAGGCGGAAGCCGCGGAAAAAGTGAGGATATCGCATGAAGGCAACAGACAAGACCATGGAAAAGATCGTCGCGCTCGCCAAGGGGCGCGGCTTCGTGTACGCGGGCTCGGAGATCTACGGCGGCCTGGCCAACACCTGGGACTACGGCAACCTGGGCGTGGAACTCAAAAACAACGTGAAGAAGGCCTGGTGGCAGAAGTTCGTGCAGGAGTGCCCGTACAACGTCGGCGTGGACTGCGCGATTCTCATGAACTCCCAGACCTGGGTGGCCTCCGGCCATCTGGGCGGCTTTTCCGATCCCCTCATGGACTGCAAGTGCTGCCATGAGCGCTTCCGCGCGGACAAGATCATCGAGGACTGGGCCGGAGAGCACGGCGTCGTCCTCGAGAGCAGCGTGGACGGCTGGTCGCAGCAGGAGATGAAGGACTTCATCGAGAAGAACGCCATTCCCTGCCCGACCTGCGGCAAGCACGACTTTACGGATATCCGTCAGTTCAACCTGATGTTCAAGACCTTCCAGGGCGTCACGGAGGACGCGAAGAACACCGTGTATCTGCGCCCGGAGACGGCCCAGGGCATCTTCGTCAACTTCAAGAATGTGCAGCGCACGAGCCGCAAGAAGATTCCGTTCGGCATCGCCCAGATCGGCAAGAGCTTCCGCAACGAGATCACCCCGGGCAACTTCACCTTCCGCACCCGCGAGTTCGAGCAGATGGAGCTGGAGTTCTTCTGCGAGCCCGGCACGGATCTTGAGTGGTTCAGCTACTGGCGCGGTTTCTGCCGCGACTGGCTGACGTCTCTCGGCATCAAGGAAGAGGAGATGCGCCTGCGCGACCACGACCCCGCGGAGCTGGCCTTCTACTCCAAGGGCACCACGGACATCGAGTTCCTGTTCCCGTTCGGCTGGGGCGAGCTCTGGGGCATTGCGGACCGCACGGACTACGACCTCGGCCGCCATCAGGAGACCAGCGGAGAGGATCTGACCTACTTCGATGACGAGAAGAACGAGCGCTACCTGCCCTACGTGATCGAGCCGTCGCTGGGCGCAGACCGCGTGACCCTGGCCTTCCTCTGCGCCGCCTATGACGAGGAAAACCTTGGTACGGAAGAGAAGCCCGACATGCGCACGGTCCTGCATTTCCATCCGGCCATCGCCCCGGTCAAGGTGGGCGTCCTGCCTCTGTCCAAGAAGCTGGCCGAAGGCGCGGAAAAGATCTACACGGAGCTCTGCAAATACTGGAACTGCGAGTATGACGACCGCGGCAACATCGGCAAGCGCTACCGCCGTCAGGACGAGATCGGCACGCCGTTCTGCGTCACCTATGATTTCGACTCCGAGACCGACGGCGCCGTCACCGTGCGCGACCGCGACACCATGGCGCAGGAGCGCGTCCCGATCGCGGATCTGAAGGCCTATTTCGAAGAGAAACTGCGCTTCTGATCCGACTGCTACATCTTTCACGAACTTACTGGCGGAATTTCTTGAGAAAAAGAGGAATTCCGCCAGTTTTTGTGTCAATTGTCTGTTTCCATTTTCCGCGGTATGTGCTATACTAAATCGGATTGAGAAAAGGGTACGTTACAGAGCAATAATCTGGAAAAAGAACCCGTACATGGAGGAAAAACGTATGGCAAAAAAATGGGTGTATCTGTTCAAAGAGGGCAGCGCGGATATGCGCAACCTCCTCGGCGGCAAGGGTGCGAACCTTGCCGAGATGACCAATCTGGGCCTGCCGGTGCCGCAGGGCTTCACCATCACGACGGAAGCCTGTACGCAGTACTATGAGGACGGCCGCCAGATCAACGAAGAGATCAGCGCGCAGATCATGGAGTACATCGGCAAGATGGAAGAGATCACCGGAAAGAAATTCGGTGACCGCGAGAACCCCCTGCTTGTGTCCGTTCGCTCCGGCGCCCGTGCCTCCATGCCCGGAATGATGGATACCATCCTGAACCTCGGCCTCAACGAGGACGTGGTCCGCGTCCTTGCGGACAAGAGCGGCAATCCCCGCTGGGCGTGGGACTGCTATCGCCGTTTCATCCAGCTGTTCTCCGACGTCGTCATGGAAGTCGGCAAGAAGTACTTCGAGGCCCTCATCGACAAGATGAAGGAAGACCGCGGCGTGAAGCAGGACGTGGAACTCACTGCGGAAGACCTGCATGAGCTCGCGGAGCAGTTCAAGGCCGAGTACAAGAACCAGATCGGCGAGGAGTTCCCGACCGATCCCAAGGTCCAGCTGATGGAGGCCGTCAAGGCCGTGTTCCGCTCCTG
>JAFRUR010000100.1 GCA_017438775.1 Lachnospiraceae bacterium | reverse complement strand
TCTTCGAAGCTTTCGCCGCTCTTATCGATCATGACGGAGGTGAAGCCGCCGTCGATGCAGCTCTTGCAGAGCTCGAAGCTGTCGCCGTGATCCAGATGGACGCAGATCGGAAGATCAAAGCCCGCAGTCTGCTCCGCGTCGATGATGGCCGCCTCGATGAGCTTCATCAGATAGATGTGCTTCGCGTAGCTGCGGGCGCCCTTGCTGACCTGAAGGATCAGGGGAGCGCGCTGCTCGATCGCGGCCTCGGTGATGCCCTGGATGATCTCCATGTTGTTGACGTTGAACGCGCCGATGGCGTATCCGCCGTCATAGGCCTTTCGGAACATTTCCCTGGAAGTTACAAGTGCCATAAAACAAAGCCTCCTTATGAAGTTGGATAAACTGGGAACGAATTGAGGGCCGTTTTCGGCCGGCCGCAATTCCGTACTATCGTAGCGCAAAACGGCCGAAATATCAAGTAAAAACGCAGTTTTCCGGGCAGTTAAGACCGGGTATTCTTATTTGACCGTCAGCGCTTCCAGTCCCTTCTGAATCTGCTCCAGTTCCGCGTCCGATTTGTTCTCCAGTTCGCCTTCGTTGTAGAAGCGGGTCAGAAGTGTCGCGGCAGGTTTGCCGTCGGCGGTAAAGACGAGATCGTAATACCCATCCTCCAGATCCGATGGGTTCAGGTAGAAGCTTCCCCAGGGATCGTCCTGGGCTTCGGGCCTGGCCAGATCAAGGACGGCGGCAAACCCCTCGGCCGCATCAGAGAACGTCAGCGTCTCATAGGAGGTCTGATCCTCCCGGTGCGCGAACGCCCAGACCTGAAGGCCGTCGGTCTTTTCGGTGTCCGGATACACCTCGACATACTCGTTGAGCTCGAAAATGCAGCGGATGCTCTCCGTGCCGGAGGGTTTGCTGTTGAAACCGGAGGCCGTATCGCCTGTGCCGGCACGGTTGCCCGCAAGGCGCAGGCCCTTCACGACCGGCGCGTCGCCCTCTTTCAGGACGATCTGGTTGAGCGTTCCGGGGATCATGGCCGTCTCCGCGGAGCCCTCCTGTCCGCTTCCCGTGGTGCCGGGCGCAGGACTTTCCGTGCCGGCCGGCGCCGTCGCACCTGCGGGCTGCGTCCCGCTGTTTGCGGTGCTTCCGGCGGGCGTATCGTTCTTATTGCCGCAGGCGGCCAGTGTGAGGAGCAGCAGGGCGGCGGCAAGGATCAGGGACAGTTTTTTCATTGTCATTTCCTCCTTTGTTTCATGCCGGGACAGACCGGCCCCGGTTCGGCATGTTCGGACGAACCGGTGTGCGAAAGCGGTTCCTGTTCGCATTATAGCAAGCGCAGATGTGCGCGTCCATGTTCTTTTGACATAGGGAGCATGAGCCCATTGACTTCGCCGTACGGCTTGATTTATAATACTGACAGAGAAATTGCGCCGTACGGCTAAATACACTGCGCGCGAGCTGAAATTTGTTCGTACGGCGAAGGAGGATACGCATGACAGCGGGAGATGCGGGAGCATTCGGGAAGATTCTGAGAAACCGCAGGAAAGAACTGGGATACACACAGTCCTATGTGTCGCAGGTCACGGGGATGAGCGTCAGCTTTCTTTCCGACCTGGAAAACGGCAAGGAGACCGCGGAGCTCGGGAAGGCTCTGTATCTGGCCGGCCTCCTGGGCCTGGACGTGGACCTGAAGGAGAGGGAGAAGAGATGACGCACTGTCGAAATGCAGGGAGTTTCGGAAGGGGTCCGGCACCTGCCCGGAGGGAAAAGAGATGATCCGTTATCTTGTGAATTTGGAGAAGAACGGGACGTGGATTCGTGTCGGCTCGATCGACGGGGAGGGCGGCCGGGACGCGCGTTTTTCCTACGCGGATGCCTATCTGGAGGACCCGTCGTCCGCGGCTGTCTCCGTCAGCCTGCCGCTCCGAAAGGAAGCCTTTTCTCCGCAGCAGACCCGGACGTTTTTTGACGGGCTGCTTCCGGAGGGCTTCACGCGCAGGGCGGTCGCGGCCTGGATGCGCACGGACGAAGACGACTATCTCTCAATCCTCTTCGGGCTGGGCTGCGAGTGCCTGGGCGCGATCCGCATCAGCCGCGGGGAGGAGGAAGAGGAATCGTCGTACCGGCCGCTCTCCATGGAGGAGGTGCAGGCCCTCGCCGCGGAGGGGGCGACCAAATCCGCGGAGCTGGTCCTGCAGTCGCATCTGTCCCTCACGGGCGCTTCGGGGAAGGTCGGCCTGTATCATGACGCCGCGGGCGGCGGATGGTTCCTGCCGACGGGGACGGCGCCCAGCACCCATATCGTCAAGCAGAGCCATATCCGTCTGAACGATATCGTCGCCAACGAACAGCTCTGCGAGCGGACTGCGTATTATCTGGGAATCGACGTGCCGGAGAGTTTTATCATCAATACCGGGGCGGGACAGGAGCACGAGGTCCTGTTCGCGGCAAAGCGTTTCGACCGCTTCTTTTCCGACCGTCCCGCCCTGCTTCAGGGACTTCCCGTCCCGCAGCGGCTGCATCAGGAGGACATGGCGCAGGCGCTGGGGATCCCTGCCGCCGCAAAATATGAGCAGGATCCGTCCCAGGGCTATCTGGCCAGGCTGTTCGACCTTCTGCGGCGCGTCTCGTCCAACCCGATCGAGGACACGCTCCGGCTGTGGGATAGAATCGTTTTCTGCCGGCTCGCGGGCAACACGGATGCACATCTGAAGAACTATTCCCTGCTGTACAGCCCGAATCTGGGCGGGATCCGGCTGGCGCCGGCATATGACCTTGTGAGCACCTGCGTGTATGAGGCGGGAACGCGGAAGATGGCCTTCAGCATCGGGGGAGAGTCTGATATCCGGAAGGTCACGGACGAGTCGTTCCGGCACGCGGCGGGGGACGCCAGGATCGGCGAACGCATGGCGATGCGCCGCCTCGCGGAGATGAAGGAGCGGTTCCCGGGCGCGCTTCGAAAGGCGATGGAGGAGCTGTCCGAAGAGGGCTACGAGCGGGCGCAGGAGCTGGGAGAGAAGATTTTAAAGGGGTTCTGAGAAACATACAAACAAATACGCAGAAAAGGACGGCCCGTGGCGGCCGCCCTTTCAATACGCGCAACGAGGACGGCCCGAGGCGGCCGCAGCCCTGGTCGACCGCACCCGCTGCGGCTATGGCCGCGAGATCGCCGTGCCCCGCATGGCGGCCGGCCTCGCGGCAATCGGCGTGTTTCCGCTGGAGGTGGGCGGCCTGCCGCCGCACCTTGCGCCCGGCGCCCTGATCAAGACGCCTTCGTCCGTCAGAGCGAAGGCGACTTCCCGGCCCTGGTCTTCCGTCCGACCTGGCTGCTCTTCGACGGGGACATCCTGCCGGAGATCAAGCCCGCTCCGCTGCCTGGCGCCGACGCGAAGGAACTCCTTCAGGAACTCGGCTGCAGCGAAGAGCAGATCGAAGAACTTGTGGAGAAAAAGGTCGTCGGAAAGACGCTGTGGGCAAGGTGAGCCTGCCGCATCGCGGGAGCACGGCCCTGAGATCTGAGGGCGCGGCCCGCCCGCTGTGAGGGTGGAATCCGCATGAAGTGAGGAGAGGAGCCCCGCGCAAAGGGGCATCCCGCCGGAGACGGCCTGACAAAAAGAAAGCGCCCCGGGAAAGAGGAGAGATCCCTTCCCGGGGCGTTTCTGATTCAATGAAACTGCGTTTACAGCATCTGCTTTGCGTATTCGGTTCCGTGCCGGGTGAGGGTGCCGGCGGTCTGGTTGCAGAGCCGCGCGTACCTGGGCCGCCCCGGCGGTCTTGGTTCAGGTCAGTTCGAAGGGGACACCGAACGTCCCGTTTTCGTTTTTCGCGGCATAGACCGCGCAGTTGCCGATCGGCTTCGGCCAGTAGCTGCCGCGGGACTCCGGCGTGAGATATTCCAGAAGTCCCTTCATCGCGACGGCGTGGGTGGAGATCAGGATATCGCCGGGAAGTCCGCGAATCTCCTCCAGGAACGCGCCGCCCCGCGCCACGACCGAGGAGAGCTGCTCCATCCCCGTCGGGGCGGGGGTGTGAACAAAATCGCGGAAAAACGAGAGGACTTCGGGCGCCAGACGGTCGAGGCCAAGCCCCTCCCAGGGACCGTACTCCATTTCGATCAGGCGCTCATCGATCACGGGCGCAAGGTACGGCGCGACGATCTGCGCGGTCTGGACCGCGCGGGTGAGCGGACTGGAAAACACATGGGAAAAGCGGATCCCCTGCAGCGCTTCCGCGGCCTGCTGCGCTTCGCGGACGCCCTCCTTGTTCAGAGGATAGTTGCTCCTGCCCTGAAGGACCCTTGCCCGGTTGAGATCGGTTTTTCCGTGTCGGATGATGTAGATCATGCCCTGCGCACCTCCTGCCTCCACTGTATCACATTTTCTGAGAGAAGGACAGGGGAGAAGAGACCGGGCCGGGCTCAGAGGGCGGCGCACCGCGGACGTTTATGACCGGGCGTACTCGCCCAGCACCCGGAGGCTCTCTTTCGGGCGGCGCTCCAGCGTCGTGCGGTCGACGGCGATCAGACCGAAGGTCATGGCGTAGCCCTTCTGCCACTCGAAGTTGTCCATCAGGCTCCAGTGGCAGTAGCCCTTGAGCGGGATGCCGTCGTTCAGACAGTTCTCCACGCCCTGAAGGGCGGTGCGGAGGAACGCCTGCCTCTGCTTATCGTCGGCGGTGCCGATTCCGTTCTCGGTCACGATGAGGGTTCCCGGAAAGTCCTCGTGGACCCTGCGGATCACGTGCTCCAGCGCCTCGGGATAGACCTCGTAGTCCATCTGGGTCAGCGCGGCGCCCTCCGGTGCGGGGAGCTGTCCCTGCGGGCCGTACAGGGTGCGGGTGTAGTTCTGCACGCCGAGGAAGTCATCTCCCTGAATATACGGCAGATAGTGGCGGAACTCCTCGTCCCAGGCCGCGTCCGCGAAGCTTTCTCCGCCGGGCAGGGCCTGCAGGTCGTGAAGGGAGAGGGTGATGCCGACCTGAATCTCCGGATGAAGGGCCTTGATCGCTTCCTTTGCGGCCTGATGCGCGCGGAAGACCAGGGCGTCGCCCTCGGGCGTGCGGGAGGAAACGAAGATCTGGGGCTGCGGAGTGCCGAAGATGCCGGCGTTTTCCTGTGCGGCGTACTTCATGTTCTCCATCATCTTCCGGAAATTCATGCCGACCTGCACGGTGCCCTCGGCCTGCCCGGCGTTTTTCTGCGCCTGCTCGGCCATCAGCCGGAAGCGGCGGGAGATCGCCGCGAGCTGCAGGCCCATGTTGGCCTCGTTGATCGTGCAGACAAACCGGAGATCGCTTCCCAGCTTCTCCGTCACGTAAGCGGCGTAGCGGCGGAAGTCTTCGACGGTGCTTTCGGCCTCCCAGCCTCCCTTCCGGATCAGCCACACCGGGCTGGTGAAGTGCATCAGCGTGACGAGGGGCTCGATTCCGTTTTCGCGACAGCAGCGGATCACGCGGCGGTAGTGTTCGATCTCGTTTTCGTCAAACCTGCCTTCTTCGGGCTCGATCCGCGCCCATTCGACGGAGAAGCGATAGGCGTTCAGCCCGGCCTCCGCCATCAGGCGGATGTCCTCTTCAAACCTGTGGTAGTGGTCGCAGGCGATGCCGCTGGGCTCGGCAAAACTGCTGTGGGGCAGCAGTTCCTGCGCCCAGTAGTCGCTGTGGATGTTATTGCCTTCCACCTGATGTGCGGCGGTGGCGGCGCCGATCAGAAAACCATTGGGAAAACTCATGATTCTTCCTCCGTTTTCAAAGCGATGCAGGTCCCTTCCGTGATTCCGTTTTCGTTGAAGGCATCGACCCTGACAAAGTATGTGCGGCCGGCGATCAGCGCGCCGACGCGCCGTGTCCCGGGACCGAAGACCATGACGCTGTGATACAGCTTTTCGGGGCTCGAACCGAAAAGGATGTTATAGCCCAGGGTGTCGGGCTGTTCCCCGATGGTCACGTTCATATCGAGATCGCCGGTGCGCTCCGCGGCAAAGACGGGCGCGGCGGGCTTTGTCCCGTCTCCCAGGCCGAAGACGCGCAGGCCGGAGACGCAGGGGGCCTGCCCGTAGGGCACGGCGATGTCCGACAGGCGCAGGAAGCGGGCCGCAAAGCCCTCCTCCCGGACGATGAGGTCGTGGGAGAGGTCGGTTGGCGCGGCGGACTTGTCCTCGATGACGAACCAGATATTGCCATCCGTGCTGCCTTCGAGTTTCCACTGCGTCCGAAGATCGCGCTCTTCGATGTATCTGGCCTGGCTGCCTCCGGTGACGGGGCCGGGGCAGGGGATATCGATCCTGTCATCCGCGAAATTGATCTGCACGGCATGCACGTCGAAGGCCTTTCCGAGGTCGAGCTGCAGCCATTCGCTCCGGTCTGCGGTCGAAGCCTGCCACCAGGTGCGCACGTTTTCCTCTGCGGCCAGGGACGGCGCGTGTCCCTCCGTCCATGAGGAGGCGTCCGCCGCCTTGCCCGCACTCAGAAGCATCCATGCGGGATCCCGCCAGGGATCCTGCGAAAGGTCGGACACGGCCAGAGGCCAGTCGCCGTAGCGCTGGTTGCAGAAGAGCTCGCCGTCGGCGTCAAAGCCCGCGGGCCAGAGGCCCACGCGGCGCTCGAAATCGTGGTTCACGCTGATGCGCATGGTGGCGGCGTGCCACCAGTTCCCCTTAAGATCCTGCATGGTGCTGCCGTGGCCGGCGCCGGGCAGGAAGCCGCCGGGTTTGTAGGAATAGGGGCTGTTTTCGGCCAGGGTGAACGGCCCCAGGGGGCTCTCGCCCACATAGACGCCGTCGGAATAGGTGTTGTACTGCGTGCCCGGGCAGGCGTACTGCAGATAGTACTTCCCGCCAAACTTGTCCATCCATGCGCCCTCGATGTAGGGCCTGCGCGAGAACATGCCGCGGATCAGCGGCTTGACGGCCTCCGGGACCTGATCCTCCGTGATGCCCTGCCGCTGATGAAACGCCCGGTACGCCGCGTCGATCTCGGCTTCGGAGGCGGGAAGCTGGCTGTTGTCTTCTCCGACGCGCTCATAGCCGATCTCGAAGGGATGTCCCTCCGCGACGGCGGTCTTTTCTCCCAGGGGCTGCAGGGTCACAGGGTCGAGCTCCACACCCCAGATGGGGGTGATGTTGGAGCAGCCCCAGTAAAAGTACACGCGGCCGTCGTCGTCCACGAAGAGGTTGGGATCCCAGAAGGGGAAACTGCCCTCGATCTTTTCGTAGGGGCCATGTAGGATATCCTTCGTGCGCCAGCGGTCGCAGTTTTCCTCCCGCCGGGAGGCACAGAAGTACACCCATTCGCCCAGCACCCGCACGTCGGGGGCGTAGTCATAGAGAGGCAGTTCCGCGGGCAGCCGGTGGTTTTCCCAGCGGACCAGGTCGTCCGACACCCACACGCCCAGGGTCATGGACGCGAAGATGTAGTACCGCCCCTGAAAGCAGATCATGGAGGGGTCGGCCGCCTCGCGGCAGATCTTCAGCTGACCGTGCAGGCGGGGATCGGCGTTGAACTGGTAGCGGTAGTTCACATTGACGGGATTACACAGGTACTTCACAGGTGTGTTCTCCTTTTTGAACTTCGAAGGTCTGTCCGTCGGGCAGTGTGATGACGGCCGGGATGGGGACCGTGAACCGGAACTTCAGCAGGTCTTCTTCGTATGTCCATTCGCTGCGGATCACGCCGACGGGCGATCTCCATTCCGCTTTGGCGAAGCCGAGCGACGGGTGGGGATGGGGCACGATTCTCAGGTTTCCCTCTTCGAGAAGTATGCCGCAGACACCGTCAAAAAGCCAGCCGGAGATGGCGCCGTAGGAGTAGTGATTGAGGGAGTCGTGCACCGTGCCGTCGGGGCGGATGCCGTCCCAGGTCTCCCAGATCGTGGTGGCGCCTTTTCTGACGGCGTAGAGCCAGCCGGGGCAGTCCGTCTGGAGCAGCAGCCGGTAGGCCGTGTCGACGTGCCCGTGATCCGCCAGCACCCGGCACAGGTCGGGCGTGGACAGAAAGCCGGTGTTCAGGTGATATCCGTTTCTGACGACCAGGGCGTTCAGGTCATCCGCGGCCTGCTGTGCCTCATCCCCGTCCAGAAGCCCGAAGGCGACGGGACGCACGTAGGCGCACTGGCGGTCGGAGACGATCTTTCCGTCCCTCGTGCAGGTGAAGCGGTAGGCCTTTTTCGCGTTTTCCGCGATGCGTGCGCAGCGCGCGGCGGTCTCCGGATCTCCCAGAATCTCCGCGATGCGGGAGAGGAGAGAGGCGGAGCGGAAGTAGTAGGCCGTGGCCACCTCGGGCGCGCCGTTCATGGCGCTGTTTCGCATGGCGGTCATGTTGTCGACGTCCGGTTCGCACCATTCGCCGAAGTGGAAGCCCTGGTCGGCCAGATAGTCCTTCCAGGGGTTGTCCTCGTTCTGCGGCCGGGTCTGCTGGCTGGCGCGTTCCTCGCAGAAGGACAGCCAGCGGGTCATCATTTCGTAGTTTTCTTCGAGAATCGTTTTATCCCCACAGGCCTGATACAGGGCCCAGGGCACCAGGATGCAGGCGTCGCCCCATCCCGCGGAGCCCTGCAGCATCTGGGAGATCTGGGTCCGGGCGTCGTTGACGGGGGCGATGTTGGAGATCAGACCGTTTTCGGCCTGGGCCAGGCGGCATTCGCCCAGCCACTTGCGCAGGACGGGATAACAGTCCGCAAGGAACACGGCGGCCGGCGCGAACACGCCCGCGTCGCCCGTCCAGCCGGCCCGCTCCCGGGTGGGGCAGTCGGTGGGGATGTCGCAGAAATTGGAGCGCATGCTCCACAGGCTGTTCAGGAAGAGGCGGTTCACGTCCGCGTTGCCGCACTCGAAGAAGCCGGTCTGCGGCATCCGGGAATACACGGCGATCGCGGTAAACTGTGCGCCGGTCAGGTCGACGTCGGTCTCCACCTTCGCGTACCGGAAACCGAAGATCGTGAAGGAAGGACGGTAGACGTTCAGGCCGTCCCTGCAGATATATGTGAGCTTCTGCGGGATGCCGCCGTTCTTGTTGCGCTCGCCGGGATCGAAGTTGGCCTGGGTGAAATTGCCGTTCTCATCCAGCGTTTCGCCGTGCCAAAGCGTGACCGTCTGACCGGCCCGCGCGGTGATGCGCAGCTCCGTATACCCCGCGAGATTCTGGCCGAAGTCGATCACCGTTTCGCCGGCAGGCGTGGTGATGATCTTCCCGGGAAAGCGCTCCTGCTCCAGAACCGGCACGCTTTCGGTGGGGGCGAGGTTCTCATAACCGAAGTCCCGCACCGCGACGGGGTGCCAGCCGGCAATGTCCTCCAGCCGGGCGTCGTACGTCTCTCCGAGTTCCAGGTCGTTCTCGCGGACCGGGCCGCTTTGGGAGGCCTCCCAGGTCCCGTCGCTGCAGAGGAGGACCTCTCCGTCCGCCTCCAGCTGGCACAGCAGGGCCAGGTCGGTGCCGTAGTAGTTGCGCAGGCCGTCGATGCCCACGCCGCCGCGGTACCAGCCGTCGCCGAGAACGACGGTGAGCTCGTTTTCTCCTGCCTGCAGCAGGCCGGAGACGTCATAGCACTGCACGGTCAGGCGTTTGCTGTAATCCCCGGTGCCGGGGGCCAGCACGAAATCCCCGACGCGCTTTCCGTTGAGGAAAGCGGCGTAGAGGCCGTGGCAGGTGATATACAGGAGAGCCCGGCCGGTGCCGGGGGCCGCGAACCTGCGGCGCAGATACGAGGCGGGCTGACGGACGTCCGGATCGTGGGGCAGTTCCGGATCGATCCAGCCGGCCTTCCATGCAGAGGGCATCCGATCGATCATGTTTAAAACCTCCCGTTTAGCCACCGGGCGCTCATCTCGAGGCTTTTGACCGGATCCTTATCGATCCAGTTTTTGTGGCTTTCGAGCACGACGGCGCCGATTCCGTTCTCCAGGGCGATCCCGCGAAGCCCCTCCAGGTCCATATTGCCCGTTCCCAGCAACACGCTGTCGGCCTTTAGGATCGGGGTCATGGCCGGACCGCGCTGGCGGGATCCGCGGTCCGTCACGTGCCACAGTTTCATGCGGCTTCCCAGACGGCGCATCCAGGCCGCCGGGTCGGCTCCGCCGTCGGCGAACCAGTAGCTGTCAAACTCAAAATTCACAAAGGCCGGGTCCGTATCCTCCAGGAGGATCTCATACGCCCGCAGCCCCGGACGGACCTGCAGCAGTTCCACGTTGTGGTTGTGATAGAGCAGGGACAGACCGGATCTGTGCAGGGTCTCGCCGGCCCTGTTGAGCCTTCCGGCCAGGGCGCGGACGGAGGATTCGTCGGCGTAGTCGAACCGGTACATCCCCGTGATGACCACGGTGTCGGTGCCGAGGTCTGCGGCTTCCTGCGCGACCTGATCCGCTTCCCGCTCCAGGCTCCCGAGATCCGTGTGCAGGCTGACGACGGAGAGCCCGCTCTCATTCACAAGCTTCTTCCAGTCGAGGTTCCCTCCTTTTCCGGTGGGCATCCCCGCCGCCCGGGTCATCAGACGGACCATCAGGGAAGAGGGGTGGATCATAAACCGATTGAGTTCAAGGCCGTCGTATCCGGCGGCCTTGATGCGCTGCAGTGTGCTGCGTGCCTGTGTTTCATTGCCGGTCACTGTGCCCAGCATGATCTGCTGCACTGCTTTTTTCATTTGCGTATTCCCTGTAAGATTCGGTTGAGCTGTTTCATGCTCTGTTCGTCGGCGCCGGACTGCTTGAGGAGACTGATCATCGTCATCCGTCCCATCATGCGCTGAAGGGCGGGGTTGTCTTTCACGGCGTCCGCGACGTCTCCGCGTTCCGAGGCGCCTTTCGCCATCATCTGCTCGATGACCGCGCCCGCCTGGGGATGTGCCCGCAGCTCGCCCAGGGTGTCCTGGATCGAGAAGCAGGCGGGGTCGATCTCTTCGCTGTCGAACCAGTTGGAGACGGATGCGGCAGCCTTGTTGAAGATGTAATCCGCGTTCGGGGCGTCCGTTCTGCGGATGCACATGGTATCGAACACATCTCCGGCCTCGGCCCTGACGAGGTGCTCGCCCATCAGCGGGATCCGGAAGGTGAACACCGTGCGACCGGTCTGTTCCCCGACTTTTGTTCCGTCCACATAGAGGGTGACGGTGGGCCGGTTGGAATAGACCTTGATCTCGGTCTCCGCCTCGCAGCGGTCGATATAGCACTTGCCGCACAGGTGGACGAAGGGCTCGTGCCGGTTCCAGGCGGCCTTGTAGAGGTAGAAGGCGTCCTTGCGCAGGCTCCGGTCGAAGGTGACCAGTCCCTTCTGGTTTTCCCCGTGTTTGCCGCCCTCGTCCCGGCCGTCGGCCGCGAAATCGAAGAGGTTCCACACGTGGGTGGCCCAGAGGTACGGCCTGGCCTCGATCATGCGGAGCATATGCTCGTGATAGAGCGCCTGATACTCCTCCGTGTAATCGCCCTTCTCCGGGTGGGAGGAGTGGAAGGCCGGATTGGCGTCGGCGCCGTATTCTGAGAAGCCGATCACGCGGTCCGGGTATTTCGCGTGGTATTCGTCAAAGAATTCGTCCGTCTGTTCCAGTTCGCCCAGATACCACCCGAAATACAGGTTGTAGCTGTTGATATCCGGGATCTCCAGAATCGGGCTGTCGGTCTCCAGCATGAAGACGTTCGCCATGGTCGTCAGACGGGTCGGGTCCATGCGGTGGCAAAGATCGTTCAGCAGCCGGTGATTTTCCAGAAGGTCCTCATTCACGGGGCTGGCCGCGGTGATCTCGTTGGACAGGCCCCACACGGCGATGCAGGGATGATGATGGCACTGGGTGATCAGTTCCCGCATCTGCGTCAGGGTGTTTTCCCTGCCGTTTTTCATGTGCATGGTGATGTAGGGAATCTCGGCCCAGACGACGATGCCGTTTTCGTCGCACAGGTCGTAGAACTCCTGTGCGTGCTGATAGTGGGCCAGGCGCAGGGTGTTGGCGCCGAGTTCCCGGATGATCGCCATATCGGCCGCGTGGTCTTCGGGAGACAGGGCATTGCCCTTTCCCTTGAGGTCCTGGTGGCGGCTCACGCCCCGCAGCGGGTAGCTGCGGCCGTTCAGGAAGAAGCCCTTTTCAGGATCGAACCGGAACTTGCGGCAGCCGAAGCGCGCGCTGACGGCATCGCCGCTGTCAAGCTCGGCCGAAGCGGTGTACAGGAACGGATCGTCCGTCCCGTCCCAGAGATGCACGTTGCGGATCACGAACACTGCGGCGGCGTGACCGTTCACGGAAGGGACGGTCCGGGTCTCGCCGTTCACGGTGAAGGTCACACGGCCCCCGGTCTGCCAGGTCTCGACCGTGACGGACGCGGTGCGGGACGCGAGGTCCACGGCGGGGGTCACCTTGATGCCCGGGGTGCCGTCCTTGACGAGCTCGAAGTGGTCTTTGGGAACGGAGATCAGCCGGACCTCCCGGTACAGGCCGCCGTAGAAGGTGAAGTCGGCCTTCTGCGGATAGACGGCATCGCTGTCCTCGTTGCTGACGGCGACGGCCAGCACGTTCGTATCCGCGCGGCAGCCGGTCAGATCGACACGGAAGGCGGAATAGCCGCCGTCGTGACGGGCAAGATGCCTGCCGTTGAAGTACACGTCGGCCGACATTGCGGCTCCGCCGAATTCTGCGAAGACGCAGTCTCCGGCCAGTTCCTCATCCGTCAGCTCCCGCACGTACCAGCACAGGCCGCGGTGATAGTCGTTGCCGCCGTCCTGGCCGTCCTCGGCGTTCCAGGTGTGGGGCAGGGAGATGCTCTCTCCCTGCCCGGCACCGGAGACGGCCTGCTCCGGCGTGAGGCCGGCTTTCAGGAATTTCCAGCCGTCCTTCAGGACCGTGATCTTACGCATTCTGAGGATCCCCCCTGTGCAGTTCTTTTTCCTCGAGTTCTTTCCGGGCAGCCGCCTTTTTGTCGGCGATGCGCTTCTGGACGTTCACCATTTCGCTCTTCGTCAGCTTGCAGCGGCGCATGGCCAGCAGGGTGCAGATCCAACCCAGGATGGCGAGGCCGTAGCGAAGGAACATGGTCATCCAGAACACGCCGGCGGTGTCGGGGTCGCCGGGCTGGGGCATAGTGGTGGTGTAGCCGATCAGGGCCGCACAGCCGGTCGCGATGGCGGCGGAGAAGGAGGAGACGATCTTGTCCACCAGGCTGTAGGTGCCGCTGATCACGGCGGGGATGTACTTTCCGCTGCGGTCCAGTTCATGGTCGATGATATCCGCCATGAAGCCGGTGTTGGCGGTGGTCACGCACATCGCGAAGCCGTTGGTGATGAAGGTGAGGATCACGAACAGGATCATGGTCACGCCCATGTGAGAGATGGTCTGGGTGCCGGCGGTGTGACGCACGATGATGAAGAAGGCGATGATGGCGAGGTTGGCGATGATGCAGTTGCGGGTCCAGGCAACGATGCTCTCCTTGTGGCCGTGTTTGCCCGCATAGCGCGCGCCGAAGGCGGCGAACAGGATGGAGGGCAGCATGCCGATCATGCTGAGCGTGGTCGCGAGGCCCATGTCGCCGATGAGGATGCCGTTCAGCATCGCGCCGACGAGGGAGGCGCTGGAGGCCTGCTGGGCGACCTTGTCGGAGGCGGCGGAGATGATGTAGCTCTGCAGGGGCTTGTTGGACTTCAGGACGTCGACCATATCGCGGATCTTCAGGCGCTCGTTTTTGATGCCCTTGAAGTTTTCGGGCTTATCGTATGCCGAAATGCCGATGCAGACCAGGATCACGCCGACGAAGGAGATCGCGACGCACAGCCAGGTGGTGACGTTCAGGAAAGCCTGGTTGAAGCTGCCGCCGAAGGCCGGCATCAGCTTGGTGTAGACGATGATGTTGAGGGCCATGGGCGTCAGGTAGTTGAGGACCGTCTGCCACACGCCGACGGTGGGACGCTGCTTCGGATCGTTGGTCATCAGCGCGGGAAGCGTCTGCGCGGTCATGTTCACGATGGTGTAGCCGATCACGTAGATCAGGTGGAAGAGCAGGAAGACGGGGATGCCGTGTCCCTTGCCGGAGAAGAAATTGAACATGCACAGAAGGCCGATCGTCTGGATGGCCCAGCCGAGCAGCATCAGGGGACGCACCTTGCCCCAGGGCGTGTTGACGCGGTCATACAGGAAGGCGAGCAGCGGGTCGGTGATGGCATCGAAGATGCGGGTAAAGGTGAGAAGGCCGCCGACGACCAGAGTCGCGATTCCGTATCCGATGGAAGCGGAATAGCTGGCCAGACCGATCAGGAAATAGACGGCCATGCCGTTAAAGGCATTGAAGGCAACCAGGATGATCTGCCAGAGTTTGGCCTTGCGGTACTGCACGTCACTTGCGGAAACAGGAGTCGTTTGCGTGTTCGTCATGGTATTCCCCTCTCTTCGTTTTGTTTCTGCGGACAGAGCGTCCGCACTTTCTGAAAAAAATATAGAAAAACGGGGAGGGATGCGTAAAGCCAAAAAGCCGAGTAAAATTACAATAATTCGGGTAGTTGGCCGGAAACATGAAATCGTGGAATGTCGTCGGTTGCGCGGCTTTGCGGATTGCTTTCCTCCGGCAATAATGATAAAATACACTGAAACGAGCCGGGAGGTGCGAAACCATGTACGAAGGCATTACGCATGCGGAACAGAATCTGCTTTTTCTGGAGTCTCTGATTCCGAGCGGCGAGCAGCTGTACATCTGGTGTTACGACGCTTCGGGAAAATATATCGCGTCTTCCTGCCCGGAACAGATGCGGAGCGTGTTCGATCGGGCTTTCCGCATCCTGGGCGGTCTGCAGAAGGCGATGAATCTGTCAGACGAAACGGAAGAGAATCAGCCCAGGCTCATCGGGACTTCGATCGGGATGCAGTGGGCCGTCACCTTCGAGGCGGAACGAAAACGGGATCTGATTTTTGTCATCGGGCCGGTTTTTTATGCGGCTCCCCGCGAAAACGATCTGCGCTCCGCACTGCTCGCAGAACCCTCCGTGTTCGGGAATGCGGCCTGGATTCAGGAGATGTGCGGCAGCGTTCCCCTGTTTCCGGTCATGAACTATTCTGTGTTTGCGCGGTATGTGCTCATGGTGCACAACACCCTGACGGGCAGTCAGCTCGGCCTGGATGCGCTGAAAGGCCGCGGGACGGAGCAGGCGCTGCGGCAGGACGGGGCCGTCGGGGAGAGAAACCGGATCCGGGTCTACCAGGCGGAGCAGGCGCTGCTGCAGATGGTGCGGGCCGGGGACATCAACTATCAGGGGGCCTTCCGCAACAGCATGTCCCTCAGCTTCGGCGTCCCCGTGCAGGGCAGGGATCCGCTGCGTCAGATGAAAACCAGCATCATCGTGTTCACGACCCTCGTGTGCCGCGCCGCCATGGAGGGAGGGCTGTCTCCGGAAACGGCGTATGCGCTGGGAGATTCCTACATTCAGACCGCGGAAGACAGCCGGGACAGCGGAGAACTGACGGCGCTGGCCCACGCGATGTACCACGATTTCATTTACCGTGTGCATCATATGCGGTCGAATCCCAACTATTCGCACGCCGTGCAGAAATGCTGCGACTATATCGAACTCAGCCTGGACAGGCGGATCCGGATCTCGGATCTGGCCGCGCTGGTGGGATACACGGACTATTACCTGACCGAAAAGTTCAAAAAGGAGACCGGAAAGTCCATCAGCTCGTATATCCGTGACGCCAAGATCGCCCGGGCAAAGGTGATTCTGCAATCGACCGACCTGTCTGTCGCGGAGATCTCGGACCGGCTGGCCTTCAACACGCCGAACTACTTCATCCATTGCTTCCGCAGCGTGGAGGGCTGCACGCCGGCGCAGTACAGAAAGCGGGAGGGCGCCGGATAAAGGATGCGGCTGCCGCATTTCCCGATAATCCGGCACTCTTCCTGCGCGGAGCGGCTGTGACCTCCCGCAGGCAGCTTTCCTTTTGGTGACAGGGATCTTCCGTAGACAGCCGGCCTTTTTATGATATAATAGCACCTGCCGTGCGCCTGGCGGCACGGAAACTGCGAAAAACACGAACAAATCCTGCGAAAGATAAGGAACCATGGCATCCGCTGTAATCGTTTTTGCATGTACCCAAGTGCTTTTTTCGATGCGGAGCGGGAGAGGGGGCAGCAGATGAAGATCCTGGCCGTCTCCGACGAGGAAAACCCCGCATTCTGGGAGAACCACGTCCCCGGGCGCCTGAAGGAATACGATCTGATGCTCTCCTGCGGCGATCTGAAGGCGGAGTATCTCTCCTTCATGGTCACGATGGGCCGCGGACCGCTTTTGTATGTCCACGGCAATCACGACGAGAGCTATCCGGAACGGCCGCCCGAAGGCTGCGACTGTGTGGACGATCACTTTGTCATCGTCAACGGTCTGCGGATCCTCGGGCTCGGCGGCTGCATGCGCTACCGGGAGGGGCGATTCCAGTACACGGAGGCGCAGATGCGCCGGCGCATTGCAAGGCTCACCCCGCATCTGCGGAGGAACAAAGGCGTGGACATCGTGATCACCCACGCGCCGCCCCGCGGTCTGGGAGATCTGGACGATCCGGTGCACCGGGGCTTCGAGTGCCTGCGGACGCTGATCGACCGCTGGCACCCGGCTTATCTGATCCACGGGCACGTGCACCTTCGCTATGAACACAGGATGCCGCGCGAACAGGAGTACGGCGGGACCCGCATCATCAACGCCTCCGAGAGCTTCACGCTGGAGATACCGGACAGACCCATGAAAGATCCCCGGGATAAGGGACGTCTGATCTGGAAGACGCGCCGGAAGGAGCCCGACGGCTGGCCGACGCCGACCGGGCTGTTCTGAAGTTCCGGTCTGAGAGAGGATATCATGACAAAAGAACAGGCTGAAAAACTGACCGAATGGATGGGCCGGAGCCCCTATGCCGTGGCGAACGGCATCGAGGCGGTCGACGTCACGGAGGGCGGCTCCGTCGTCCGCATGACGCTTCGTCCCGAACATAAGAATATCTGGGGCATCCCCCACGGGGCGATGGTCTTTGCCATTGCCGACACGGCCTGCGGCGTCGCCGCGGACAGCGTGCATCCGGACGCGCACGTCGTCACTGCGGGGAGCAATCTCAATTTCCTGTATGCGTCGCCGGAGGCCGAAAGCCTTCGCGCGGTGGGACGGGTGATCCGGTCCGGCCGCACCCTCGTCATTGTGCAGACGGACGTCTGGGACGATCAGGAGCATCATCTGGCGACCGGGCAGTTTACGATGCACGTCGCGGGCGTCTGAGAGGGCGCAGGCCGCGGCGCCGCAGGAGACCGGAATGCCTTTTCGCCTGCTGCGGTTTCCGCGATGCAGGGCAGGAGAGGAAAGGCGGCCCATCCGAAATAAGTCCGGACAAAGAAAAAACGGAATTCCATGCTGCGGGGCCGGCCCGCAGAGGAATTCCGTTTTTGCTTTTCATCCGGGCCGGAAAGCCCGGCTGTGAGATCCCTCCGGCTCAGCCGCAGGGGGTCCCGGCCGCGCTCCAGAGGTACCCCTTCGCGGGAGAGATGCTTTCAAAAACCTGCCAGAGCTGATCCCGGAGCCTCCAGTAGAGATCTTCGTTTGCCTCGCTGACAGCGCCTTCCTGTCCCCAGACAGCGTACAGGTATCGGAGATCACCGTCCGCGCGGCAAAGAGGAAAAGATGCCGGGCGATCCTGAAAAAAAGCGCTCTTCCCGTTGTGAGTGTGTTACAATAAACAAAGAAAAAGAGACAGGTTCTGATGCAGCGGGGGTTTCTGCAACAGATCATGGAAACCCACTGTAATCATTTTTCAAGAAACGGGAGAAGGAGGAAGAGTATGAAACAGATCCGTAAGTACGCGGCGCTCCTTGTCGCCATCCTCATGCTTCTTGCGACAGTCCTTTCGTCGTGCGGGAAGCCTGAGACCCCGACCACGGCTCCGGTGACCGAAGCGCCGACGGAGAGCTCCACGGAAAAACCGACCGAACCGCCGACACAGCCTACAGAAAACGCGCCTGCGGAAGAGTTCGAACTTCCGAAAGAAGCCGGAAAGAACCAGCTTTCCCTCTACTGGCATTCCGATACGGCGGACTACAGCAAGTGCGATGTCTGGATGTGGTGGGACGGCGCTGACGGAAGAGGCTACGAATTCCATCCGTCCGCCTACGGCGTCAAGTGCGTCGTCAACGTTCCGGAGGACGTTGCGCAGGTCGGATTCATCGTCCGCAAAGAATGTTCGGATCCCTGCGGCACGAGCTGGGGCAATGCCGTGAAGGACTGGGATGGGGACCGCTTTGCCGTGATCACCGGGGAAGAGACGCACATTTACCTGGTGGAAGGCGAAGAAACGCAGTACGGAAGCACAGACGGGGGCAAGACCCTGCAGGAACTCCGGGTCTTCGCGTCCTGCGGGATCATTTCCCTCAACGAAATCCAGTATGCGATCGCGCCGGCCATGCTCATCGAGAGCCTCAGCGCCGTTCACGTCTATGAAGAAGGAAAGGAGGTCCCGATCGCGTCCCTGTCCAGCCTGAACAGCGAAGTCGAGATCGGCATCATCGAGACGAAAGAGCCGCTGGACATCCGGAAGAATTATTCCGTCACCATCGACGGCTTCGGCACCGCGCCTGCCCTGCCGACCAAGCTCTTCGACAGCCCGGAGTTCATCGCAGAATACGTGTATGACGGCGACGATCTGGGTGCGGTCATCGGAAAAGACGGCAAGACCACGTTCAAGGTCTGGGCGCCCACGGCCTCCAAAGTCGTTCTGAACCTGTTCGAAGCCGGGGACGGCGGAGACGCGTTTGAAAAAGCCGACATGGTCCTGGGGGACAAGGGCGTCTGGTCTTATACCGCGGACTGCGGCCACGGCACGTATTACACCTACTCCGTGACCACGGCAGCGGGTACCCAGGATGCGGTCGATCCTTATGCGAAGGCTGCCGGCGTGAACGGAGAACGCGGCATGGTCATCGACCTTGCGTCCACCGATCCCGACGGCTTCCGGAAAACCGCCTACGACCCGGATCTGGACTCTTATCAGGACGCGGTCATCTGGGAAGTGCACGTGAGAGATTTCTCCAACAAACTGGCCGCTTCGAAGTATCCGGGCAAGTATCTGGCCTTCACGGAGACGGGCCTCACGAATGCTTCCGGGCTTCCGGCGGGCGTCGATTATCTCCGCAAGCTGGACATCACGCACGTCCATCTGCAGCCGGTCTACGACTATCAGACGGTCGACGAGACGCATCCGGAAGATCAGTTCAACTGGGGGTATGATCCCAAGAACTACAACGTGCCGGACGGCAGCTACTCCACCGACCCGTACCACGGCGAAGTCCGCGTGAACGAGTTCAAGCAGATGGTGAAGGCGCTCCATGAGAACGGCATTGGCGTGGTCATGGACGTGGTCTATAACCACACCTACGACGGAAACTCCAACCTGAACAAGATCGTCCCCTATTACTACTACCGTTATACGAAAGACGGCAAGAACTCCAACGGCTCCGGCTGCGGCAACGAGACCGCGTCCGAGCGCGCGATGTTCCGGAAGTACATGGTCGACTCGGTGACCTACTGGCTCACGGAGTACGATCTGGACGGTTTCCGCTTCGACCTCATGGCGCTGCATGACGTGGATACCATGCAGGCTGTCGAGACCGCGGTCCACACGATCAAGCCCAAGGCCCTTATCTACGGAGAAGGCTGGACCGGCGGTGCGACGACCCTGCCGGAGAACCGCCAGATGACGCAGAGGAACGCCTCCAAGATCACCTGGACCGGGGATGCCATCGGCGGCATCGCGGTGTTCAACGACACCATCCGCGACGGCCTGAAGGGCAGCGTCTTTGAGAAGACCGGCGCGGGCTACATCAACGGCGAGGCGACGAAGACCACGGCCAAGAACGTCATGTTCGGCCTTTCCGGCGCCGAGAATGAGTACAGGCAGACGTGGTCTTCCGATGATCAGATGGTCATCAACTACATGTCCTGCCACGACAACAACACGCTTTGGGACAAACTCCATGCGACCTGCCCGGATGCGGCGGAAGAGGAGCTCCTGAAGATGAACCGGCTCGGCGCAGCGGCCGTGATGTTTGCGAAGGGCACGCCTTTCTTCCTGGCAGGCGAAGAGATGCTCCGCACGAAGCAGGGCGATTCGAACAGCTACAATTCCTCGGACGAGATCAACAACATCGACTGGGATGCCCTGACGCCGGACAGCGAAGCCTGGAAGATGGCGAATTATTACGCGGAGCTGATCAGCGTTCGTGAAAACAATTCCTTCATCAAGGAAGCGGATCAGAGCTTTGAGCTCCTTGACGGCAACGCGATCGAGTGCACCTGGTCGGAGACCGCGGCCGACGGAAGCCAGGGGAAGGTCCTCGGCATCATGATCCTGAATCCCGCCGATACAGAGCTGAAGGCGCAGCTGCCGGAAGGGAAGTATAAAGTCCTGACCGATTCCGACGAAGGCTCTGTGGACGGCAGCAGTGTCACGGTTCCTGCAAAGGCGATGGTATTCGTGGTCCCTCAGAAGTAAACGATCTGTGAGAAACGGGCTTGACCTTCAGCGGCCCCGGGGTATTTCCCGGGGCCGCTTTTCCTGTGTTCTGAGATCGCTGCATGAACGGACGGGATGGCTGCATGAACGGGCCGGCGGAGAGGGGCCGGAGACAAAAAACGGAATCCCATTTTGACCGATGCCGATCAGCCAATGGAATTCCGTTTTTCCAGCGTCCCTGAGAGGATTCGAACCTCCGACCTACCGCTTAGGAGGCGGTCGCTCTATCCTGCTG
>JAFRUR010000099.1 GCA_017438775.1 Lachnospiraceae bacterium | reverse complement strand
GCTCGCGCCGACGCCGACGAACATCTCCACAAAGTCAGAGCCCGACAGCGAGAAGAACGGCACCTTGGCCTCGCCGGCCACGGCCTTGGCCAGCAGGGTCTTGCCGGTGCCGGGAGGGCCCACCAGGAGGGCGCCCTTCGGCAGCTTCGCGCCGATCTGCACATAGCGCGCCGGATTGTGCAGGAAGTCCACGATCTCGGTCAGGGACTCCTTGGCCTCGTCCTCGCCCGCGACATCCGCGAAGGTGACGCCGGTCTCCTGCTGCACGTACATCTTCGCGTTGGACTTGCCGACCGAAAGCGGCCCGCCGCTGCGCTTCATCAGGAAGTTGAGACCGATCAGCATCAGCGCGATCGGAAGCACATACATGAGAAGCAGCTCCAGGATCGTGCTGTTGGTGTCGGGGATCTTCCCCTGATACCTGACGCCCGCCGCGTCCAGACGCTCGATCAACTGGTCGTCGTCCAGGTAGCCGGTGTAGTACTTGATGCCCGTCTCGAGGGTCGATCCCTTGGGCGTGATGGTGATCTTCTGGCTGGAGCGGTCGATCTCCACGCTCTCCACCTGACCCTTTTCCACCATGGCCCAGAAGTCGTTGTAGGTGACTTCCTTCGAGGTGCTCCGGTTGAACATCCGGCTTCCGAAAGCGATCAGAGCCAGCATCGCCATCGCGGTGATGGTCATGATGATCATCATCTGCGGATTGCGCTGAGGCCCGTTCCCTCCCTCGGGCTTATTGTTCGGGTTGTTGTTTTCGTTCATCTCTATATTCTCCTTGCCTGCAGGGACAGATTCTCCCACTATTCATATGATTATACAGAATAGAATTATACGGACAGCCCCGGGCAAAATCAAGTGAACTTTTGCTGAACAAACGCGGCGGGGCGGGACCTCTCTGCCGTTTCGAAAAGGCATCGCCGCTGTCCGGGGGATTTGACAGGCGCTTCTCTCCCCCTTACAATGAAAGCGGGGACCGGACGTGCTCTGTCCGGCAGGCCTCACACGAATCGACACAGCAGAAGGGCCGGGGCCTCTGCCCGGCTGAAATACCGATAAGGAGCCGGACATGTTTTTTATCATGGGGATCACGGAAGGCCGGAAAGACTTTCCGTTTCAGCAGCTGGTGATCTGCAGTTTCTGCGGAAAGTACGGCCGCTGCAGCGTGTTCATGACCTACACGGTCCTGTCGCTCTTCTTCATCCCGACCATCAAATGGAACCGGCGCTACTACGTGCAGATGAGCTGCTGCGGGACGGTCTGCGAACTGGATCCCGAGATCGGAAAGGCAATCGCCGCGGGCCGGGACGTCCAGATCCTGCCGCAGCATCTGACGCGCGTGGTGAGCGGCGGCGCTCCCGCGTCCGGCGTGAAGCGATGCGGGAACTGCGGCTTTGAGACGGCCGAGGATTTCGATTACTGCCCCAAGTGCGGAACCAGGTTTTAAGCCGCGTGCATTTCCGCCTTTCAAGCCAAAAGGGCGCTCCCTGTATGGGAGCGCCCTTTCTTCATGTTGGGGAGTGCGTCGCGGTTCAGTCTTCTCCTGCCGGCGGGTCCGGAAGGTCCGGCTCATCCTGCTGCCGTCTCCGGCGTTCCGCCGCCCCGCGGTACCGCTTCGTCGTGTACTCGCTGAGCCGGAACCGCCCCGGCAGGCTCACGTCGATGTGCAGTATCGTCTTGATCAGCCAGAACCCCAGGAGGAGGACTGCCACCGGGATCACACAGGTCGTCACGATATAGACCGCGATCGCGTCGACGAAGTTGCCGAGCAGCGTCTCCAGCTTCTTCATGAGCGTCTCGCTCCCGCCCTTGATCTTGGCGATGAATTCGGCCCAGATGCTGTCGTCATCCGAGCGGTCCGCCGTCCCGCGAAGCTCTTCCGTGTTGTTGTTCGCGTTGTCGATCGTCTGCTGGATCTCCGCGGCGTACCGCGACCGGATGAGTCCGGACACCCCCAGGGTCGTCGGCACCAGCAGGAAGACGACCAGCCCGAGGGCGATGATCCTGGCCGCCGCCCTGCGCAGCGGGATCTCGACGAAACAGCCGATGGCAAGCAGAACGAACCCGATCGGGATCAGCAGGTCAAACGCCACGATGCCCGCGACCGTGACCAGGAACTTCTCGATATAGATCGCACAGAGGATCAGCAGGAACCAGCCGCTCATGTCCGCCAGTTTATCCGCGATCGGCGTGCCGAAGTCTCCCGGCATCAGCGTGATCGCGGCGGACGCGGCCGCCGCCGAGGCGGCCAGTTTCTCCACACCGCTCTTGGTTTCGTTGAGTTCCTGCACGCTTTTCACATAGGAGTCCGGGGACGCGAAATGCCGTCCGGGAATCAGGACCGACAGCAGGGCGCACAGCAGAAAGACACCCGCCAGAATGACAGCCGTCCTGCGAACGCCGCCTTCCGTCCTCTCTCCGTCCTCTCCGGTCCGGAGCAGCTTCTTAAATGAATTCCACAACGACTGTATATTCATGGCTCACCTTCGTCACAACAGGCTGATAGATCTCCCAGACACTCAGTTTCGCCAGCCGGTCCGCGATCTCGATGACTCTCTCATCGGCAAGCGTCTTCGCCATGTTTTCTCTCACTTTGGCGAGGACTTCCGCCCGCTCGTCCTCCGACTGCTTCAGGTCTCCGATGGAGAAGATCCCCAAATTCTCGGTCGCGTCCGCCTGGGTCTCGTTCTCATCGATATCGAGTTTTTCCACAACGTGCGGGATCCGGATGGTGATCGTTTTTGCTTCTTCGTCGACCCAGAGCCGCTCTTCGCGGATATCACTCAGATCGACGGTATAGGTGGCCACCCCGGTATATTTGATATACTGCTGCTTCTTGCTCAGATTGAACGGGAGCGCGCCCTTGTCGGTCACTTTGATGATGTCGGAGATTCTCTGGGTAAAGACAATGAGGTTCTTCTCCTGCTGCGCGTGTCCGAGCACCGCTTCCTTGAGCGAAAGCGTCATTTTCTTGTTCTCTTTCAGCGGCTCCTCTTTGACCCAGATATCGTCCGCGGCCTCTTTCTTCACGTCATGCCGCCCCGTTTCCGCCGGGGTCGGAGTGGTCAGCTTTTTCCAGGCGTTGAGGAAGATCACCAGAATCAGGAGCACGCCGATGACCGGCACCGCGATTCGGATGATACGTTCTTTGTCTAACTTCATCGTTCCTCCCTTCTCTGAAGACCTGTGTGTCGGTTCCCCCTGTCATCCCGCTGATCCGGCTGACAGGCCGTGTTCCGGCAGAAAAGACAAGCCGCGCAGACCCACTGCGCCGGACAGCTCTGTCCGGGGGCACAGGCTGCGCGGCCTCGGTTTCAAGAGAAAAACAACGCCGGCCCGGTCAACGACCGGCCTTTGCAGACCCTGTCAGGACGGCTTCCGCAGAAGCAGCGCCAACGTCCCGATCACTCTTTTTCCTTAACGGCCTTTTCCAGCGTCTCGACCACGATGCGGAGGGCCTTCAGGCGCGCATAGCGCTTGTCGACGGACTCGAGGACGTGCCAGGGGGCGAAGGCCGTGCTGGTCTTCTGCAGCATCTCGTTGACGGCGCCCTCGTACTGGTCCCACTTCTCGCGGTTGCGCCAGTCTTCTTCCGTGATTTTCCACTGCTTCTCGGGCGTGTTCTGGCGGTCCGTGAAGCGCTGGAGCTGCGTCTCGGAGTCGATCTGCACCCAGAACTTGATGATCACGGTGCCCTCGTCGGTCAGTTCCTTCTCGAACTCGTTGATCTCGTTGTAGGCGCGCTGCCAGTCGTTCTCGGAGCAGAAGCCCTCGAGGCGCTCCACCATGACGCGGCCGTACCAGGTGCGGTCAAAGATCGCGATGTGGCCGGTCTTCGGGAGGCGCGTCCAGAAGCGCCACAGATAGAACCGGGCCTTCTCGTGCGGCTCCGGGCTTGCGATCGGGTGCACGATGTAGCCGCGCGGATCCAGAGCGCCGGTGATGCGGCGGATATTGCCGCCCTTGCCGGCCGCGTCCCAGCCCTCATAGGCGATCACGACCGGGATCTTCTTGCGGTAGATCACGTTGTGCAGCTCGCTCAGGCGCCCCTGCAGCTCCTTGAGCTCCTTCTTGTAGGTCTCCTCGTCGACGGTCTTGTCCGCGAGGGAGATCTCGGACAGCAGCGGCATCTTCTTGAGCGGGAAGATGTTCTGCAGGATCGGAGCCGCGACGCCGCGGTTCTTCATCGCCGTCTCGATGCCCTTGTTCAGGAACTCCAGGACCTGGAGGGTGGCCCAGTTCAGGTCCTTCGCGTCGATGATGTACCACGGCGCGTTGGAGCGGTTGGTGTCCTTTAAGAACTTATCATACAGATCGAGGCACTCGTCGTAGTGCCTGTTCTCCCAGAGGTCCTCCTCCTTGACACGCCAGGCCGTGTCCTTGCTCGACTGCAGGACGTCCAGGCGTTCCTTCTGCTCCTTCTTGCTGATGTGGAAGAAGAACTTCATGACCAGGTAGCCGTTGTCGGTCAGCTGGCGCTCCGTCGTGTTGATGCTGTCGATGCGCTTCTCGTACATCTCCGGCGTCAGTTCCCCGGTGTACAGGCCGTCGGTGACCTCTTCCATCCAGCACGTGTCGAAGAATTTGAACTTGCCCTCTTCGGGGATCTCCTTGAGATACCGGCTGAGGAACGGCCGGCGCTTTTCGTCCGGTGTCGGGACGGCGTCCATCGTCGCGACCTCGAAAAAGCGGGGATCCATGTCCTTGATCACGCGGGCGATCGCGCTGCCCTTGCCGGCCGCGTTCCAGCCCTCGAACATGACCATGACCGGGAGCTTGGCCTCCTTGATCTTCATCTGGTTGGCCGCGAGCAGTTCCTGCGCCTGGCGCACCCGCGCCTTGACCTCTTCCTTCTCCGGCCTGGCGGCCTTCGCAAAACTCTTCAGCATTTTCATACCCCCTGATCTCGGGAACAGCCTCACGTGTTCATAAGTCCGAAACGCAGATCCATCCTGCTGATTTTACAGTATTCCTTTTGCAGGGAGATTGCAAGCGCCGCAAAAACAAAATACGGGGCTTATGGAGGGTCATCGCGCCGAAATACCCGTGGATTTGAAACGATTTTGAGGGTCATTGCGCCGAAAAGCCCGTGAATTTGAAGCGAAAAAGCGGAAAACAGCGCCGGCCGCAGCCCCGCGGCCCGCGAAGAAGCCCGGCGCCTGCATGTAAAAAGCCGGAGCCCGCATGCGAAAAACACAAGCCTCTGCATGCCAAGGGGCCTGACGTCGGTATGTGAAAAGCCGGGAGCCGGCACAGGAAAAAGCCCGGCGCCTGCCGGCACCGGGCCTCTTAAAGATTTTACCCTCAGCAGTTGTTCTCAGGGTTTCGCGGAGACTCCCCGCGGGGCGGGGGCGTCAAAGCTGCCGGTCCCTCAGTTCCAGCCTTCCGGCGGAATCGTCGTCACGACGGGCTTTCCGTCCCGGTCCAGCAGGGGCGTCAGTCCTCCCGAATAGCCGCTGAAATGATAGACGTAGTTGACGCCGGTCTCCCGGTCGACCCAGATCTCCGTGCCGTTCAGCTTCCCCTGCGCATAGGTCCTGACAAAACGCTCATCTCTGGCCATTGCCGTCTCCTCCTCTGAAGATGATCCGGCCCGTTACATCAGCTTGCGGAACATTTCCTCGAACTGCTCCAGGGTCGCGGGACGGGGGTTGCCCGGCGCGCAGGCATCCGCCGCGGCGGACTCGCACAGGAACGGCAGATCCTCTTCCTTCAGTTTCTCGAGTTTGGTCGGGATGCCGACGTCGACCGAGAGCCTGCGGACCTCGTCGATCGCAGCCCTGCGGTACTCTTCCTGCGTCATGCCCTTCGTGTCGACGCCGAACGCCTCCGCGATCGCCTTGAACTTCTCGCCCGTGTACTCCTGGTTGAACTCCATGACGATGGGCAGCATCATCGCGCAGGCCACGCCGTGCGGCGTGTCATAGACCGCGCCCAGCGTATGCGCCATCGAGTGCGCAATGCCCAGGCCGACGTTCGAATACGCCATCGCGGTGACGTACTGCGCCAGAGCCATGCCCTCGCGGCCGTCCGGGTCGTTTGCGACCGCCTTACGCAGGTTCTTCGCGATCAGCTGGATTGCCTCCAGGTTCAGGACGTCAGAGAGCTCCCACGCCGCGCCGGTCGTGTAGCCTTCGATCGCGTGCGTCAGCGCGTCCATGCCGGTGGAGGCGGTCAGGCCCTTCGGCATCGTGGACATCATATCCGGATCCACAACGGCGATATCCGGGATGTCGTTCGGGTCCACGCACACGAATTTGCGCTTCCTCTCCACGTCGGTGATGACGTAGTTGATCGTGGACTCCGCGCCCGTGCCGCCCGTGGTCGGGACGGCGATCGTGAAGACCGTGCGGTGTTTGGTCGGCGCCACGCCCTCCAGGGAACGCACGTCCGCGAATTCAGGGTTGTTGACGATGATGCCGATGCCCTTGCCGGTATCCATCGAGGAACCGCCGCCGATCGTGATCATGCAGTCCGCGCCGGACGCCTTGTAGGCCTCCACGCCGTTCTTCACGTTCTCGATCGTCGGATTGGGCTTGATGTCGGAGTAGATTTCGTACGCGATGCCGTTCTGCTCCAGAAGATCCGTGACCTTCTTCGTGACGCCGAACTTCAGCAGGTCGGGGTCGGAGGCGACGAACGCCTTCTTGAAGCCGCGGGAATTCAAAATGCCGGGGATCTCCTGGATCGCGCCGTGCCCGTGATACGAAATGCCATTCAAAACGAAACGATTGACAGCCATAATAACCTCCTTGCTTAATAAGGTTTTCCATCCGCTGTGCTGCGGTTGTTAATATTATAACACATCCGCAGGAGGTGGCAAGGGGGATTTTATGACGTGCGGCGGCTCTTCCGGAACTCATCCAGTTTCCCCATTTCTTTCTCCCGGACCCGGTTCCAGTGACGGCTCGTCATTTCGACCAGCTGATCAAAATAGGCTTCCTCGATGCGGGGGTCGGGATCCGCCAAAAAGAAGAACGGATGCGCAGCCCTTACCTCTTCCGCCGTGTACAGCCCGGACGCGGCCATCATCGCGTACAGGGCCGCCTTGATCTCATATCGGAACGGGACCTTCAGGACCGTGCTCTCGCGCCCGACCCCGTCGACCAGATCCATGAGGTCGAGAAACTCTTCGATATCCCGCATGCCCCGCTCCGCAACCAGAATCTTATCAAACAGGGTCGCCCGCCCTGTGTACGGAACTTCCAGATACCTCTCGATCCTCTCCATGAAGGCCTTCTTCTTTTTGAGGGTGTCCGCGTAACAGTCATCCAGCATGGCTTCCAGCACGCCGCACTCGATTCTCATTTCGCTGAACCCGTCCTTTTCCGGAATAAAAGTGAAATATTCCTTATCGCCATCGTAATGGCGAAACATCCACTTCTTTTTCAGGATCTTCATGTCGTCTTCCGACAGCTCCCCGAACCACTTCTCTTCGACCCCGTAGAAATCGCAAAGCCACTTCAAATGCCCGGCATCCGGCCTCCTGACGCCCTTTTCCCACAGCGTCACCGTCTGCCGCGTGACGCCCATGCGGTCCGCCAGGGCGTTCTTCGTGAAATTGCTCTTCTCTCTGATGTACTTAAGTCCGTTCATACCAAAGGCTCCTCTCGGTTTTTTCCCAGAATAAGGTCTGTTAACGCGCGAAGGGAAGACGGAACATGCGCAAAAACAAACTCTCCGTTCCTGTTCCTCCCCTCCCGCGTTCCGGGATCTGTGCCAACACAAGTTTAGAAAAAACCGAGGGGCATAGAAAGGACAGCATCAAAAAGGGACAGGCAAATAGCCTGTCCCCTGATTCTGAAGGAAAACATATCTTTCCGCGGCCTCGGTTTCGTCCGCCGTCACCCTTCCGGCTCCAGCTTCTTCGTCTTCGAAAAGTCGCTCAGGCCCACGGCGCGGTCGATCGGCAGCGAGAACGCGATCCCGTGGCCGGCGGAGCCCAGGCCGGCCTCGTCGTAGATCGAGCGGAGCACGCGGTCCTTGATGTCCTCGCCCACGAGGATCATGACGACTTCCTTCTCGGGCTGAATCGTGATCTTGAAGATTTCCTCGGCCTCCCGCGGCGCGGCACCCCTGCCCTTTAAGATGGTGCCGCCGCCCGCACCGGCCTTTCTGGCCGCCGCCATCACGTCGTCCGAAAAGCCCGCGTTGACGATACAGAAGATCGCTTCGTATTTCTTTTCCATTATTCCTCTCCCCTGACCATCCGCGGGTCGTTGCTCAGAAAACCGTAACTCAGTTTGCCGATCACGCTCGTGAGCGGGATCGCGAAGGCGATGCCCGTCTTGCCGTTGACCGTGTAGAAGCGGTCCTCAAGCGCCTCCAGGATCGCATTCAGTTTTTCTTCCTTCACGATGCTGAAGATCACGCTGCGCTTGTTGTCTTTCAGGCCCAGGAACTCCACGAGGTCCTGGCGCGCCGTCCCGGTCCCGACCATGCAAACCTGCAGGTTCGACTCGAAGGTCTGCAGGAAGTCCGCGAAGAACGTTCCCTTTCCCTTCTGGACGACGACCACGAGCAGGTAGAGTTTTTCGGGCGCGAAGCTGAACGCGCCGGCTGCGCCGTGTCGGTCTTCTCTTCTGTCTTCCATGACGCGCCCTCCTTTACCTGAAATAGATGATCTGCGCGTCGTCCTCGGACAGGATCCGGCGGACGGCCGCCTTCTTGCGGACAAACCTGGCCGCGACAGCCTTGAACCCGAGCGACTGAATCGTGATGAGGGGCGTCATGGCCACCAGAGCGACGACGCCGAACGCGAAGTCCAGCACCGCGTCCGCGCTGCGGATCGCGACGCAGGCACCGATCATGAGCGGCAGGATGAAGCTGCTCGTCAGCGGGCCGCTCGCAACGCCGCCCGAGTCAAAGGCGATCGCCGTGTAGATCTTCGGGACGAAGAAGGACAGGCCAAGCGACAGCAGATAGCCAGGAATCAGGTAGTACAGCAGAGAGAAACCGAAGATCAGACGCAGGACCGACAGACCGATTGAGACGCCGACGCCCAGCGAGAGCGCGACCGTCATCTGGCGCTTCGTGACCGCCCCGTCCGTGATCTCCTCGACCTGCTGGTTCAAAACGTGGACCGCGGGCTCCGCAAGCACGACGACCATGCCGATGATGAATGCGAAGACCTGCAGCGCCGTCGGATTCGCGGACGCCATGGAATGCCCGATGCGGTAGCCGACCGGCATGAAGCCCGCCATGGCCGCGGTCAGGAAGAGCACGAGGCCCAGAAACGTAAAGAACGCGCCCACCAGAATCTGCCGGATCTTCTGCTTCGGCAGGTGCAGCACCATCACCTGCAGCACGGCAAAGAACGCCAGAATCAGCAGAAGCGATTTTCCGACGTCCCGGGCCGCCTCCCCGAGCAGAGGGAAGAAGCCGGGGCCGAACGCGTCCATAATGGAATTCCCGGGCAGAGGATACGCGAGCATGCCGCTTCTTGCGCCGAGGCTTAAGATCAGCACGGCCAGCACCGGACCCGCCGAGCACAGCGCGATCAGGCCGAAGCTGTTCTGCCCCGCGTATTTGCCGCCCAGCGTCTGGGCGATGCCGATGCCGAGCGCCATAATGAAAGGTACCGTGATCGGACCGGTCGTCACGCCGCCCGAATCGAACGCGAGCGGAAGGAAGCGCTCTTTTCCGGTCGCGATCAGCAGCGCCGACAGCGCAAAAAGGACCATGTAGAAGAACAGCAGCATTGCCGTCAGATCCGTCTTTGTCACGATGCGGATGACCGCCAGCACGAGGAACACGCCGACGCCGAGGCCCACCGTGAGAATCAGCATCGTCGAATTCATGACCGCGCCGACCTGCCCCGCGAGCACGGAGAGATCCGGCTCCGCGACCGTGATCAGCACGCCCATCAGGAAGCAGACCGCGACCAGGATGCCGATGCGGCCCGACTTCGTCAGGCCGTCGCCGATGTGGCGGCCGATCGGCGTCATCGCGACGTCAGAGCCCAGGTTGAACAGGCCGATCCCGACGACAAGCATCAGCGCCGTCGCGACGAAGATCCCCCGCTCCGTCCAGGACAGAGGCGCGAGGCTCGTGAACGAAAGCGCGAGCACCAGCACCATGACCGGCACCACGGAGATCAGGGCCTCCCAAAGTTTTGACAATAACGCTTTTTTCAAAACACACTCCTTGCGCGGCCCTTTCCGGGCCGGGCGGGATCCCGGTCATGCCGCGCGCCCCCTTCGGGTAGGCGGCCGCAGACTGCATTGTCCCGCCGTTTACAGCAGCCCCAGGCCGCTGACGAGAGAGATCCAGAGGAACATGGTCACGATGCTCAGCACCGACGTCATGGCCAGAATGGCTCCGGCCAGTTCCGCGTCGCCGCCCATGGACGCGGCCGTGCTGTAGGAGTTGACCGCGGTCGGGGTGGCGGACACGATGGCGATGGCCACCAGATTCACGCCGCGCAGCCCCAGGGCGATCGCCAGAGGGATCTCGATGAGGGGCACCAGCAGCAGGCGCGCCGCGGTCACGATGCCGATGTTGCGGGCAAAGCGGCTCACATAGTCAAAGCGGAAGGTCGCGCCCAGGGCGATCAGTGCCAGAGGCGTGGCGATCCCGCCCAGTTTGGAGACCACCTGGGTCATGAAGTAGGACGGCACCGGCACGGAAAGAAGATTGAGCGCGATTCCGATGAGGCCGCCGGCCACGATGGGGTTCGTAAGGATCTTCTTCAGCATGGCGGCCGGCTTCATCTTCCCGCCCCGGAAGTGCTCAAAGCAGATCGCGGACAGGGTGTTGTTGAGAGGCGCCGTTACCGCCACCAGGACCCCGGCCATGCCGATGTCGCTGCCGAAGAGCATGGCGGCGATGCTGGTGCCCATGAGCACGTAGTTGCTCTTGGAAATGCCCTGGATCAGGACCGGGATCCGTGTCGGATCCTTGTCCAGGCGCAGGCAAACCGCCCAGCTGAGAAGAAACACCGCCAGCGTCGCGAAGAACACAAAGCCCATCACAAGCCAGTCGATGCCGTGCTTCAGATTCGAATTGTAGATGCTCTGGATGACGCTCAAGGGAAGCAGCACCCGAAACACCAGGTTGTTTATGTCCTTCAGGCCCTTCTCGGAAAAGAAAGGCTTCTTCAGGCCGTGCTGCAGAAAATATCCCAGCGCCATATAACAGAACATGGGAAACACCAGGCGCAGGGCCAGTAACAGTGATTCCATCCGAAACTCCTCTCCGCGCTTACGCGGTCCGTCAGCATACGGCTTTTCCGCCGCTGCGGTTTATTCCACAACTTCCACGAGAAACTCGCAGTAAGGATCGCCAGCCGCGCAGCAGCGCGTCTCCGTGACCCGGCATTTTCTTCCGAGCGCGGTGCTGAACATACCGGCCGCAACGCCGGCCTCGTACACGCAGATGTGGTCGCCGATGTTCGGCAGACCGTAGCAGTCCGCGCACTCATAGTGGCGGTACACCGCGTGGGTCTCGTCCGCCTCGACGATCTCTTCCAGGGCGTAGCCGTCCCGGTTCGCGATCGGCTGGTTGCTGTCCATGATCTCCGGCAGCGTCTTCCCCCGGATCATATCCGACGTGATCTCCTCGCCGATCGTATAGCCGATCTGATACGCCGTCTCCTTCAGCTCCGGATGCAGGAGAAAACTCAGGGTCTGACGCTCCCGCATATAGTTGATCCCCATCTCATTCCCGAGACGCGGGCGGATCTTCTTCCCTTCCTTCACGGTCCGGTAATCGCGCTGAAAACCTTCAAACAGGGCTTTTTTCTTCTCTTCGATCGACAGATGCTCCATGGCGTCTCCTTTTCAGCGTATCCTGCGGGCAGCGCCGCGGGTAAAACGCGGTCTCATTTTCACAGGCACAATTTCCTTTTCCGGGAAAGGGCTTATATTTCATGTTATCACAATGTCGCAAAGAATGACAGCAAAAAGGCAAAACAAAATGACAGGAGAACTGTAGGATTACAATACATGTGTTACACAGCACTTAAATAAAAAAACGGAAGAGCCATCCTTGTGTTATAGTTAGTTTTCCCACAAACACAACACACAACATAAGGAGGTCTTCCGTTGTGGCTACTATAACACAAGATAT
>JAFRUR010000098.1 GCA_017438775.1 Lachnospiraceae bacterium | reverse complement strand
GTTTGTGTCCAGGATCCTCTCCAGCCATGGACAGCAATGATCACACGTCTGGCCTGATCCACCGGAAACCAGTGTCCAACCAGCTGCTCGCCATCATGGCTCACGATGGAAACAGTTTCGCCTGGTTTCTCTTCGAGTTTTTTTGCTGATTCCTGCATGGCTCGAATAAAGTCATTATCCTGCCCGGTGCCGCTGATTCTTTTTTCTGCAGCCTTTAAGAGTACAGGCTCTTCTCTGTCAAGCGCCAACCGCAACAGATACTTTGTGGAAATATAGGCAGAGACAGATGCGATTGATATGACCCCGACAGCCGCACCAGCCACCTTAGGCAGAGTTCTTAGTTGTATGCCTTTCATTTGTACCACCTCCCATGCTGCGTGCTTTTTGACTGTTCTTTCTTTTCTTTATCATAGAATGTTCAAGCAGGTATAGATACAGACAAAGAAGTGCCCCGTGTCTGTTTTCGACACGGGGCACTATACAGGCTAATCACAGAAATGGTTTGAGAAGAAGGCTATTCAATTTATTTCACATCTGCGGATAATCTCTTCCATATGTCCTTGTTTCAACTGACTGATCCTCCTGGACTGTTTTCGGATATCATTTTTCATGTCGTCCTCCAGCCAATCAAGCGTCCAGCCTAAAAGGATGCTCCGGTAATAGGTATGAAGATACTTACGGTCTTCCTGCGTGATCCGATGTCCTTCCAGAATCGTGTTCAGGTATTGTTCTGTAATGTGGTCACAGACTCTTCTGGTAGATAATATAAAGCGTTCACGGTCTGTTGAACGATAAAGATGCATAACCGCATTTTTGTGTTCCAGGGCAAACCGGATACAGGCATCCAGACAATCTCCGAGGGTATGGATATCCAGACTTCCCTCAGTGACCTGACAATAGTCTTCTTCAACAACGGCTTCTGCTAGGTCAGGAAGGTCGCGGAAATAGTAGTAAAAGGTGTTTCTGTTAACGCCGCATTTCAGAACGACATCCTTTACTGTAATTTTTGTAAACGGACGTTCATCAAGAAGCAGAATAAAGGCGGTTTTTATTTCATTGCGGGTGTAGACTGCCATTTGCAGGCTCCTTTCTTATAGCCGATCCCCGGGCTTTCATGTTAATTTTTTTGCATTCTGCTTCCATTTTGGGAAAATCGAGGCAACGATCCCGACCGGAAAACGTATCGCCGGACATATACGCTTTATACAGGACATTTGCTTTATTGCAGATCACTTCACTGTGCCGATGGCACCATTCCAGTTCTTTCTGACACAATTCCTTGTACCGGATAATATCAGACCGGTCTCTTTTTCTCACAATCAAATCAATGGGCTGCAGCTGGGCTTCCTCGATTGGGATCATCAGGTTGAAGTTCAGTACACCCAGTAATTTTCCATCCACTTTTATCTTTGAGAAATCCATGGAATTCCGCATCCTTTTATGCTTTTCCTTCGGAGACGAGAGCGGGATGCAATACTTATGCGTCCCACAGACGATCACAATACCGACAAAGACACGGGTATCCTTTTCGGTTTGCGGGGATACGGACAACACACGGTCATCTATATGATGCAGGTTGCGGATATATTTCATATCCACCTTGTAAAGCTTGAATTCTGTCTGCATGATTCTCCTTGAAAAAAAGTGGCTATGCGTCTCCGCATAGCCACTGTGTAGCAACTCCAGTAGAGTTCCTAACGCTTTTAGCAGTCACACTTTCGGTAGGACTCACCGCTGACTATAGAATAGCAGAAAACGGCGTTTTGTCAAGGGATTTCGCAGAGATCAGCGTGTGCGTGTATCGGTGTACATACCGATGAGGGCAGGTGCTGAGTGGCGCTTGAGGTATGGTCAGCCGAAGAAATATGAAATCTGAACTCGTCACTTGACAATGTTGCAGTGACGTGATGTAGATGGAGCAGTTGATCAGCACGATGGCGATCGTGACCGTCATGGCCTGGTCGTTCTGCACCAGGGTCTTGAACATCTGTCCGACAGAGACGGTCTCCATCTCCGCGGTGGACCTCTCCTTCACGTTGATGCAGGTGAGCACTGTGAACACGATGAAGAGGATGGCCACGATCAGGGCGAACCACTTGAAGCCGACGATCTCGATGCCCTTCGCGCCCTGTCCGCCGAACATGGCGCCCAGACGGGGCACCAGGATCATGGTCACGATGGTGATGATGGCGCTGCCCACGCCGGCGCAGGTGCGGGCCAGGGTGGTCAGGTTCTCACGCTCCCTGCCGCCCTCGGTAAAGGCCGGGATCATGGACCAGTACGGGATGTCCATCATGGTGTAGGTCACGCCCCACAGGATGTAGGTGACGGCGGCGTAGGCCACGAGTCCGCCCGCGTCCATCTTGGGCGGCGCGGAGAACATCAGGAACAGGACGACGGCGTTGGTCAGAGTGCCGATCAGCAGCCAGGGGCGGAATTTGCCCCATTTGGTCTTGGTCTTCGCGACGATGACGCCCATGATCGGGTCGTTGAACGCGTCAAAGACGCGGGCCGCCATCAGGATGATGCCCATCGCGATCGCGGACACGCCCAGCAGGTCCTGGAAGTAGTACAGGACGTAGCTGGCAGACAGCATGTAGACCATGTCCTTGCCCACGGCTCCGAGGGCGTAGGACAGTTTCGCTTTGCCGGACAGTTTCATCTTTGTTTCCTCTCTTTTGATGCCTGCATTTTATTTCTTCATGGCCACGGCCAGTTTTACGGCCTCGTACGCGCCGTTGTAAATGCCGCTCTTCTTGTTCTGCTCGATGGCCGTGCACATGTCTTTCAGGTACTGCTTCCTCTCCAGGAAGATCCGCAGCATCTGGATGACGTGCGGGATATCCGTGCACTCCAGGGTGCCGTCTCCGATCTCCGCGGAGTGGATGGCGCCCCATCTCTCATGCCCGCCGACACGCGGCAGGAAGAGCTTGGGCACCGGATAGAAGGCCAGTTCGCTGGGCTTGGTGAGGAGGACGTCGCAGCTGCGCATCAGCAGGTTCGTGGCGTAGACGGCCTCGAAGATATCCTCGTGCCAGAAGGCGTGCACGCCCTCGACATCGCCGTGCAGGGCTCCCTGCGCGAAGGACAGGGTGTCCTCCCAGTTTCCGAAGTGCTCCGTGCTCAGGCCGGCCAGCTCCGGAATCTCCTTGCAGAGTTCCTCCCAGACGTTCTTATAGTCGCCCACGTTGACGTAGATGGCGGCCTTGCCTTCTTTGACGCGCGGCAGGAGGTATTTGAGGACGGCCGCGAAGATCTCCTTCTGGGCGCCCGCTCCGCCGATGGTCAGGAGGAAGCGCATCGGGGCGCCGGAATCGCGCCGGGCCCGTCTGGCCGCGCAGTCCGCCTCGATGTTTTCCACCAGCTCGTGGTCGATGTAGTGACCGACGTATTTGAGCGAATCTTCCGGCATCGGCTGGCAGACCTGTTTTTTCTCCATGCCGTTTAAGATCAGGTATCCCTGGTAGGCCTGATGGGTCTGCACCACGTGCAGGCTCCCCTCCGCCAGATGCAGCGCCATGGGCCAGTTGTCCGGGATGGCATTCACGACGTGCTCCATGCCGCCGTAGAGCGCGGCCTGAGCCGGCCAGACGTGTGTCGCGATCAGGGGGATGTCCTTGGGGACGCCCTTGAAGACCGGCGCCATCAGCTGGGCGTTCTTCTGGTCGGAGGCGTTGTAGGAAAGCTGACGGAAGCCCTCGTAGTTGAGCGGCTCCCAGAAGACCTTATTGAAGACCTTGCTCTTTCCCGACAGGCGCGAGCCCATGGAGTACAGGTCGTTCTGCGAGCTGATGACCTTGGTGCAGGTGGTCTGCGGCCAGGAGTTCAGGTCCATCCAGTACGGCGTATAGCCCAGGGCATTGGCCGCGGACGCGATGGCCATGGAGATGCGGTAATGACCGAAGCCCATGCGGATGTTGCCCACGATGATGCCCTTCTCGCGGTCCATCTTCTCTCCGTCCCCGGCCAGCTCCTCCACCACCATTTCCGCGGTGTTCATGGCGGGTCCCAGAACGTGATTTTCACGCAGGGTGATGCCGTACGGGCGCTGATAGTCGTCGCCGTACTTTTTGACGTTCTTCGCCTTGGTCTTCTGTGCCTTTCTGACCACCTTTTCCGGCATCGCGTTGCCGAAAATGTTTTTGGAGCGGTCTGTCATGCCTTTGGTCCCCCTCTCCTATGTGATGATGCCGACAGGTCCGACGATCGTCTTTTCTGCGGAAGCGCGGCTCCCTTGCCGCCTCAGTCTCCCGACAGGATCTTTTTGCGAAGGAAGAAATGCAGGGCGGCGAGAACGAACAGCCCCGGGATCACGGCCCCGGTGGTCCACGCCACATAGCTCACGCCGTAGCCGCTGATGTGCTGCAGCAGATTGGCCAAAAGTCCGCTCGCCAGCGCGCCCAGCCCCCAGAGCAGGCAGGTGCCGGCGCGCATGGGCTCCCTCCAGTGGATGGCTCCGATAAAACCGCCGATGAGCTCCGCCAGGACGCAGATGAAGCTGAGGATGAGGGACAGGACCGCCACCTTCAGCACTTCGTCCGTGTGGGCGCCGAGGGACTTGGCCGTCACGAAGAAATTGATCATGCTGATCGCAAAGAAAAAGCGCACCACAGAACACAGCATCAGGAGTGCGCTCGTATATTTCAGAAATACGCTCTGCCGCATGTATTGCTCCCTTAAGTACCGAAAAACATACTTGACCACATATCTTTATTAACTCTATCACAAATCTTAAGGAAGTTGAAGAATGATTTTCCTTGCCTTTTCATTCCAAAGGCGGTATCCTTTTCGGGAAACTCTTACTTGCAGTTATATCTTTGCCGCGGAAAATTCCGCGCAGATCCCACCGGAGGTACGTTCTATGTTTGCAGGCATCCTTGCCGCCGTCACCTGGGCCCTTGAGACCGTCATCATCGGCGTCGCGCTGGCGATGACTCCCCTCGTCAACAGCGTGGGCGAAGCCATCTTCCTGGCACCGTTCATCAGCACTTTCCTGCATGACACGTTTTCCGCGATCTTCTCCTGGATCTACAACGGAGCGCGCGGTCAGCTCCCGAACGCGATGAAGGCGCTCTTCGGCACCAAAAGCGGCAAGTGGGTCGTGATCGCGGCCATCATCGGCGGCCCTGTCGGCATGACAGGCTACGTTCTGGCCGTCACCTACATGGGCGCCTCGATCGGCGCCATCGCCAGCGCCATCTTCCCGGCCATCGGCGCCGTCCTGGCCCGCATCTTCCTGAAGGAAAAGATGAAGTGGTACCAGTGGGTGTTCCTGGCCCTCACCATCCTGGGCGTCTACGGCCTGAGCTACTCCACCGACCTCGCTCCGAAGAACTACCTCCTGGGCATCCTGGGCGCCCTGCTGTGCGCCTTCGGCTGGGGCATCGAGGCCGTCATCCTGGCCAAGTGCCTCAGGGACCCCGAAGTCACCGACGAATTCGCCCTGCAGATCCGTCAGACCACCTCCGCGGTCTTCTACGGCCTCGCCATCCTTCCCATTCTGGGTCTGATGGGCTTCCGCGAGGCGGGCCGCACTCCCTGGGCCTTTACCGCCGGCATGTTCGCGGGCAACGGCAAGCTGATCCTGATCATCGCCGTCGCGGGCCTCTTCGCCACCGTGTCCTACCTGTTCTACTACCGGGCGATCTCCCAGATCGGCGCGTCCAAGGCCATGGCTCTCAACATCACCTACACGGCCTGGGCCATGATCTTCGCCCTCGTCTACGATCTGTTCCGCCACATGTCCGACGCCTCCCACGCGGTGGCCTATCCGTCCCCGCTGACGATCGTCTGCGCCGCCGTGGTCCTGGTCTGCAGCATCTTCGCCGCCGCGGACTTCAGGGAGATCTTCGCGAAGAACCAGGCGTAAAGCGGGAACAGACGGCCCCTGCGCCGCACAGCGGCCGATGCCGCAGAAATGCATCCGCCGAAGCCGCCCAAGCGCAGCCAACAACTGAACAGAGGCCCCTCAGAGCCTCCGAAAGGACAAAACACAAGACCGCCCGGCGCAATGCCGGACGGTCTTTTTCTGCGGGTCAAAAGTCCCCGCCCCTTTGTCATTCGCAATGCCCCGCCGAAAGCGTTCTGTTCTGCAGGCGTTCCGAGGCTTTTCCCTGCGGCGGCTTACCGGTACAGCGCCGCCCTCTCCTCCAGTTTCTCCCGGAACAAATCCGCCACTTCCTGCGGGCCGGTGATCTTCACGCTGTTTCCGAGCGCGAAGATCCAGCCGAGGAACTGGTCGCTCAGGGCGACCTCCACGCGGGTCTGGGACCAGCCCTTCTTCCCGCAGGGCCGGACGGTGATGTCCCGTCCGAAGCGGTCGATCATGACGCCGGCCATCTCGTTGTCGAACGCGAGCATCACCTGCGTCTGCTCTCCCCCGAACATCCCGAAGCTCATCTTCGCGTACCGGGCCAGGTTGAACTCCCGGAACCTCTCCTTTCCGGCGCGCTTTTCCTCCAGCACCTGGATGCTCTTGAGCTTGTCCACGCGGAAGTGCTTGATGCAGTCCGCTTCCTCATCATACGCGATCAGGTAGTAGTTTTCGTCATCCCAGGTCAGGGCCCAGGGGCTGACCACGTAGGGCGTCTCCCTGCGGCGCACCATCTTCTTGTTCTCGTCCCACTTCATGTACTCGAAGCGGATCTGGCGGTTTTCCGCGATGGCGCGGTGCACGTCGTCCACGAAGTAGTAAATGCTCTCGTTCATGGTCTTGACGCGCCCCTGCACGACCACCTGGCGCTTGAGCTGCGCGGCCTCGTACTCGCTGGCCATACCGGTCAGCTTTTTGATGAGCTCCTCCGACTTCTTCTCGGTAATGAATTTGGACGACTGGATCGCGTCCACGAGGAGCTTGAGCTCCGCGATCTCGAACTGCTTGCTGCCCACGTGGTAGTAATAGTTCCGGCCGATCTTCTCTCCGATCACGTCGATGCCGAGCACCCGCAGGGCCTCGATGTCGTCGTAGAGGCTCTTGCGGTCCGCGGTGACCCCGTAGAATTCCAGGGCCTTCTGAATCTCCGGCATGGTGATCATGTGGTCGTCGTCCGTCTTCTCCAGCATGATGCGGCTCAGGTAATACAGCTTGAGTTTCTGATTGGCTCCCTTCGGCATGGCGCCACCTCCCCTGCGAATCTGCGCCCATTATAGCACATCTTCGCGTTTGAGGGAAGTTTATCACACAGTTCAGAAATCCACCAGGTAAATGCCGATCGAGATCTGCCGGAAGGAGCCCTTGCGCTCGATCCGGTCGATCTTCGCGGTCAGGAACTTTCCCGCGTCCATCAGCCGCGCAAAGACAATGTTGTCCTTCTCGGGGATGTAGCCCATCTTCCGCTCCTTCCGGTCCAGGACCAGGATGGCGTTTGCGTCAAAGCGGTTGTCCGCCTCGCGGCGCAGGATGAGCGCGTCCCCGGCCTGCATCTCATCAAAGACCGCGGTGTCCTTCACATGCGTCGTCCCGGCCACGTAGGAATTGAACAGGAAGACCTCCGTGCGCAGCGGCTTGATCAGGTCCCCCAGGGGATGTTCCGTGACAAGCGACAGGGTCGCCTTTGCCCCGGCCGTCAGCCCAGTTTCCATACCAGTTTGACACCTCCCTCTCTCAGCATGTCCTCCAGCGCCTGCGTCAGGTTCTGAAGATACTCCTCATACTCCGCGTGTTCCTCCCGAAGCCGCTCCTTCATCTCCTCCTTCCGGACCTCGTCCGCGAGGAGCTCTCCGTAAGTGTGCGGCGCCGTGGTCAGAATGTCGTTGATCTGCGCCTCCACGCGCTCGATGCGCCTCTCCAGATCGTCCGGCACCGTTTTGGGCGCGTCCGCGCCGAGCGACTCCAGCTGCCGCCGCACCAGCACCTCCAGGTCTTCCAGCTCGTCCAGATCGCTCCGGTGATAGGCCGCGGTGATGCGGTTCCACAGATCCTTCAGATCCTCGTTTTCCGAAGTCTCCCTGTAGATGTCCGGATGAAGCTTTTTGGCCAGCCGCACGTAGATTTTCTTTGCCTGCTCAAAGCGGAACGCCCCGACGTTTTTGGCCTGTTTTGCCTCCTCCGTCTCTCTGGTCAGCTCCTCGAGCTGGGCGTAGTAGAGCGTCATCTCCCGCTCGATCTCCTCCTGCATGCCGGCGGTGTCCACGGGAAGGCCGCGGTTCATCCTGCGGCGGCAGTAGCTGATCGCCTTCTTCTTTTTGATGCACTCGAGCCGGATCTCGAAGTTCGCGGTCAGAAGGTCTCCGAATTCCTTCGTGTAGGAGGTCAGGTACGAACCGGCCTCCCGGAAGAGCTGGTCCCGGCGAAGCAGGAGCTCCTCATATTCCGCGAGCTTTTCCTCCCTGCTGCCCTTCACGACCATAAGGGATCCCGAGCTGTTCATCTGATCACCTCCCCGACGCAATACTCGTCGTAATTCTCCGTAAGCTTTTCTCCGTTCCATGCGGCCTTCTGACAGAACTCCGCAACATTCCTGTACCACCTGCCGTCAAAGCGGACCGCGGCGGGGCTCTCCTCCGTCTCTTCCGCATCGATCCGGAACTTCTGCCGGCCGCGCCGCAGCACGCAGGTGCCGGGCGTCTCCAGAAGATAAAAAAGATCGTACAGATCGTTCTTCTGCGGATCGAACGGCGTGAGCCGGTAAAGCAGGGTGACAATCCGTTTCATGACCGAAAAATACCCCCAGAAGGGATCGTTCCTGATGCGTTCCGCAAGGAAGCGCTTTGCCTGCCGCAGCAGCCGGACCGCCTCCTCCCGGTCTCCGTCGGCCTCGCGGATCTCTGCGAGGCGGTGGGCGATCTCCGGGAAGGGCTCGTTGAAAAACCGCGGTTCCTTCACCTGCTCCCAGGCCTCTTCGATGATCTCACGGGCCTTCGCCTCGTCCTTTTCCACGGCATATCCGTTCCGGTACATGTCCGCCAGCTTGTAGCGGCACCACAGGCTCCCGGTCCCTTTATCCTGCACCCCTCTGGAGAAGTAGTAAAACGCCTTTTTGTAGTCCTGCTCCCCGTGCTGGCCGTAGTACCACATGTAGCCCAGTTCTTCCAGGGCCGGCAGGTATCCGCACTCCGCGGCCATCTCCAGATACCGGATCTCGAGGTCGAAGCGCTTCTTCGCGCAGTAATGCCAGCCCAGCTCGCACATGTATTTGGGATCCTTCGTCTTTTCGATCAGGAAGCCCAAAGCCTCCGTGCAGATAAAATCGTCGTCCTCCGTCGGGTTGGCAATATCGTAATAGTCGTGCAGCGCTTTGACTGCCTCCGTTCCTGTCATACCGGGCCTCCTTTGCGTTTCCCTGTTTTCTCTTTCCGCCCTCAGTCTACCGCGCGGAGTGTACGATAAAACCGCCTTATTGGCCGGGGCAGACCGGGGACAGACATTTCTTCCCGCAAGACGGGCATCCGGCCGGGGAAACCGCGGCCGGTCACGTCGTTCAAACACACGGAAAACGGGCTGCCGCAGGGACGAGCCGAAGCCGATGTCACCTCCGGCGTGCGCCGTTCTTTCCCTTGCCTTTTTTCGCGCTTATGCTATGCTGTGCATTGCCGAGGAAAAAGGAGGGTCATTCGTGATGAATATCAACATTACCAAGGAAACCATGATCATGGACGCTCTGGCGCAGGCTCCCGAAATTGAGGAGATCCTGATGGCCGTCGGCATGCACTGCATCCACTGCATCGCCGCGACCGGGGAAACGCTCGAGGAGGCCTGCTACGTGCACGGCATCGATCCCGATGATCTGATCGCTTATATCAACGAATACTTCGACGCCCAGAAGCTCTCCAGCGAAGGAGAAGATCCTGCGCAGGGAGAGGTCGTCACACAGGCCGCGCCCCAGGAGGCGTAACCGCTGACGGCCGCTGCGGCCGCTGCCGCGTCCGCCCGCAAGGCAAAGAACCGCGCCCGTTTTCGGGCGCCTGCACAGCAAAGAGCCGCACCCCTTTCGGGCGCCTGCACAGCAAAGAGCCGCACCCCTTTTTCGGGCGCGGCTCTTTCTCTTTCCGGGGCAGCCCTTTTCCGGGGCAGTCCTTCCGGGGCTCACTCCCCGTCCGGCAGCTCCTCTTCCTCCGGCAGCACTTCTTCCGGCAGGCTCCGGCGCCAGCGCACATAGAGCACGGTCGCAAGCGCCGCATCGGCCAGGGCCGGCACGCCGAACATGCAGAAAAACGGCATGAACATCAGATCCAGCGTCTCCCGGTCATAGGTGGCCAGGACGGCAATCAGGAAGACCGCCGTCAGCAGCAGAACAATCCAGCAGGCCAGCAAAACCACGATCTTCTTCGGAATCAGCCAGAACAGTCCCCAGACGATCGCGAGGCAGAGCAGCATCGGGACCAGCGTGTCCGCGAGGTTTTTGACGGTCCGGGTCTGTCCGTCCAGCAGCGTCTCAAACAGCAGGGTCAGCCGGTTTCCGATTGCAAAGCTGACCGCGAGCAGGGCCACGCCGAGGAAGAATCCGTATATCAGGTCCAGATTTTTGATCCGGCCCTCTTTGGTAAACAGGAACAGCTGCTTCCAGTCGATCTTCCCTTTTGGCTTCATGAGGCGCTCCTTTTCCAGTCAGCATCAGCCTGCGAAAGACCGGTGCAGGGTCAGGCCCTGCACCGGTCGGATTACTTCCGGAACGGACGGTCCGGGAAGGTACGGTTATTTCCGGAACTTCGCAGCGTAGTACTCAAAGAAGTCCTGAATGTCCACGTAATTCTCGTACACGTATTCCAGGTTGGTCGGAACCGAGTTCACCGACGCCAGCGGATGGTTCGGGTTGTACGCCAGCTCGTCGCGGTTCGAACGGGTCGGATAGCAGCCCATGCGGTTGACGTAGGCGTCATAGCCTTCGCCCTTCGCGTCCTCGCCGCCCAGGCTGAACAGCGTGAACAGACGGGCCGCCGCGGGGTTATCGGTGTTCGTGCGGATGTAGACGTACTTGGTCTTCGCAAATCCGCTGAACGGGGCCATATCGGTAATATACTCCACATGCAGGCCGTTGTCCAGAGCGTCGCCGAGCTTGATGCCGGTGCCGTAGCCGAAGATCGGATCGTCGGTCGTGCCGGAGTTGACGTAGGTGCAGATCTCATCACTGTCGGTGAACAGCGTGTAGCTGCTCTGCAGGTAACGATAGATCCACTCGTAGCCGGCGTTGTTTTCCGGAACGCCGAGCTCCGCCGCGTCGTAGGTGTATTCGAGGGGCTTGCCGTACAGATCCTCGTACGCCTTCGCCATCTCATCGGAATGCAGGACCAGGTTGCAGAAGTCGGACGCCAGGCTCAGCGTCGAAGCCGGATGCGTGCAGAGCTTATACTTGTAGGAGCCGTCCTCGTTCTGCTCGAGCAGCTGCCACCAGTTGTTGATCGGGCTGCCGTTCGGGAACGCTTCGGTGTTGTAATACCACACGTTGCACTCGATCGTGATCGGCAGGCCGTACGTCACGTAGTCCAGGTTCAGGTCGCTGACCATCGGCGGATAGTAGGCAAACACATAGCCGTTCTTATACCACTCCTCGTAGATGGAGCCGGTCGAGTCACTGGTCACGACCAGGTCCGAATACGCGGTCTCGCTCTTGGCCTCGGTCGGGATCAGCGTGACGAGGTCCTTCGCCTTCTTCTTGGAGACCTCGACGGTCAGGCCGGGGTACTTCTCTTCAAACTTCTTCGTGGACTTTTCAGTCGAGCTGGTCTCGGAATAGACCACCAGCGTGTGACCCTCCTGATACTCCTTCAGGGCCGCCTGGTACAGCTCGTCTTCGGACATCTTCGCATATTCGCTCTCGTCCTTGACGAGCAGGGATTCGGCCGCCTTGGTCTCCTTGTTGTCTCCGCCGGACGGCTTATTTGCGGGAGAACCGCAGGCCGCCAGCGACAACACCATCACGAGCGCCAGAACGATGGCCAGCATTCTTCTTGTGATTTTCATGTTTCTTCCTCCTCTTTTATTTGACGGAGCTCCTCCTTGCGGGCCCCGGTCAGTACGATGGATCAGCTCCAGCCCTTGACGATATCGGCCCCGAAGACCTTCTTCGCGATCAGGTACAGGACCGAGATCAGCACGATCATGACCACGGAGCTGGCCGCGGCCAGCTGGTAGCAGTTCAGGCTCGTGTAGCTGAAGGTCAGGTAGGACAGTGTCAGGTTCCGTTCATTCGCAACCAGCGAAATCAGGTCGAATTCCTTGGCGATGCTGATGAAGGTCAGGATGAAGCCCGACATAAAGCCGTTCTTTGCCAGCGGGAAGATGATCTTCGCGAGCCGGCGGAAGAACCCGGCGCCGTTGATCGACGCGGCTTCCTCGAGCTCCGCGCTGATCTGGAGCATCGTCGCGGAACCGCTCTTGCTGGCGTACGGGAAGTATTTGACCGTGCTGATCAGCAGGATCAGCGCGAACGTCCCGTACAGGGCCGGGATCAGGCCGCCCAGCTTCGGGGTCATGAACATCGCGATGTAAACGGCCGAGAACGCGACAGCCGGGATCAGGTACGGGATGAAGACCAGCTGGTCGATCGCATGGCCGTACCATTTGCCGCGGCCGCGGACGCTGATGTAGCCGAAAATCTGTCCCATGAAGGACGAGATGATGGCGCCGATGACGCCGAGCTTCACGGTATTGCCCATGCCGGACAGGAACTTCGAGTTGCGCAGCAGGCCCGGTTCATAGTTGATCAGCGCGTACGAATTCTCTTCGCGGCCGATCCAGTTGAACAGCGTGAAGTTGCTGGCCTCGAGGCCGCGCACCGGCGAAACCTGCAGGCTCTCGAGCACGAGGCTCAGGATCGGGAACACCAGCGCGATCAGCAGGAACAGGCAGACCATCGCGAAGACCGGATAGCGCCACTTGCCCAGCTGCAGGTCCACGCTGCGGCCGCCCTTGCCGTTGATCGTCGAATACGATTTCCGGGTGCCAATCAGCTTGTTGTTTGCGAAAATACATCCGGACGACAGCAGGATCATCAGGATGGCGATCGCGTAACCGACGCCGGGCATGCCGCTGGCGATCTGGTCATGCAGACGCGTCGCGAGCGTGTAATACTGGACGCGCGTGCCCAGATACGAGGCGACCGAATATCCGCCGATGGCCTTGCTGAACGTCATGATGGCCGCGGACAGAAACGCCGGCATCACGAGCGGCAGCGTGATCTTGGTCACGATCTGGCGCTTGCTGGCGCCCTGGATCAGGGCCATTTCCTCCAGCTCGGAGTTGATGGTGCCCAGCGACCCGGCCAGCATGATGTAGGTAAATGCGTAATAATGCAGGGCCAGGACGCAGACCATCGCGAACGGGCCGTAGGCAAACCAGTTGGGAACCTTCCAGCCCATCCAGTAAAAGATGCCCGGCATGCCGCCCACCTGGTTGCGGAACAGCGACAGCCATGCCTGCGCCTTGCACCAGGACGGCATCATGTACGCGACAATGATCAGGAACGACAGGATCTTCTTGCCCGGGACGTCGCTTCGGACCATCAGCCAGGCCAGGATGGCGCCCAGCGGGACGGCCACAAGGCAGGCAAAGAACGCGACGATCAGCGAATGGACCAGCGGCGTCCAGAACATGGTCTTGGCCATGCGGCCGGTCAGCAGATACTGCCAGTAATAAATCCCCCACGAGCCTTCCTCGGCGTGGGCGCGCCGCGCGGCGGTGGCGTCCAGGATGAACGATTCCTTCGCGATGGATACCAGCGGCACCACCACGAAGACGATCAGGACCAGGAAAGCGATCAGGGTGATCAGGTTGAAGGGATTGAAGAGCACGTCCTTCAGCTGGTTCTTGAAGCGTGTCTTCGGATCCCCTTTCGGAAGTTGCGGCTTCGTTTTACTCATCTTTTCTGCCTCCGAACAAAACTGCCGGTGCGCAGCCCGTTTCCGGGCCGGCGCCTCACTCTTCAGTCTCCTCTTTGCGTTTTGCCTTGGCGAACCGGATCAGTCTTTCGGTCTTCTTATTAAATACGTTGATCCGGCGGGGATCCAGGCCAACCCAGACCTTCTGGTACATCTCATAGTCCTGCAGGTCCACCTGCAGCGCCAGCAGCTGGGTCTTGTCGATTTCCAGCGTGACGATGGTCTCGGAGCCGGCCGGCTGGCTCGCATACACCTCGGCCGGGATTCCCGAGCCGTCCGCCGGCTGCTTCGTGAAGATCTTCACCGATTCGGGGCGGATGCCGAGCACCGCGTCAAACGGCTGGCCCTCCGGAATCTCTTCCGTCGTCTTGAGCGTTTCCTTATCAAAGGTCATCTGTCCGAGGACGCTGTCCACGACCAGCTCATTCCCGTCATACCGGGCCGTGCCGTCAACCATGTTGATGCGCGGGCTGCCGACGAAATCGGCGGTCTCAAGGTCGACCGGGTTCGTATACAGCTCCAGCGGCGTCGCGATCTGGGCGATCTCGCCGGCCTTGAACAGGGCAACCTTGGTCGACATCGTCATGGCCTCGACCTGGTCATGCGTCACGTAGACAATCGTGGTGCCGGTCTCGCGGTGCAGGCGCGTGAGCGCCACGCGCATGTCGATGCGCAGGCGGGCGTCCAGGTTCGACAGCGGCTCATCCAGAAGCAGCAGCTTCGGGCTCGACGCGATCGCGCGGGCAATGGCCACACGCTGCTGCTGTCCGCCGGACAGCTCGTTCGGATAACGGTCCTTATACTGGTCGATCCGCATGGTCCGCAGCGAATCCATGACGCGCTGATCGATCTCTTCTTTGGAAAGCTTCTTGATCTTCAGGCCGAAGGCGATGTTCTGGTAGACGGTCATGTGCGGCCACAGCGCGTAGCTCTGGAACACCAGGTTCAGTCCGCGCTTGGACGGTTCCTCATAAAACGCGTTGGCCGCATCGATCACGGTCTTGTCATCGATCGTCATCGTGCCGCCCTGGGGCTTCTCCAGCCCGGAGATCACGCGCAGCGTCGTGGTCTTTCCGCATCCGGAAGGGCCCAGAAGCGTCATGAAGTCGCCGTCCTCGATCGTCAAGTTGATATCCTTGAGCACATGGTTTTCGCCGTAAAACTTATCGATATGCTCCAGTACGATCTTACTCATGCTGTGTCACTTCTCCTCCCTCTTGCTTCCTTCGGGCGCCGGGAGCAGGATCCGCCGCCCCTGATTCTTTGGTACATAGATCATATCATGTTTTAGAATTTTGTTTTATTGACAAAACGTTCAAAGAACAAAGTTTCATTTTATGCACAACGCCGAAAAGTTAACAAACACTTGACGTGTTATTTGTGTGTTTTTATAATTATCTCAAGCCAAGACCGAAAATTTGTTCTGAAAGGACGGTCCTCCGATGGGAAAAAATCCCTATGAGATCATTCGAAGCAACTATCCGAGTTATTCCAGGGTGTTCCGGAAGATCGCGGACGGCATCCTGAACCATGGGGATTTGTCCGATGACAGCTTCCTGCAGATGAACATCCGCGAATTTGCCGCGCGGATCCGCGTCGCGGAATCGAGCATCGTCCGGTTCTGCAAGCAGTGCGGCTATTCGGGCTTCAGCGAGCTCAAGCTCATGCTCGCGAAATACGGGCGCCGCCAGTCCGCGATCATCTTTGAAAACATGACCGCGGCGTCCTCCGAAGAGAACCTGCGCGGCATCTTCTCGCTGGCCGCCGAAACGCTTCAGATCGCCCGCGACCAGATCGATTACAGCGTGCTCGAACAGCTGACGGACGCAGTCTGCGACGCCAAACGGATCGTCTGCTGCGGCGTCGGTATGTCCTCCAGCATCGCAATCAGCTTCGCGGCCCACCTGCAGCGCATCGGCATCCCGGCCACCTGCCAGACGGACGGCGAGCTGCTCCAGATGGCCGCCCGCTCGGCGGACCCGGGCACGCTGTTCATCGGGATCTCCAAGGACGGGAAAAACGCGCCGATGGTCTATGCCTTTGAGGAGGCCAAGGCCCGCGGCGCCGTCACGGCCTGCCTGGCCGGCTACCAGAACACGCCGCTGGGCCGCCACTGCGACATCCAGGTGGTCCACTACTGTCCGCCGACCGTCCTGATGAGCTGCCGCATCGTGCAGAGCACAATCATCGACTGCGTGTACCTGAACGCAGCGCACCGGCGCCAGGCGCAGGCGGAAGCGGCCTACCTCGGAAACCGCAAGGCCATCAGCCGGCTGTATGTCTGACGTTTGCCGGGCCGGAAACGAAAAAATCATGCTGACAACCGTACTTTTTGACATGGGCGGCACGCTGGAGGACATCTGGTACACGCCCGAAACCCGAACCGCCGCGATCACGCGGGCCCGCGAGATCCTGCAGGAACACGGGATCTTTGCCGGCGAAGCCTTCGAGGATTTCCGGTCCTCGTTCGAAAGCGGCTACCGCGACTACAAGACCTGGGCCGATGCGCACGACCGCGAGCTCAAGCCCGAAGAAATCTGGCCCGACTGGTACCTGCGGGACTTCCCGGAGGCCAAAGGCCTGTCCTCGGAGCTGGCCGAGGAGCTCGCGAACATGTGGGAATATACGCTGTTTCACCGCGAGCTGCGCGAGGGCGCGGCCGGGATGCTACGCGCCCTGAAGGCCCGCGGCTGGCGGCTCGGCGTGATTTCCAACAATTCGTCGCTGTACAATGTCTTTAACGTACTCGAAAACTGCGGGATCCGCGATCTGATGGAAGACGTGACGGTCTCGAGCGTGACCGGCTACCGCAAGCCCCATCCGGAAATCTTCCGGATCTCGCTGCGCCAGATGCGCGTAAGCGCCTCGGAATGCGTCTATGTCGGGGACACGCCCACCAAGGACGTCGGCGGGGCGCAGGCCATGGGCTTCGGCGCCACGGTCCTGATTTCGTCCTTCCTGACCGCCCAGCGGGAGCCGGACCGCACCGGCCTGCCGGTCCCGGATCTTGAAATTCAGAAGCTCTCCGAACTCCCCGACCGGCTGGAAGCCCTTCGGGCGCAGTCAGCGTAAACCATCCGCGGGACCCCGTTTCCGCGGAGAGAGCAGGCTCCGCGGAGGGCGGCGCGCCCCGCGCCTGACCGGGTTACCCCCACATCGCCGCGCACCGCGCGGCTCCCTGAAAGGAGATCCTTATGAGACCTTATGACACCTTTATTATCGGGCAGCTGTGCATCGATGAGATTCTTCAGGCGGACGGCACCGGAGACTGGTCCGTCGGCGGCGCCGTCGTCTATGCGTCCTATTCGGCCCTGGCCGGCGGCAACCACGTCGGGATCCTGATCAAATCGTCGGCGCGGGACCGCATGATCCCGTACATCCTGCCGGTCCAGACCGCCGATATCTTCTGGCGCGAATCCAAGACCGGGACCACCTCGATCCGCAACGAATTCCTCGACGACAAGCATGAGCGCCGCATCACGACGGCCCTTGCGCAGGGCGAAATGATCATGGCGTCCGAAATCCCGGACGTGGACGCGAAGGTCTACCACATGGCCGGCCTGATGGACGGGGATTATGACAACGAGATGATCCCGATGCTCGCGAAGCGCGGCAAGGTGGCGCTCGACATGCAGTGCTACCTGCGCAAGCCGGATCCGAAGACCGGTGAAATGATCTACGGGGACTGGCCCTATAAGGAAAAATACTTCCCGTACATCACCTACCTGAAGACCGACGCCGCCGAGGCCGAGATCCTGACCGGCACCTCCGACCGGCGCGAGGCCGCAAAGAAGATGGTGGACTGGGGCGTCAAGGAAGCCCTGATCACGCACAACACCGAGGTCCTCGTCTACGACGGCAAGGACTATTACACCTGCCCGCTGAAGCCCCGGAGCCTCGACGGACGCACCGGCCGCGGCGATACCACGTTCTCGGCCTACATCACCGAGCGTGAGCGCGCGGACATCCCGACGGCCCTGCAGTATGCCTGCGGCCTGGTCTCGCTGAAGATCGCGGTTCCCGGACCGTTCAAGGGCTCGCGCGCGGACGTCGAACAGTTCATCAGGGAGAATTTCTGATCCCGTTCCGGAAAGGAGCCAACTGCTATGAAAGCCATTCCCACCGATGAGCGCCAGCGCCTCGGCGCGCTGCTCGAACACGCCTCCCAGGAGGAGGTCATGGCCATGATCCCGCAGTTTGAGGAGGCCGAGATCTGCAACATCGCCGCGGCGCCCGCCGCGTCCGAGGGTTCTCCGCTGCGCCTGCTGGTCTTCAACATGGAACGCGGCGTGCACATCGACGAAATCGTTGATTTCCTGACGGCCTGCCCCGGCGTGCAGCCGTTTGACGTGATCCTTGCCAACGAGCTGGACGACGGCTGCGTGCGCTCGGGCGGAAAAGACACCACGAAGGAGCTGGCGCGGCGGCTGGGCCTGAACTATGTCTACGGGCTGGAATTCATCGAGCTTGTGAACCGCGAGGACCCGAAGGGCTTCCACGGCAACGCGATCTTCTCGCGCTACCCGCTGACCCGCGCCCGCGTCGTGCGCATGCCCGAGCAGAACAACTGGTACTTTGACCGGCAGCGGCGCATCGGCGGACGCCTGGCCATTCTGGCCGAGGTCGATGTAAACGGCCGGCGCGTCGGCATGGTGACGGTCCATCTCGAAAACCGGACCGACGGGCCCGGACGCTTTGCGCAGCTGCACTGCGTGCTGGAGGCCGCCGAGGAATTCTTCCCGGCCGGCATGCCGGTGGCCATCGGCGGAGACCTGAACACGAACACGTTCGACGGGCGCGACGTGAGCGCGATCCGCGCCATCGTGGACAGCCCCGCGCTGCAGCAGCGGTGCCTGGACGAGGTCGAGGTCTGGGAGGAGTGCCTGCCCGACGCGCGGAAATTCGGTTACGAAATCCTGCCGGGCGGCCTTGCGCCCACGCGCCGCAAGGCGCTGCCGGAGGGCGGCTGGCTGTCCCTGCGGCTGGACTGGCTGCTGGTGCGCGGCATGACGCCCGGCGCACAGCGCGTGATTTCGACCCGGACCGAGGACTGCGGCTTTGCACCCGAAGGGTCCGCGCTCGCGGCGTTTGACGGCGAGGAGCTGTCGGACCACAACGCGGTGTGGGCCGAGGTGCAGCTGGCGCCCGAACGGTAAGGGCGGCCGCGTTGTATCCGCCTTCCTCGATTTCCGTGATAGAATATACTTTTGATTTGTAGGTCGTGGACATCGCATCATCTTCTTTTTCGTCCACGATCTCCCGGCGGTTATCCCACCATTCGTCCACGCATGAGAAATGATCCCGCTTCATCGGCTTCGTTTTGCTGAAGTGCTTGTAGCCTTCCGGCATATCCAAACGATAGAACCAGATCTCCTGTGTGTTATCCCCCTTATCGAAGAACAAAAGGTTCGTCGCGATCGAAGTGTACGGGGCAAAGCAGCTCTGCGGCAAGCGGATGATCGTATGCAGATTGCACTCTTTGAAAAGGTATTTCTTAATAGCAATCTTCGCATTATCATTTCCGAAGAGGAATCCATCCGGTAGGACTATCATGCCGCGTCCGCTCTGCTTCAGACGCTTTACTGCTAGGGCAACAAAAAGATCTGCCGTCTCAGAGGAGCGAAGGTCCATCGGGAAACTCTGAAGGTCTTCTGGAAGTGCAACTCCTCCATATGTGAAACTGTACCGGAATGAATCCATGAAATATGGATGGTTGTTCAAGGAAAGAACATTCATTTTCATCCTATCGCCAAGATTGGCGGTATACCGATGAAGGGGATGTAAACACTTTTGAGCTGCGGGTTATTAAGCTTATTGCCTCTCTGGATAATGTAGTTTGGTGGCATCGCAATATCGAGCGTCATGGCTTCTGCCTGAATGGATTTATCAATCATTATCCAGAC
>JAFRUR010000009.1 GCA_017438775.1 Lachnospiraceae bacterium | reverse complement strand
TATAACTACAAGGATTACAACCGCTTCCCCATGCGTCCCCTGGGTTGGAAATCTCCTCAGACTGTCCTAAGGGACTTCGTTGAAGACGGTGTAACATATGTTTGACAAACCTACAATTTCCCGGAAAAAAGGAGGCCGCTCCGCAGAAGTTTTCCGGGGACGGCCCTTCCCTCTTCTCTTTTTCTCAGCCGCAGGAAAAAAAGTACTTGAATAAATAGAACAAATGCGCTATCATATACGGGACGGTCCGAAAGGAACGCTCAATGCGGAAGGTTAGCTCAGCTGGGAGAGCGCTCGCTTGACGTGCGAAAGGTCGCAGGTTCGATTCCTGTACCTTCCATTCTCTGCGAAAGCAAAGAACAACAGAAACGGCGGCTTTTGCGGAAACCACGGTTCCCGTGAACACGCCGTTTTTTGTATTTCCGGAAAAGCCGTTTCCTATTTCCGGAGAACAGATCATTTGGGCCGGTGCATCAGCGTGCGGCATTCCGCCGCCGGTCACAGTTTCTTTCTGCCCCCGCATGCCGGCAGCCCCGGCAAATCTTTCAAACAGGAGCGTGAACCTTCCTTGGACCCAAGCAGTACCCTTCCAAGTACCCTTTCCCTCGCCGCAGCCGCTGCTGCCCTTGACACCGTCGGGACCGTGCAGCTCGTCTGCGCTGTTCTTCTGCTCTTCCTCTCCGCTTTCTTCTCGTCCGCGGAGACGGCTCTGACCACATGCAGCAAGATCCGCATGCGCTCCCTCGCGGAAGAGGGAAATGCCCGCGCCCAGCTGGTGCTGGACATGACGGATCAGCCTGACAAGATGCTCTCCGCCATTCTGATCGGGAACAACCTGGTCAACCTCTCGGCGTCGGCCCTGGTCACCACCCTCACCATCCGCCTTTTCGGAAATCCCTACGTCGGTGCGGCCACCGGCGTTGTCACGCTGTTCGTTCTCATCTTCGGAGAGATCACGCCCAAGACAGCCGCCGCGAACGATCCGGACAAGCTGGCCCTGCGCTACGCCCGTCCGATCCGCGCGCTCATGACCGTACTCACGCCGGCCATCTTCCTGGTCAATCTCCTGGCCCGGGGCTTTATGCTCCTGCTGCGGATCGACCCGGACAAGCGTCCCGGCGCCATCACAGAGGATGAGTTCCGCACCATCGTGGACGTCTCCCAGGAGGAGGGCGTCCTCGAGGATGAGGAACGCGAAATGATCAACAACGTGGTGGACTTCGGCGAGACCGAGGCCAAGGACGTCATGATCCCGCGCGTCAACATGGTCTTCGTGAGCGAAGACGCCTCCTACCGCGAGGTCCTCGAAGTCTTCCGGGCGGAGATGTTCACCCGCCTGCCCGTCTACCGAGGCACCACAGATACCGTCATCGGCATTCTCAATATGAAGGACCTGCTCCTCTACGAGCCGGACAAACACGAGTTCCGCATGCAGGATTTCCTGCGCGAGGCCTACTTCACCTACGAGTTCAAAAAGACGTCCGACCTCTTCCTGGAGATGCGCCGCGGCTCCATCAGCATGGCCATCGTCCTCGACGAATACGGCGACACGGCCGGCCTCGTCACCATGGAGGACCTGCTGGAGGAGATCGTCGGAGAGATCCGCGACGAATACGACGAGTCCGAGCACGAGGTGCTCCAGAAACTGGGCGACCGCGTCTGGCGCGTGGACGGTTCCATGCACCTGGACGATCTGAACGACGCCCTCGGCCTGGAGCTCGAGTCCGAGGACTTCGACTCTATCGGCGGCCTCGTCATCGGCCTTCTGGGCCACCTGCCCGAAGAAGGCGAGGAAGTCAAAGAGAACGGCATCACCTACCGCGTGGACGTCGTCAGGGACAACCGCATCGAGTGGGTGCGCGTGACGCTTCCCGAGCCGGAGGCGGAGGCGGAAAAGCCCGAGGAATGACCGGGACTGCCGTAAAGCTGTTGTGAATTCGATCCCCGGCGCCGGCCCGAAGCGGCCGCAACGAAAGACCGATCTCCGGCCGGCTCCCGCGCCGGCATACGCCCCGAAAGGACCTTTCATGATCAAAGCTGTGATTTTCGACCTCGACGGCACGCTCTCGGATTCCCTCGAATCCCTGGCCTGGTCCGCGAACGCCGCGATGGCCGCCGTGGACCCGGCCCTCGTTCCCCAGCCCCCGGAAAACTTCAAGTTCTACGCCGGCGACGGCGCCCGCGTCATGGTGGCCCGCTGCCTCGCAGACGCCGGGGACCCGGAAGGCCGGCTTCTGGACCAGGTCATGGAGGTCTACCCCGTGTATTTCAAGGAGGGGTGCCTCTATCACATCCGCGCCTACGAGGGCATCCAGGAGGCCCTGCAGGCCCTGAAGGCCCGCGGCATACGACTTGCCGTCTGCTCCAACAAGGCCCAGCCCAACACCGAGGACGTGATCCATCTCCTCTTCGGGAAGGATCTTTTCGACATGCTGGTGGGCGCCTCCCCGGACCTTCCCAGAAAGCCCTCTCCCGCCGGCCCGCTCAAGGTCGCACAGGCCTTCGGCCTTTCCCCGGAGGAATTCCTCTACGTCGGCGACACCAACACCGACGTGCGCACCGGCCTGGCCGCGGGCATGCACGTCGTGGGCGTGACCTGGGGCTTCCGGCCGCGCACGGAACTGGAAGAAGCCGGCGCGAAGGATATCATCGACAGACCCGAAGAGCTGCTGGACAGGCTGTCCTGAGTTTCTCATGATCTGCTGTTCCCGCAAACGACATCACGAACCGTCAGGTGCAGGCCGCCCGGCCTGCGGCCAATAAGGAGGACCCCCATGAATATCGTCTGTCTGGACCTGGAAGGCGTTCTTGTCCCCGAGATGTGGATCGCTTTTGCCGAGGCAAGTCAGATCCCGGAGCTGCGAATCACCACGCGCGAAGAGCCGGACTACGAAAAGCTCATGCGCTTCCGCATCCGCATCCTGAAGGAGCGCGGCATGCGCCTCCCCGACCTCCAGCGCACCATCGCGACGGTCGATCCTCTGGACGGGGCGAAGGAATTTCTGGACGAGCTGCGCTCCTTCGCGCAGGTGATCATCATCAGCGACACTTTCTCGCAGTTTGCGAAGCCCCTGATGCAGAAGCTGGGCTGGCCCACCCTCCTGTGCAACGAGCTCGTCACCGCGCCCGACGGCGAGATCACCGACTTTAAGATGCGCTGTCCCGAATCCAAGCTCACCACGGTGCGCGCCCTGCAGTCCGCGGGCCTTGAGACCATCGCGGCCGGGGACAGCTACAACGACCTCCCGATGATCCGCGCCGGCAAGGCGGGCTTCCTCTTCCGCACCACGCCGGCCATCCGCGACGCGAACCCGGACGTCCCCGCTCTCGAGACCTACGAAGAACTCCTTTCCGCCATCCGCGCCGCGCTTTGAAGCGCCTCCATTTGATGTGAGCCGCCGCCATTGCTTCACGGCATTCGGATCCCATCTCCCCGGAGACTTGTCCGCTCCCTGCCGCGAAGCATGTCCGGCCGGGAATCCATACAGACCGCTGACACCGCTGCGGCACTTTCTGAAGGTGCGCAGCGGTCTTTTTCTGCCGAAAACGCTGTCCCGAAGCCCCCTGCCCCGCCTGCGCCGCAGACTCCATTCACTGCCTCTCTCTTTTTCCTCCGAGCCATTCTATTTTGTTATCCCTCCGGAGAAAAAACACTACATCCTGTGGTTGACGCGGCCCGGCTTTCGTGGTAGTATTCTCCCGACAAAGCATCTTTAAGGCGGTACAGAGAGACCGGCAAGATGGACAAATACAGAACAGCGCCTGCCTGCGCCCACCTGGGGCGCGGTCCGCACCTGCGCACCTGCACGTTCCGTCCTGTCGGCAGACAGGACGTTTTTTTATGACAAGAGAGCTCCGCAGAAAAGCAGTGCTGATGGACAGGGATGCGATGGGGCGCGCCTTAAAGCGCATGGCCCATCAGATCCTCGAGCAGAATGAGGGGGGAGAAAACCTCGTCTTTCTGGGCATCCGCCGCCGCGGCGTCCCCCTGGCGCAGAAACTGGCCGGCTGCGTGCGCGAGATCGAGGGCACGGAGGTCCCCGTCGGGGAACTCGACATCACCCTCTACCGCGACGATCTCTCCGAAAAGAGTTCCGCTCCCGTGACGGCGCCGGTCCGCGCGGACATCCCCGTGCAGGGACGCACCGTGGTCCTCGTGGACGACGTCATCTACACCGGCCGCACCGCGCGCGCCGCGCTCGACGCCATCCGCTCCATGGGACGCCCCGCGTTCATCCGCCTGGCCGTCCTCGTGGACCGCGGCCACCGCGAACTTCCCATCCGTCCGGACTACGTGGGCAAGAACGTGCCCACCTCCCGGAGCGAGGTCGTCTCTGTCCATGTGGACGAGTACGACGGGGAGACCTGCGTGCTGCTGCACGAGCTCTCAGCCTGAAGATCCTTCCCACAAGCCCCCGGCGCGCCGCGCGCGCCTCACACGATCAAAAGGAGGAAAGTATGAAAAACAACGAACCCATTTACGATGCCAAGCAGCTGGGCACCGGCAAGACGCTGATCCTGGGTCTGCAGCACCTGTTCGCCATGTTCGGCGCAACGGTGCTCGTCCCCATCCTGACCGGCCTGTCCGTCTCCGCGACCCTGCTCTTTGCCGGTACCGCCACCCTGTTCATGCACTTTGTCACCGGCCGCAAGGTCCCCGTCTTCCTGGGTTCTTCCTTCGCCTTCCTGGGCGGATATTTCGCCGTCAAAGCCATGGCCACCGAGTCCGGCCTCACCGGTGAGCAGGGTCTGGTCTACGCCAGCGTCGGCATTGCCTGCGCCGGCCTGCTGTATCTGGTCCTCGCCCTGATCTGCAAGGCCATCGGTTCCCACAAGGTCATGCGCTTCTTCCCGCCCGTCGTGACCGGCCCCATCATCATCGCGATCGGCCTGAACCTGGCCCCTTCCGCCATCAACAACTGCAGCCAGAACTGGTGGATCGCCCTTGTGGCCATCGTGGTCGTGGTCGTCGCCAACATCTGGGGCAAGGGCATGATCAAGATCATCCCCATCCTGCTCGGCGTTCTGGCCTCCTACCTGGTGGCTGCCGTGACCGGTCAGGTGGACTTCACTGCCGTGAAAGAAGCGGCCTGGATCGGCCTTCCCGTGAAGGCTGAAAACACCGTGTTCTCCCTGGTCGGCAACGTCAACACCGGTCTTCTGCTCTCCGCCATCATCACCATCGTGCCCATCGCTGTCGCGACGATGATGGAGCACGTGGGCGACATCTCCGCCATCGGCGGCACCGTCGGCAAGGACTTCATCGATGATCCCGGTCTGCACCGCACCCTGATCGGCGACGGCGTCGGCACCGCGATCGCGGCTCTCTTCGGCGCCCCCGCCAACACCACCTACGGCGAAAACACCGGCGTTCTGGCCCTGACCAAGGTCTATGATCCCTTCGTGATCGAACTTGCCGCCATCTACGCCATCGTCCTCTCCTTCTGCCCGAAGTTCGCGGCCATCATCACGGCGATGCCCGCGGCCACCATCGGCGGCGTGTCCATCATCCTCTACGGCATGATCTCCGCCATCGGCATCCGCAACGTGGTCGAGAACCATGTGGACTTCCAGGAGTCCCGCAACATTATCGTGGCGGCCCTTATCATCGGTCTGGCCCTCGGCATCAACTTCTCCGGAAACCTCGGCGCCCTGATCTCCCCTGAGGCCGGCAACGCCGCGACCGGTGCGATCTCCTTCATGATCGGCTCCGTCAAGATCAGCCTCTCCGGTCTGGCCGTGGCCTCCATCGTGGGCATCCTCCTGAACGCGATCCTGCCCGGCCGCGATGACTCCTTCGCTGCGAACCCGAACGACAAGCTCTCCGGCTCTCTCGGAAAGTATTAAGGTCTGCAGGACAATACATCCGGTCAAACAAAATGCAGGGGCCTGCCATGCGGCAGGCCCTTTTTCTATCCCTCTTCACATCCGTATTCTGAAACGTCCTGCATTTGTTCGGTTTCTCCCCTCCCTCATGCAGCCAGGTCAGGCCGGAAATACAGGGTGATATATCCGCCGCCGAAAGATGTCCGGTCACGGGCGCCCGCTATTATCGACGGCTGCGTACCCCGGACCGCTCTCCAGCCCCTCCGGATTCTTTTTTCGGAAAAGAAAAGTCGCTCTTTATTATCCACGCTGCATCTGATATAATAAGTAAAAATGCGGGGCGCATGACCCGCCTAAGCGAAACGGATGGAGGCATCTCATGGACAACGTCGTCATTCTTGAACACCCGCTCCTCAAACACAAGATCACCAAGCTGCGCGACATCCACACCGGAACCAACGAATTCCGCGCCCTGGTCAGCGAGATCGCCATGCTGGAGGGATACGAAGCCCTGCGCGACCTTCCTCTGGAAGACGTGGAGGTGGAGACCCCCATCGAGACCTGCATGTCGCCCGTCATCGCCGGCAAGAAGCTCGCGGTCGTCCCGATCCTGCGCGCCGGCCTGGGCATGGTGGACGGTATCCTGAAGCTCGTTCCCACCGCGAAGGTCGGTCACATCGGCCTGTACCGCGACCCGGAGACCCACGAGCCGCACGAGTACTACTGCAAGCTTCCGAGCCCCATCGAACTCCGCACCATCGTGGTGGTCGACCCGATGCTGGCCACCGGCGGCAGCGGCGTCGCGGCTGTGGACTTCATCAAACAGCACGGCGGCAAGAAGATCAAGTTCATGTGCATCATCGCGGCGCCCGAAGGCGTGAAGCGCCTGCACGAGGCCCATCCCGACATCCAGATCTACATCGGCAACCTGGACCGCGAACTGAACGAACATGCCTACATCTGTCCCGGACTGGGCGATGCAGGAGACCGCATCTTCGGAACCAAGTGAGGAAGGCCTAGAATCGCCCACAGACCCCGAAGGGACGACACAAAACAAGGGAGACACCGAGAATTCATTCTCAGGTGTCTCCCTTTTTGTGTCGGGGACCTGCGCAGCAGGGCCTGTGGGCGATTCCGACCGCCCGAACGCCAGCGATGAGGAGGCCGCGCCCTCTGCGGCCTCCGAATTCGGGGCGCGGCCACTTGCGCAGCAGGATGCTCAGAGTCTGCTGATATCGGCCGCCTTAAGCGCCAGCGATGAGGAGGCCGCGCCCCTCTCTTCCATCGCCCACGTCCGGGACGCCCCCACACCCGCAGGCCCCGCCCTTCGGGGCCTGCGGGTGCCTTCCTCCCCTCTCCTCTTTCCCCAGAACCAGGACCAGATCGTTTCCCCTTCGCATCCCCCTGCTGCACAAAAAAGGATGACACAGCCTCACGCCATGCCATCCTCGTTTTCTTTCCGTATTCCCCGGTATTGAGAACCCGTAAATCCCCTCACTCCAGATACACCCGCTTCGCCTGCACCACGAACCGGGTGTCGGCCTCGCGGTTGGTGCACGTCGACAGCGTGATGATCTGGTCCTCCGCGCCGATCACGACGCCGGTCCTGAATATACTCTGGCTCTGCATCTTCGCGGCGTAGCGCAGGAACTGGTCGTCGTCCTGGAAATAGTACGTGTAGGTGTCGCTGTCGGGGAGGGTCACATAGACGGAGAACACCTCATAAATGCGCGTCCCCTCCTCCGTGAAGATGTAGATGTAGGGGTGGCTCTCATAGAACTTCCTGTCCTGATACTTCTTGAGGGAGGCGAACATCGACCCGTCCTTGCGGTTGTGCCCGTAAATGATCGGGTTTTTGTCGTCCAGGCCGTCCCTGATCAGGTAATCCATGAAGATGCTGCCGGCCCTGTTGTAGACCCCGTCGAAGGTCAGCCGCAGGTAGTAATCGTTGTCCGCGGCCTGCACCATCGGGTAATTGATGCGCGTGCCCGGCACGTAGATCCAGCCGATGAAGTCCTTGTTCTTCCGCTTCAGAGCGGCGGGGTCTCCGTTAAAGGTGTAGACGGGGATCTCCTCTTCCACCACCTCGGTCTCTTCCGGTGCCTCGGTCTCTCCGGGCTCCGAGGCCGCACGGGTGGACCCGGGCTTCACGACCGTCTTCTTCACCTTGACGGTGCTCGTCTGGCCGCTCGCTTCCGTCTCCGGGGCGATCAGCGGTCCCTGGGCATCGCCCATGGCTTCTCGCTCCACCTCGGAATACGTGTCGGACGCTTCCTTGTAATCCAGATAAATGCCGATCAGCTTATAGGCGCAAAAAAGGAAGACGACCAGAGCGATCAGGAGGATGGCATCGTAGACCAGGTTTCTCTTCCTGCGCCCGGCGCCGCGTTTCTTTCCGCTCATGTGCTGTCTTCCTTTCTGAAACCATCAACGTCTTTCAGGCACTCAGGCCTTTCCGACGCAGCCGAACATTTCCATCTTGGTGCGGACCATGGCCTTCATTTCCTTCGCGGCCGGGGCCAGCAGCTTTCTGGGGTCGTAGCCCTTGCCCTCGAGGTCCTTGCCGGCCTCGATGTACTCGCGCAGACCCTTCGCGAACGCGAGCTGGCACTCCGTGTTCACGTTGATCTTCGCAACGCCCATGGAGATGGCCTTCTTGATCTGATCCTCCGGGATGCCGGTGCCGCCGTGCAGCACGAGGGGCATATCTCCCACGGTCGCCTTGATCTTCGCCAGGGTGTCGAAGGAAAGGCCGGGCCAGTTGGCCGGATACTTGCCGTGGATGTTGCCGATGCCGGCAGCCAGAAAGTCCACGCCGAGGTCCGCGATCATCTTGCACTCCGCAGGATCCGCACACTCGCCCATGGCGATGACGCCGTCCTCTTCTCCACCGATGGCGCCGACTTCCGCCTCGATGGAGAGGCCCAGGGCATGCGCCACGTGGATGAGCTCACGGGACTTCTCGATATTCTCTTCGATGGGGTAATGCGAGCCGTCGAACATGATGGACGTAAAGCCCGCCTTGATGCATTTGTAGCAGCCTTCGTAGGTGCCGTGGTCCAGATGCAGGGCCACCGGAACGGTGATCTTCAGTTCTTCGGCCATGGCGCGCGCCATCGCGGCGACGGTGCCGAAGCCTCCCATGTACTTCGCAGCGCCCTCAGAGACGCCAAGAATGACCGGCGCTTCCATTTCCTGCGCTGTCTCCAGAATTCCCTTGGTCCACTCCAGGTTATTCAGGTTGAAATGGCCGACCGCGTACTGTCCTTCCATTGCCTTGCGCATCATTTCCGCTGCTGAAACAAGCATAACTCGATCCTCCCCATGAATGTGTGCGGCGCCTTTGCCGATAGATAATTATAGCAGAAACCGCACAAAAAGAAAACTCTTACTTTCTCCAGATCGCGCCTTCTCCGGAAATATTCAGGGCTTTTTCCATCCGATCCGTAAAGAGACGCAGTTTTTCCCGCAGATGCGGGCACTTCTTCCAGGGGATGACGCTGTCTGTCATCGCGTACTCAAAGAGACGCGCGCGGTCCTCCGTGGGGAAGGTGCAGCTGTAAGTGTCGATAAAGTACGCTCTTTCGGGGACGCTTTCTCCTCCGCCCCAGTACTGATAGGGAACGGCCGCCTCGGTGCCCCAGTCCTGATAACTGTTGGAATAGCAGTCGACACCTTTCGGATTGAGCGCATCCCACTCCTCCGGCTTGATACCTTTGACACTGAAATCCATCACCGACTCGATGGCGTGGCAGAGTTCATGGTGGAAGGTCTGACGCAGGCTGTCCGGATCTCCGGAATCCATATATAACATCAGCCGTCCATCCATCGTCATCTGGAAGCCCCCGGCAAAATCAAGAACGCCGTCATTGTCCGACACGCCCATCAGGGTGCCTGCGACGTAGAGATCTGCGCCGGTGATCCATTCCACGGTCGTACCGAGCTTGCGGAAAAAGCCCTTCGGATACTTTTTCAGTTCCTGCTCCAGGGCATCCAGAGCCTGCCGGATGGCGGTCTCGTCATTCAGCGGACGGCACAGGTACCCGCCCACGTAATTGCGGCACTGGTCGGAGATGAAGATCCGAATGCCGTAGGTATCTCCCAGCGCCTTCGCGCGCGCCTCCAGATGGGACAGCTCCGCGGGCACGGGGCCGGGCGTGACGTCCTCCACGGCGAAATTGTCATCCACGTCGGCCACGATGTTTTCCGGCCAGCTTTCGCGCGTGACGGTGAGTTCCGGGAAGTAGAGATTCGAACCGCCCTCCTCGATTCGCAGGACTCCCAGTTCGGTATCGCCTGCGGAGAAGAAGGCGAGCCAGCACCGCTCCGATTCCAGATACAGGGGCGTCTCGGTGATAAACGCCTCCGTGTACGGCACCGTGATTTTTGCCGCCGCGACCTGCTTTCCGCTCCGTCCGTCAAAAACGGCAAAATTCAGAAGCGTACCGACCTGCTCGGGGTCTTCCGGAGGAAGAGCCCACGCAACGGAGATCTTTTCTCCGGGAAGCACGCGGGAGGAGATTCCGATATCGGGTTCCCCGCAGAACAGATGCACGCCGGTCCCCTCACGGAACGAGATCAGTGCGTCCAGGGACGCCTCCTCTTCCCCCGCAAAGCCGCTGAAGCAGACCGCGGCCCCCTCGGGATAGAAGTAGCCGCCCCTCTCGTTTGCGCGGCGGAGGATCAGGAAGTCCCCGCTTGCGGTGCTGATGGCCGCCTCATAGTCCTGCAGATCCCCGGCGCGCCCGCTGCAGAAAATGACGTCGTGGCCGCCGATGGAGCCGACCCCGCTCAGGTATTTGGGCATAAAGGGGCGCGCGAGCTTTACTTTTTCCGGGGCCTTATCCTCTGCGACGCTGCGGCAGAGGATGGTGTCGCCCTCCAGGCTGTAGCTGCGCTTTCCGTCCGGAGAAAAGACCAGGAGATCCTCTCCCTCCGACAGCACGCGCCTCTCCTCAAGGTCCGGGCCGTAGATGGTGAGATGCCGCATGGTCGGGGTCTCCACCTCCCCGTTTTCCCCAAAGAACGGAAAGTTCGTGCAGCGGAAAAACAGATCGGTCCCGATCCGGTCAAAGAACCCGCTGTCGCATTCCGGCATCCAGAGCGTGTCCGAGCGCGCGCCGCGCACCGGATCCAGAACAAAGACCCCGTAACGAGTCCGGTCCTCTTCCCCCACATAATCCTGCGTGAGCGGATACTGACCCAGACCAAAGGCGACCCGCACGCGCGAAGCATCGCCCGGGAACACCTCCACCTGGCGGATGTACTCATCTCCGACACGGGCCCGTCTCTCGAGGCGGGCGATCACGACGGCTCTGCGGTCAGGGCTGCGGACGGGGCTCGTCTCCCCGTGAATGCCGTACCAGGAAAAGCCTTTCACTTCTCCCAGGAAGGCGGGGACAGGCTCCGTCTCGGGCACCGTGGTCTCCGGCGACGTACTCTGCGGCTCTTTCGTCTCCGGCGCCTGTGTGACGGGCGCAGAGGCCGACGTCTCCGGCTGCGGCGCGCGGCGGCAGCCGGCAGCCAGACAGACAAGAATCAAAAGAAAGAGGCATGCGCCCCTTCGAAGCTGTGCTGTTGTTCTGAAATCGCCGATCATGATTCCAATCCTTCTTGCAACAAAATAAGACATCGTTAGCTATACACTAAGTATAGCACGATGCCGGCACATAACTCTTACGAACTGCTGAAGATTTGAACAAATCTGTTTTACAAATTCTATTCTCTCTGACGCCGGCAGGGTGTGCCTGTGCCCGGGATTCGAACAAATCTGTTTTACAATTCTCTTCTGTCGGTACGGCAGAGAATATAGTCGATGCTGACGCAATAGAAATCCGCCAGTGCGATGAGCGTCTCTGTCGGAGGGATCCTCTCCCCCGATTCGTATTTTGAGATCAGAGCCTGGTCCACACCCGTGTTCATCATAAGCGCGACCTGGGTGATGCCTTTTTCTTTTCGGAGTTTCCGGAGATTGTTTTGAATCATGTAACTGTACCCCCGCAAGACATTTTGTCATAGATTTGTCCGCGTGGGATGACGCTTTGTCATAAACAAATCACGATTGAAGTATAAATCAAGAGAATTCTTTACTCTTTTAGATAATTTTAAAAAAGTCTTAAGATATCTGATGGATTTTTCTCTTTTTCCGGCAGTTTCGCGTCTGTTTTCAGCGATAGCAATACGCGGGTCAGAAGCGGTTCGATCTTGTTTCGGTTTTGATCGAAAAACCGTTTTTGCAGCTTTGAGCGAAAACACGATCAATCATGCACTTTCTGTCGCACTGCAGAATCGCAGGGACTTATCAAAAAAGAGACAAAACGGCACTCCTGCTCTCCTGTGCCGGAAGGCCAAAAGCCCCTGCACTCTTCTGAGGGAATCAAAAACCCCCGCACGCAGATGTACGGGGGTTCTTTCGGACAGCGCCGGATTTACACCAGCTCCAGAAGGACCAGCATCGCGCCGTCGCCCTTTCTCTGGCCGATCTTCACGATACGGGTGTAGCCGCCCTTGCGGTTGGCGTACTTGGGGGCGATGTCGTCGAAGACCTTGGCCGGCATATCGACCTTCTTGGTGGCCTTCTTCTTGCCCTTATTGGAGGCCGGAACTTCCACCACAGGGTAGAAGACTTCCAGCATCTGGCGGCGGGCATGCAGGCGGGACGGACGATCCTTGCGGATCTTCTTCTCGGTCTCGTCGTAGACGGTGACCTTGCGGCCATCCTTCTCTTCCTTCACGCGCTTGCCGTCTTTGTCCTTGCGGGCGACCTTCGCGGTGACGGTGACTTCGTCGAAGTTATCCATCTCACGAACGCCCAGGGTGATCAGCTTTTCCGCGATCTGACGCACTTCCTTGGCGCGGGCCTCGGTCGTGACGATCTTTCCGTGATAGAGGAGGCTGGTGGTCAGGCTTCTGAGCATCGCCTTTCTCTGATCGGACGTGCGTCCAAGCTTTCTGTACTGTGCCATGATGTTTCTTCTCCTTCCTTAGGGGACGACTGTGCGCACATCTTCGGTTTTACCGCACAGGCGCCATGGGTTCCTTAAGACTGCGCAGGCTGCTGTTCCTTGGTGGACAGTTCCAGCCCGAGGTCGTGAAGCTTTGCAAGGACCTCTTCGAGGGACTTGCGGCCCAGGTTGCGGACCTTCATCATGTCCTCGGCGGTCTTGTTGCAGAGTTCTTCGACCGTGTTGATACCGGCGCGCTTCAGGCAGTTGTACGAACGCACGGACAGCTCGAGCTCGTCGATATTCATTTCCAGAACTTTGACCTTTCCGTCCTCGCGGCTCTCCACCATGACCTCCGCGGTCCTGGCGTTCTCCGACAGGTCGATGAAAAGGCTCAGATGCTCGGAGAGCACCTTGGCTGCGAGGCTGACAGCCTCGTCCGGCGGCAGGGAACCGTTGGTGTAGACATCCAGCGTCAGCTTGTCAAAATCGGTGATCTGGCCGACACGGGTATCTTCCACCTTGAGGTTCACGCGCTCCACCGGCGTGTAGATCGAGTCCATGGCGATGACGCCGATGGGGAGATCTTCGTTCTTGTTGCGCTCTGCGCTCACGTAGCCGCGGCCGTTGGTGATGGTCATTTCCATCGAGAGCTTGCAGTCCGGGCCGCCCGACAGGGTCGCGATGACCTGGTCCTTGTTGAGGATCTCGATGTCCTGATCCACCTGGATGTCCGCCGCCGTGACGACGCCCTCACCCTTGAAGTCGATATACGCGGTCTTGGGCTCCGGGGAGTCCGAAGAATTGCGGATAGCAAGGGACTTGAGGTTCATGATGATCTCGGTCACATCCTCCTTGACGCCGGGGATGGAGGAGAACTCATGCAGCACGCCTTCGATCTTGACCTGGCTGATGGCCGTTCCGGGCAGGGACGAGAGCATGATGCGGCGCAGCGCGTTGCCCAGGGTGGTGCCGTAGCCGCGCTCAAGGGGCTCGACCACGAACTCACCGAAGGTCTTGTCTTCCGAGATCTCTACGATCTCGATACTGGGTTTCTCAAAATCAAACATAAAAGCCCTCCTGGATACATGTTGTTCTGAGGGTCAGGCTGAAAACTCCCGCAGAGATTACTTGGAATACAACTCGACGATGAGCATCTCGTTGACGGGCACATCGATCTGGGCGCGGGTAGGGGCGCTGACCACGGTCGCCTTGAGGTTCTCGGGATCAGACTCCAGCCACTCGGGAATGATGCGGCCGGCCGTTGCTTCCAGGATGTCCTTATAGCGCTGGGAATCCTTGGCCTTTTCTTTGATTTCGATGACATCTCCGGCCTTGACCTGGTAAGAGGGGATGTTCACGATCTTGCCGTTCACCAGCACATGGCGGTGACCGACGATCTGACGGGTCTCTCTGCGGGTACGGCCGAAACCGGCGCGGAAGACGACGTTGTCGAGGCGGGTCTCCAGGAGGACCATCAGGTTCTCACCGACCATGCCGCGCATCTTCTTGGCCTTTTCATAATAGTTGCGGAAGGGCTTCTCAAGCACGCCGTAGATGAACTTGGCCTTCTGCTTCTCGCGAAGCTGGGTGCCGTATTCACTCTCCTTGCGGTTGGCCCTCTTCAGGCTTCTGTTGGACTTTTTATCGATACCCAAAACCATGGGCTCGATTCCGAGAGATCTGCATCTTTTCAGAACCGGTACTCTATTGACTGCCACTTTGCTTACCTCCTACAATCAAACTCTTCTGCGCTTAGGCGGACGGCATCCGTTGTGCGGTACCGGCGTGACGTCCTTGATGCTGGTGACCTCCAGGCCGCTGGCCTGCAGGGCGCGGATCGCGGCTTCTCTTCCGGAGCCGGGTCCCTTGACCATAACATCAACCGTCTTCAAACCGTGAACCAGAGCCGCCTTGGTAGCAGTTTCAGCCGCCATTTGAGCTGCATAGGGGGTAGATTTCCTTGAACCACGGAATCCCAGGCTGCCGGCCGAGGACCAGGACAGGGCGTTGCCCTGCGCGTCCGTCAGCGTCACGATCGTATTGTTGAAAGACGACTGGATGTGAGCCTGACCGTGTTCAACGTTTTTCTTAACGCGCTTTTTTGTCACTCTCTTGGTTGACACTTTTTTAGCCATTGAAAACTAACCTTTCCCTCTTGGGTTCCTTTCGATCGATTTATTACTTCTTCTTGTTCGCCACGGTCTTCTTCGGTCCCTTGCGGGTACGCGCGTTGTTCTTGGTGTTCTGTCCGCGCACCGGAAGGCTCCTTCTGTGACGAATCCCGCGATAGCAGCCGATCTCCTGCAGACGCTTGATGTTCAGCGCGGTCTCACGGCGAAGATCGCCTTCCACCAGCTGATGGTCTGCCTCGATGGCGGCGCTGATGCGTCTCACCTCATCATCCGTCAGATCCTTGACGCGAGTGTTGGGATCCACACCGGCCTCCTTAAGGAGACGGTTGGAACTCGTCACGCCGATTCCGTAGATGTAGGTCAGACCGATCTCAACGCGTTTCTCTCTCGGTAAGTCAAC
>JAFRUR010000097.1 GCA_017438775.1 Lachnospiraceae bacterium | reverse complement strand
GACTTCAACCTGGAGATCCAGGACAAGGAATTCATCGTGTTCGTCGGCCCCTCGGGCTGCGGCAAATCCACCACCCTGCGCATGATCGCCGGCCTGGAGGACATCAGCGGAGGTACCGTGGAGATCGACGGTGAGGTCGTCAACGACCTGCAGCCCAAGGACCGCGGCATCGCGATGGTGTTCCAGAACTACGCGCTGTATCCGCACATGACCGTGTACGACAACATCGCGTTCTCGCTCCGTCTGCAGAAGATGCCCGAGGACGAGGTCTACGAGCGCGTGACCAACGCGGCTGAGATTCTGGGCATCACGGACTACCTGATGAGAAAGCCGCGCGCCCTGTCCGGCGGCCAGCGCCAGCGTGTCGCCATCGGCCGCGCCATGGTGCGTGACTCCAAGGTGTTCCTGATGGACGAGCCGCTGTCCAACCTGGACGCGAAGCTCCGCAACCAGATGCGCGCGGAGATCATCCTGCTGCGCCAGAAGCTGGACACCACCTTCATCTACGTGACGCACGACCAGACCGAGGCCATGACCCTGGGCGACCGCATCGTCATCATGAAGGACGGCTACATCATGCAGGTGGGCAGCCCCGCAGAAGTGTTCGACAGCCCGAAGAACCTCTTCGTGGCGGAGTTCATCGGCGCCCCGAAGATGAACATCATGAAGACGAAGCTCACGAAGGAAGACGGACAGTACTATGTGCATCCGTTCGGCGTGAAGCTTCCCGTGGACGGCGACAAGGGCAAGAAGCTCGCGGAGAAGTATGTGCAGCCGCAGGAGGTCCTCCTGGGCGCCCGCCCCGAGCACATCGTCCTGACGGAGGAAGGCGCCCCCGGTGCCATCCCGTGCCGTCTGGAAGTGAACGAGATGATGGGCTCCGAGCTGCATCTGCACGTGTACACGGAGGATGAGACCCGTCTGATCGTCCGCGTCCCCACGATCGACCTGACCGAGGAGCAGAGAAAGGGCATGGTCGCCGGCGCGAAGCTGTATGTGACGTTCGCGGGCAAGGTCATGCATTTCTTCGACCCGGAGACCGAGAAGAGCCTGCTGGCCGATCCCGAATAAGGAAGGCCGCATATCCGGCGCAGGGCCGGCCGTGAAAGACCGGCTGTGAGACTCTCTGTGCGGACAACCGGCCGTGAAAGGCCGGCCGCGGGTCCGGCGCGCAAAGCCGGCCGGGGCCGGCCGCGAGGAAAAACAGAACTGTAAATGTCAGACTGAAAGGGCCTGCCGGCAGTGCCGACAGGCCCTTTGCGGGAGAATGCAATGAAGAAAGAAGTGCGGGAAAGCGGCGTCCTTCTGCCTGTGAGTTCCCTGCCGTCGCCGTACGGCATCGGGACGATGGGAGAGAGCGCCTACCGTTTTGTCGATTTTTTGAAGGCCGCCGGCCAGAGCTGGTGGCAGATCCTGCCGCTCACGCCCACGGGCTACGGCGACAGTCCCTACGCGTCGTTTTCGACCTTCGCGGGCAACCCTTACCTGATCGATCTTGACCGCCTCGCCGAGGCCGGCCTTCTGGAGAAGGCGGAGCTCGCCGGGATCGACTGGGGACATGACCCGGAGCGCGTGGATTACGGAAAGATGTTTGAAAACCGCTTCCGCGTCCTGCGCGAGGCCTTTGAGCGCGGGCGGGAGCGCCTGGCCGGAGAGCTCGCGGCGTTTCGCGCGGAGAACGCCTCCTGGCTCGAGGACTACGCCCTCTTCATGGCCGTGAAGAACCACTTTGACCTGCGCCCCTGGCCCGAGTGGCCGGACGAGGGGATCCGCCTCCACCGGCCCGAGGCCGTGAAGGTGTGGCGGGAGAAACTCGCGGAGGAAGTGGATTACTACGCTTTCATGCAGTACCTGTTCTTCTCGCAGTGGAAGGATCTGCGGGCTTACGCCCACGAACAGGGGATCCGCTTCATCGGCGATATCCCGATCTACGTGGCACTCGATTCTTCGGATGTGTGGAGCAGCCCATCCTTCTTCCAGCTGGACGAAAAGAACATCCCGGTCGAGGTGGCCGGGGTCCCGCCGGACGATTTTACCGACGACGGCCAGCTCTGGGGCAATCCGCTCTACGACTGGGACGCCATGAAGGCGGACGGCTTCGGCTGGTGGATCCGCCGCGTGGAAGGCGCGGGGCGCCTCTACGACATGATCCGCATCGACCATTTTCGCGGCTTTGAGAGCTACTGGGCGGTGCCGAACGGCCAGACCACAGCCAAGATCGGGCGCTGGCGCCCGGGTCCCGGCATGGATCTGGTGGGCGTGCTCACGTCCTGGTTCCCGCACCTGAAGTTTATTGCGGAGGATCTGGGCTACACGACGCCCGAGGTGGAAAAGCTCCTCGCGGATTCGGGTCTTCCGGGCATGAAGGTCCTCGAGTTCGGCTTCGATCCCGACGGCGACGCGGACTACTGCCCGCACAACTGCACCCCCAACAGCGTCTGCTACATCGGCACCCACGACAACGAGACCGTGAACGGCTGGGTCGCGAACGGAGCGGGCATGGACTTCCTGAAGTTCGCGGCGGACTATATGCACATCACCCCCGAGGAGGGCTGGTGCTGGGGCATGATCCGCACCGGTATGGCGACGCAGTCGCGTCTCTTCGTGGTCCAGATGCAGGACCTTCTGGAACTCGGCCCGGACGCCCGCGTGAACACGCCGGGCCGTGCGGACGGCAACTGGCAGTGGCGCATGAAGCCGGGCGCCGCGACGGCGGATCTCGCGGAGCGCCTTCACGGCGTGACGGAACTGTACCGCCGCCTTCCCGCCGCGGAGTGGGAGGAGATCTCGGCCGCGAGAAGAAAGGTCAAAGCCGAGAAGCGCGCCGCGGAAAAGGCGGCGCGGGAAGCGGAGAAAGAGAACTGAACCGATCCCTGCCGGAGGCGCGTCCCCGGCAGGGATTTTTTGAAGGCGGGAGCGCGGCAGCCGGTCTTCCGTCTGCACCGGGAGCGGACTGAAGCGCCCGGACCGCCGTCATATCCTCCGGCCGGGTCGGACCGGTGTGATGCGTTCGCCGCTGTCATATCGGGCTGTTCAAATCCCGGAAAGATGGTAAGATAGACCTGGAAGGGGGTGCAGGACATGGAAGCACTGACGGACGAGAGGAAAGAGGCGCTGTTTTCGGAGTTTAAGGACATCATGACCGGATCGCTGGCCGCGCTGTACAAAAAGACCCATGAGGAGAAATACAGCGAGGAATACATGCGCCGCCTCTGCCGCATCGGGTTCTCCGAAGCGCAGGCGAAGAATCTGTTTCTCTTTGAGGTGATGATCCTGAAGGAGAGCAGAACCGATATCCTCGCGGACAGGCAGTATCTCTATTATCAGGCGATCGATCCCACCCGCGTTCCCCTGCCGGAGGGCGATGCCTGGCACATCGCGCATCAGTCGTTTCTCCTCAGCGAACTCGTCAAGATCTGGGACGAGGCGGAGTACATCTGGGTGAACCGGAAGGACATGCTTCGGGAGGAGACCGTCCGGGACCGCGTCCACTCCCTGACGCGGTACGGGGACGCGAAACTGTTCCTGGGGTATCTCCGGATGTACGAGGAAAAGACGGGGACCCCGGCCCACCTGCTTCACGAATACGCGAAGTCCGAGCAGGGACTGCTGTATATCTTCCGCTGGCTCACGGAGGGAATCGACCACCCGTATCTTCCCGAGGAGAAGAGGACGATGCAGATCACGATCCGGTCGCTCGGGAAGGAAAAGGTCCAGGTCATCCGGATCATCCGCGAGATCTCCGACTGGAAACTCTCGCTGAAGGAGGCCGTGGAGATCGCCGACAAACAGCTTCCGTATACGGCCCCGACCCTTGTGAGTCCGAAGGCGGCCGAAGAATACCGGAAGAAACTGGAGGAGATCGGGGCTTCGTTTGAGATCACGGAGACCGTGGCATGAAGATCACTGTCCTCACCATCTGCCCCGAGCAGTTCGGGGACTTTGCGCGGACGCCCCTGATCGCGCGGGCGCAGGCTTCGGGTCTTCTGGCGTTTGAAGTCGTGGACATCCGCGATTTTGCGCCGGGAAGCTTCCGGGCCGTGGATGATTCCCCCTACGGGGGCGGGGCCGGCATGGTCCTGCGGGTCGAGCCGGTCGTGCGCGCCCTGGAGGCGGTCCGCACGCCATCGACGCGCGTGATCGTGCTGGCGCCGTCCGGCACTCCCTACACGCAGAAGAAAGCTCACGAACTTGCGAAGGCGGAGCACCTGGTCCTGATCTGCGGTCACTTCGAAGGGATGGACGCGCGCATCTGGGACTATGCGGACGAACTCGTCTCCATCGGAGACTACGTGCTCACGGGCGGAGAACTCGCGGCCATGGTGATCGCGGATTCGGTGATGCGGCTGGTGCCGGGAAGCATGAAGGCGGAGAGCGTGCGCGAAGAGAGTTTTGAGCAGGGCCTGCTCGAGTACCCGCAGTACACCCGTCCCGCGGACTTTTGCGGCAAAAAGGTGCCGGACGTCCTGCTTTCGGGAGACCACGGGGCCATCCGCGCCTGGCGGCAGCAGGAAGCGCTGCGGCTCACGCGGGAGCGGCGGCCGGACCTGCTGGGGGAGACCGGCGCGGAAGAAGAGTCCTGATTTGATGAGGCAGAGCGGCGTGGAAGTGTGAACCCTGCAGAAGCATGAAGTCATACGGAGAATATGAATCAAAAGAGAGCCCCGTGCGGGGGCTCTTTTTTCTGCATCATCTATGCGGCAGATCATTCCCGGGAATGCCGGCGAGGTGTCGTACGGGCGTTGCGGCCGCCGGCGCTTGGCGAGCGGTGCCGCAGGTGCCGCGAGCTTAGCGTCCGCTGCGTAAAGCCGCACAGAGCGGGAGCGTCCCGGAGACACCTCACCGGCAGGTCCCGGGACAAGACACACAGGTTCAATAAAAGAGCCCCCGCGCGGGGCTCTTTTCGGTTTCTTTTTACTCGCAATCCCCCTCCTTCTGGGGCGGGAGAAGGCCGGCCAGACGGGCCGCCTCCCGCAGGGAGACGCCGTTTTCGCGGGCGATGCGGGCGAGGTCGTCGTACTCCATCTTGCGGCGGGTCCAGGAGCCCTCGCCTGAGATCTTCTCGCGGACCGGGCCGTAGGCGCTCCCGCAGAGTTCCTCCGTGCGGGGTAGAACGGTGCGCTCGCAGAGCGTCTCGCGCACGCCCAGGGTCGTGGTGACGCGGAAGATGAGTTCGGTCAGACGGATTTTGTCGGCCGGACGGCACAGAACGGTCAACAGCGTCCCGGGGCGGTTCTTCGTCATCTGGATCGGGGTGAGAAAGACGTCCAGGGCGCCGGCATCGAGGAGGCGCTCCACCGCGAAGCCGATCTCCTCGCCGGTCATGTCGTCGAGGTTGCAGGCCAGGGTGGCGATGCGGTCGTGCAGGAAGCCGGAGGCATCGGGCTGCGCGCCGTCCTGTGCGGCGGCGTTTCCGGGTGCGGGAGCCGAAGCACTTTCTGCGTCCGCAGAACCGCAGCACGGCTCTGCCGCACGGACCGCGGAATTTGCGCAGGCATCCTCCTGCGGCGCGCCTTCCTCCCAGGCGTCGCCCCACAGGGCGCGCACGACGTTGGCGCGGGGGAAGTCCTTCGTGCCGCAGCCGCAGCCGACGGCGCGCAGGGTCATGGCCGGGGCCGTGCGGAATTCCTGCACGAAATGGCCGAGCAGGGCAGCGCCGGTGGGCGTGCACATCTCGCCCTCGAAACGGCCTGCCTGCGCGGGGATCCCGGTCAGGAGCAGGGCCGTGGCCGGCGCCGGGACGGGAAGGATCCCGTGGGCGCAGCGCACAGCGCCGAATCCCGTGGTCACGGGAGAGGCGAAGACTTTGGCCGGGGCCAGGGCGTGCATCAGATAACAGACGGCGGCGACGTCGGCGATCGCGTCCAGGGCGCCCACTTCGTGGAAGTGGACCTCGGTCACGGGTCTCCCGTGCACCTTCGCTTCCGCCTGCGCGATGCGGCGGTAGACGGCGGCGGCATCGGCCTTCACGGCTTCCGGCGCATTGAGGCCCGCGAGGATGCCCTCCACGTCCACCAGGGAGCGGTGCTCGTGGCTGTGTCCGTGTTCGTGATCGTGGTCGTGTCCGTGACCGTGGTCGTGTCCGTAATCGTGTTCGTGTCCGTGATCGTGGTCATGATCGTGGCAGTGTTCGTGCCCGTGATCGTGCTCATGCCCGTGATCGTGCTCATGTTCACACGCGAGCCCGCGGTCATGGTCGTGCTTATGCTTGTGTTCGTGCTTGCGGCCGTGCTTGTGCTTATGGCCGCGGTCGTGCATTTCCTCGTCCGGGAAGGTACGGCGGATCTCCGGATCTTCGTCCGCAGACAGCGCGCAGGCGCGGCCGGAATCATCCGCGGATCCGTCACCGGAGGGCACGTCCGCGGTCTCTTCTTCGTGCCCGTCCGCGAAGACGCGGACCTTGAGTCCCGTGACGCCGCACTTTTCGGCCGGCTCCATAACGTAGCGCACGCCGGGGATCCCCATGGTGTTGAGTTCTTCGAGCATTTTGTCGGGATCGTCAAAGAGGGAGAGCAGGGCGGCGGTGAGCATGTCGCCCGCGGCGCCCATGCCGCAGTCAAAATACAGGATCTTCATCGGGACCTCCGTCTTGTGGGGAGAACCTCCGGCCTTTCCCTCGGGGGCGGGTGCCGAAGTCTGTTTTTGTAAGGAGAACCTCCGGCCCTTTTCTCTGGGGCGGCTGCCGAAGGAAGCAGAGCGGCTTCTGCGGGAATCACTCCCGCGGCCGCATGTGGTTGATCCGGCTGGCCAGGAACCCGGCCCCGAACCCGTTGTCGATGTTGACCACGGAAACGCCGCTGGCGCAGGAGTTGAGCATGGAGAGCAGGGCGGAGAGCCCGCCGAAGGACGCGCCGTATCCCACGGAGGTGGGAACCGCGATCACGGGGCAGTCCACGAGTCCGCCCAGGACGCTGGCCAGCGCTCCCTCCATGCCCGCGATGGCGATCAGCACGGAGGCGCCCATCAGGTCGTCCAGGTGGGAGAGGGTGCGGTGCAGGCCCGCGACGCCGACGTCGTAGAGGCGGAGCACCCGGTTCCCCAGGACCTCGGCCGTGAGGGCGGCCTCTTCCGCGACGGGAATGTCGCTGGTGCCGCCGGTGGCCACCACGATGGTGCCAAGGCCGTTCGGCTCGGGCACAGGCCCGACGATGCCCACCTGTCCCTCCGGGTGATAGGAGAGGGGGATCTCTTTCTGCACGGCCTCCGCCTTTTCGGGGGAGAGGCGGGTGATGAGGACGGTCTCTTCGCCGTTTTTGCGCATGGAGGCAAGAATGCCGAGGATCTGCTCCGGCGTCTTGCCGGCGCCGAAGATGACCTCTGCGGCGCCCTGGCGGGTGCGGCGGTGCAGGTCCACCTTGGCGTAGCCCAGGTCCTCAAACGGGGCCTTCTTGAGCGCGAGGGCGGCCTCCTCCACGGAGATCTGGCCGCTTTTGACCTGTTCGAGCAGGGTGCGGATATCGGTCGGCATGTGTGAGTCCTTTCTATAATAATATCTGCGGTCCCGTTGAAGGACAGACTGTGAAAATGCAATGCAGTCAGCTGAGGTCCCGCGGAAAGGCAGAACGTAAATGATCAAATGGAACCGATGGCGGCCCCGCGCTGCGGCCGCCGTCTCCGGAGAGAAAAAGGGCGCACAGGCCCTTGGGTCTGTGCGCCTTCGTGGCGGTGTTGTGATTTGGCCGTGTCTTCGCGCCGCTTTGGTCATCCGGCCTGGACCAGTTTTTCGATCTCTGCGAGCGCGCTTTCCAGAACGGACTTCATGCCTGTGTCGGGAACGCCCGCGACGATGTTGTCGCAGTGGCTCAGGGGGAGCAGGATGCGCTTCGCGCGCGCCTGTCCGACGGCCACGGCCATGGCCGGGGTGATCTCTCCGTACATGGCGTCCGCGATGATGATCCCGACGGGACCCACGATGAGGTCCGCGGTGCGGCAGCAGACGATGACGGCGTTTTCTCCCGTGGCGGCGTGGTCCGCGCCTGCCTTGAGCATGGCGGCCGCGGCGATGGAATTCGTTCCTACCGCGGTGACGTCGAGAGAGGGGAACTCTTTCTTGATCCCGGCGACGAGGGCTTTTCCGACGCCGCCGCCCTGGGCGTCAATGACCAGAACGTTCATTCCTTATCCTTCTTCCAGAACTGGAATCTTTCGTACCACTTCTTCTTTCTGGGCTTGGGAATGAGGTTGCCGCGGATCCCCTTCACTTCGAGGATGTAGATGCCGCTGATGGCAGCGCGCACTTCCTGCTTGACCGGGAGGATGTCGTAAACTTCCGGCTCCGCGATCATATTGACGACGCGGGGGCCGATCTTGACCTTGACGACGGGCATCTTCGCGCGCTTCATGTACCAGGGCGTCTGAGCCTCGATCTGGGCCTGCCCGGGAAGGTTGGCTTCCTTGAGCTTGAGTTTCTTTTTGTCGATGACCAGGAGCGAGACGGACTGCTTGTTGGCCTCGATCATTTCGCGCTGGGAAGCCTGGCGCTTCTGCATCCGGCTGCCCCAGAAGTACAGGGCGACCATGGCGATGACCAGGACGACCAGAACCACGATGAGGACGGTGGTAAGTGTGGACAATGCAGGAATATACAAGGTTTTTTCCTCCTGTTCGAGAACATCAACAGTTACTATACCATCTTTTTCGGGTCGTGACAAGAACAACCTTAATATTGGAATAAAAAACGGTTGACTTCAAAATACCCCGATGATATAGTGTAAGGTGCACTATCGTGGCGTGTTATGCCTATTTAATCAAAACGGGGTGATCAGTCGCATGGAAAAAAACAGGATACGCCCGGTACTTTCCGGGAAAAACATGAGGATGAGTTTCCAGAGACAGAAAGAAGTTCTGGAGATGCCCAACCTCATCGAGATTCAAAAGGATTCCTATGATTGGTTCCTCCGCGAAGGCCTGAAAGAGGTGTTTGAGGACATCTCTCCCATCAACGATTTCTCCGGGCACCTGAGCCTGGAACTCGTGGATTACCGCCTTTGCAGGGACGAAGTGAAGTACTCCATCGACGAGTGCAAGGAGAGGGACGCGACGTACGCGGCCCCGCTTCGTGTGAAAGTGCATCTCGTGAACGAGGATACCCATGTCATCCAGGAACACGACATTTACATGGGAGATCTCCCTCTGATGACGCCCACGGGCTCCTTTGTCATCAACGGCGCGGAGCGCGTTATCGTCAGCCAGCTCGTTCGTTCCCCGGGCATCTACTACGATATCACACATGATAAATTCGGTAAACAGCTTTTCGCCTGCACCGTGATTCCGAACCGCGGCGCGTGGCTGGAGTATGAGACCGATTCCAACGATATCTTCTACGTCCGCGTGGACCGCACCCGCAAGGTGCCGGTCACCGCGCTCATCCGCGCCCTCGGCATCGGCACCAACCAGGAGATCGTGGATCTCTTCGGAGACGAGCCCAAGCTCGCGGCCTGCTTCGTGAAGGATCCCTCCACCAACGCGGAGGAAGGCCTTCTCGAGCTCTACAAGAAGATCCGTCCGGGCGAGCCGCTCTACGTGGATACCGCCCGCACCCTGATCGAGTCCATGTTCTTCGATCCCCGCCGCTACGACCTCGCGAAGGTGGGCCGCTATAAGTTTAATAAGAAGCTTCACTTCCGCTTCCGCCTGAAGGGCCAGACCCTGGCCGCTCCCGTCGTGGACGAGAACACGGGCGAAGTCATCGCGGAAGAGGGCGCCGTGGTCACCCGTGAGCTGGCCTGCGCGATCCAGAACACCGGCGTTCCGTACGTGACCGTCCGCGGAGAAGAGCGCGACATCCGCATCCTCTCCAACCGTATGGTGGATCCGGCCGCCTACCTCTCCTTCGATCCGAAGGAGGCCGGCCTGACCGAGGACGTGTACTACCCCGCGTTCATCAACATCCTGAACCATAACGAAGATAAGTCCGAAGAAGAGCTCAAGGAGATCCTGCGTCTCTCGGTCCACGAGCTCATCCCGAAGCACATCACCCGGGAGGACATCTTCGCGTCCATCAACTACAACATGCACCTGGAGTACGGGATCGGCAACAGCGACGATATCGACCATCTGGGCAACCGCCGCATCCGCGCGGTGGGCGAGCTTCTCCAGAACCAGTACCGCATCGGCCTCTCCCGTCTCGAGAGAGTGGTGCGTGAGCGCATGACCACACACGACGCCTCCGAGGAGATTTCCCCTCAGGCGCTGATAAATATCAAGCCGGTTCAGGCTGCGGTGAAGGAGTTCTTCGGTTCCTCCCAGCTCTCGCAGTTCATGGATCAGAACAATCCCCTGGGCGAGCTGACGCACAAGCGCCGTCTCTCCGCGCTGGGCCCCGGCGGCCTGTCCCGTGACCGCGCGGGATTCGAGGTCCGCGACGTCCACTATACGCACTACGGACGGATGTGCCCGATTGAGACTCCCGAAGGTCCCAACATCGGTCTGATCAACTCACTGGCCTGCTACGCGAGGATTAACCAGTACGGCTTCATCGAGGCGCCTTACCGCGTTGTCGACCGCTCGGATCCGGAGAATCCCAG
>JAFRUR010000096.1 GCA_017438775.1 Lachnospiraceae bacterium | reverse complement strand
TTGTGAAGTCCTTCTTCAGGACGCCCTGAGCCACAAACAGACTCAAGCCGAACGGAGGCGTGATCATGCCCACGGTAAGGGACGTGCAGTACACAATGCCGATGTGGATCGGATCGATCCCCAGCGCCTTCACGACGGGGTTCAGCATGGGCACCAGGATCAGAATGGCGCTGCTGCCGTCAAAGAAGCAGCCGAAGATCAGGAGGACAACCATCAGGATCAGCATGAAGGCGATCGGGGACAGACCGGAAAACAGTCCGGCCAGAGCCTGCGGCGCCTGGCTGACCGTGAGCGCCTGGGCAAAAACGCCGCTGGCGGCAATCAGGATGAAGACCTGAACGCTCGTGGTGACACCTTCGCGCAGGACGCGCCAGAAATCCTTCAGCGTCATGTCATGCAGCACGAAGACACTCACAAAGGCGGAATAGACCGCGGACAGCGCGCCGGCCTCGGACGGCGTGAAAACGCCGCCGTAGATGCCCCCAAGCACCAGGATGGGCAGGACCAGCACGGGCAGGGACCTGAACAGGGCTCTCCTGCGTTCTCCCCTGACGTGATCCTCCTTATGCGGATGACCCGGACAGCGCACCAGCAGATACGCGCCGAAGATCAGTACCAGAAGAATGCCCGGCAGAATGCCGGCGATAAACATCTCCGCGATCGAGGCTTCGGCCACCACACAGTAAATGATCATGACCACGCTGGGCGGGATGATCGAAGACAGACCCGACGCACCGACGATGACGCCCACCGCGTTGGTTTCTCCGTACTGCTCCTCCAGGGGCTTGTACAGAAGCTTGGAGAACGTGGCCGTGGCTGCGGGCGGGGAACCGGAAATGGCTCCGAAGAACGCATTGGCCAGCAGGCAGGCGATCGCGACGCCCGAGCGGATGCGCTTCAGGAACGCCTGAAAGACGTCGACCAGGCGCGTCCCCAACGATCCTCCGGCCAGGAACGATCCGGCCAGAATGAAGAACGGGATGGCCAGGAGACTGCTCTGGCTCACGGATTCGAACATCGTCGTCACCGTTGCGCGCAGGGGCATACCATTGATAAACACCTGCATAAACAGACCGGCTGCCAGCAGTGCCATATAGATCGGCAGATTGAGCGCGAGGAGGATGAACAGGATGAGGAGGGCAATGATCAGCTTAGTCCACATCGAAGAAATCCCCCTTTCTCAGAATGATGACGATCCACACGAGGACCACTAGTACAAAGCCGCCCAGCATCGCTCCGAAGAAAATGGCGCGGGGCATATGCAGCAGATATGTGGTGATATTGCTCCTGATCTGGCTGCGGATGAGCGGGATGCCGTGATAGACCAGGGTCCCCATCACAACGAGAGTCACCAGGCCGCGCACAAGATGAATCACGCGGACGGCAGTCTTGTTCTTGACCTTGCTCAGCAGAACGTCGATGCACAGGTGCTGATTGTGCTGCTCCAGAAAGGCCAGCCCGAAAAAGAGCATCAGAATGACCGAATACGTGGAGAGTTCCTCCGACCAGGCAAAGCCGCCGACACCGGGAAGTTTCCTCATGATGGCGTTGACGACCGTCAGGACGGCGCTGAAGGCAAGCAGGACCATGGCGATGGACATAAACACCCTGTTGATCGCTGCCACGATCTTTTCGACTGTTTTCATGTTGCGGTCTCCTTAAAGGGAGGCGCGGGGGCCGGCTGCAGAATGCTTCCGGCCCGCCGCAGTCATGGAGGATCTGATGATACCCTTACTTGTTCTTCTCGGCCAGTTTCACCAGCTCGTCATAGGCGCCCTGCAGGTTGGTGTACTTCTTCAGGAAGGCATCGGTGACGCCGGCATAGGCCTCGTCCAGTTCCTTCTGCAGATTCTCAGAAGGCGTGATCACGTTCAGGCCGCCCGCCTTCATCTCATCGATCAGTTCCTTCTCGAAGTTCTCGCCGTAGGTGAAGGTCTTGTCGGAGGCCTCTTTGGAAGCCTTCTTCACGATCTCCTGCAGGTTCTCGGGAAGCTTTCCGAGGAACTCGGAGTTGATGACAAACACGGAGTTCTGCGCACTGTTCTCCTGCACCAACATGTACGGAGCCACCTGATAGAGCTTCAGAGAGTTGAAGATGGCGCAGGCGCAGAGGGCGCCGTCCAGGGTGCCGTTCTGAAGGGCCGGGCCCATCTCGCCGACAGCGATGTTGGAGGGCGTTCCGCCAAGAGCCGTCACGACGGACTGGCACAGCTCGGTGGTGTTGCAGAACGTGGTCATGTGCAGAGCCTTCAGATCCGCCAGAGAGTTGACCTTGCTCAGATCCTTGGAGGCCAGATACATGCGGTTGGTATTGCGGACGTAGGTCATGACGGACATGCCCTTCTCCGCCATCTCCTTGTTGAAGATGTTCTCGGGATCAGAGTTCAGGGCCTTGATCGGATGACCGGAGTCCTCCCACAGGGACGGCACGTCCAGCAGGTTCATGGAAGGCACGACCGTGGCAAAATAGGTGGTCGGGATGCAGACGGAGTCCACGGAGCCATCGGCGACGCCCTGGGTCAGCTGCGCCAGGTTTCCGAGGGAACCGGAGGGGTAAAGTTCCACGACCAGTTTGCCGTTCGATTCCTTCTCCGCGATCTCCTTGAACTGCTCCATGAAGTAGTTCTGGGTCTCCTTGCCGCCGGAGCCGGTGCCGATGCGCAGGGTGTAGGTCTTGCCGTCGTCGCCCTTCGTGGTCGAAGGGGTGTTTCCGCCGCCTCCGCAGGCCGCCAGGGAAAGCATCAGGACAGCTGCCAGCAGCAGGGCCATCATCTTCTTAGTCAGGTTCTTCATGTTGTGTTCCTTTCTTCGGAGTATTCCGACTTGATTCCCGCCCGCAGCATCTTTTGTCCGCGCACGGGTCCTTTTTTCATAGACGCACCGTTCCAAAAACGGTTGTTTCGAATCGGTTTGCTTTCTGCCGTCAGATGCTCATTCGCTGCCGCAGGCAGGGCGATGCTCACATGATCGGCAGGCCTTCGATCGGCTCCGCGCCGCAGAGCACAAAGAGCATCAGGCACTGCTCGTTTGTGCGGTTGGACCAGGCGTGGATCGAGCCGCGCTGGACCATGATGTCGCCGGCGCGCATCACCGTCTCCTGCTTATCCAGGACCGCGGTGATCTCTCCGCGAAGGACAACGGCATAATCTGTAGATGCCGTGCGGTGGAACAGGGGCTTGACCGGATTGCCCTCTCCGTCCGTTCCCAGCGTGGTGTCCGGAGGGATCTCGAGGATGCGGCAGACGTTGCCTCCGGCCGGAGGCACGAAAGTGAACGAAGTCGCCGGATCGACCGGATCCCCGGCATTGCTGGCCGGCTGCTGCTCGATCTTCCAGATCTCATTGTCGACAAAGAGCGGATTGCCGCCCATGACAAAACGGTTGGGGCAGATGCGGTCCTCCGCGATCACAGCCTCGCCGTCGGGGCGGTGGGTGGTGATGATGCGGCGGATCCCTGTGGTCTCAGGTGCGGGCGCCATGTTGCTCGCTTTTGCCAGATCTCCCATGATGTTCCTCCTGTCTGTTTAATCGGGCATGTCGGAAGCCATCAGACTCAGACCGCAGCTGCAGACGAGCACCTGGTTCGTGATCGCGGCGGATCTGTCAGATGCCAGGAACTCCACACAGTACGCCACTTCCTCGGGCTTCGTGAAGCGGCGCAGGGAATAATGCGCCTGTTCCAGTTTAAGTTCGTGTTCCGTTGTGGTCCCGCGGGCCTTCGCGCGGCCCTCCATGATGCGCATCATGCGCTCGCCTTCCACGGCGGCGGGTTTGACGGTGTTCACGCGGATGCCGTATTTGCCGTTTTCAATGGCCATGACGGACTGCAAACCGCGGACGGCGTTTTTGACCGCGCTGTAGGAGGCGCGCAGCGGGTATCCGCCCCAGCCCTCCGCGATGGTCCCGGCCTCGGCGCCGATCATGATGATGGAGCCGCCGTTGCCAGCCTTGATCATCTCGCGCAGCACATACTTGGACATCAGCATTGTCCCGTTCAGGTCGGTTTCGATGGTCTCGTTCCACGCCTTTATGTCCATGTCCACCAGGTTGCAGATGGGACCGGCAGCGCCCACATTATTCACCAGGATGTCGATGCGGCCGAAGTGTTCCATCGTGGCGGCCACCATGGCCTGGACCTGTTCTTCATTGGCCACGTCGCAAACGTAACCAAAGACGTTTGCGCCCATGGCTTCGAACTCCTTCGTTGCTTCCTCGATCACAGAAGCTCTGCGGTGGCAGAACGACACCGCGCAGCCCTGACGGATGAGTTCCAGCGAGATGCATCGTCCCAGTCCGGTGCCTCCCGCTGTCACGATCGCGACTTTTCCCTCAAGATCTCCCATAGTTCTCCTCCTTGGTTTTCCGGCCGCACCGTACGGCCGCGTCCCCTTTCCGGGGCTTTTTCGTTCTTGTTCTGAAATGTTCCGGGATCCGTTTCGGTCCGTTTTCTCTGCCGTTCGGGACCGTCCCGTCCCCTTTGGCAGGTTTACTCCGCGATAATGATCTCCTGCGGGAAGCGGGAAAGACGCTGTGCCGGTCCCTTTCCGATCAGGTAGTTATCGAAGACCATAGCCAGGGCGTCCTTGCAGCCGCAGCCGGGATGGATGACCATGTGCATGTTCTCCTTCATGGTCCAGGGCTCGTCCGGACGCACGTTCGGGCGCTCCAGGAAGGACAGCCCCTGCGCATGCGAGAAGGAGCGGTTCGGAAGACCGTAGCCTTCTTCCTTCACCCTGCGGCAGAAGTAGTTGTACACGTCCGTGACCACGGCGCCGTCCACCAGCTGATCGGCGATCTCGTGCTGGAGCTTCACGGCCGTGTCAAAGGCCTTCTGCAGGGCCGGGATCGGCTCGCCGATCACGACGGGACGGTGTGCCTCCACATAGTAGCCGTGCGGGCCCGTGAACTCGAGCAGGATGGCGACGATGTCGCCCTTCTCCACCGTGCGGCCCTGGAAGTGCGGATCGTCGATAAAGGGAACCGGCGCTCCCTGCGGGCCGGAGCCGATGCCGACGATGGCGCGTTCACTCCCGTTCTTGTCCAGGAAGTAGTGGATGTCTGCGTAAATGTCGATCTCCCGCTTGCCGGGACGGACGATCTCCGGAAGCTCTGCCAGGAGTCTGTCACCCAGATCCGCGGCCTCGCAGATGTAGCCGATCTCCTCTTCGCTCTTGATGGCGATCAGCTGATGCACCAGCTCGCTCGCGTCCACAAAGGTGGCCTTCGGAAGGCCCTCACGCAGTGTGTCATAAAAAGGCTTCGGGATGAAGGCAGTCTCCACCAGGCCGATCACGGCGTCTGGTTTCTCCTTCAGAACGGAGACGGCAAGTTCCGCGTCATACCGGTCGTTGGCCGGGACCGTCGGGAAGTACACGTGACCCAGCCGCTGCTTCACGCCGCGGGTAGCCCAGGCGTACGGCCAGTTGTCCAGCCCGAAGGCGGGATCTGCGCCGCAGGCAATGGTGGTCATTTCGTCATCCCGCGGGAAGATCACGGTCAGGGCGTTCTGATGGCGGCCGTTAAAATCCGTCAGCCAGCGCACGACGCCTCCCATATAGATCTCTCCGTTGCGGGCGACCAGATAATCGATGCCCTGCTCTCTCATCTTCTCCCGAACAAGTTTCCAGCGGCGCTTCAGTTCCGCATCGGATACACCGGGCAACAATACAGGTTTCATGCGGCGATTCTCCTTTCGCAAGTCTCCTCTGTATGCGCCAGGGACCGGATCGATCCCTGTCATTTCGTCCTCATCCTATCAATTGCCCCGAAGGCATTCATTGCGTATTTTTTCAAAACATGCTATGATTTTTTGACAAATGTTCAAAGCTTCTTGTGAAATATGTGCGATATACTTCCGATAGAATTGCATTATTTCGTCATATTGCCATCGGTCCAAAAGACTGTCAGGCGAAGACTTTCCGCTTCAACAAGCGCGGAAACACCGCCTGTCTTCCCAACGTCATTCACACCCACCGACTTCGAAAGGAGTACCCCATGAAACTGCGCGGCTGTTCCTACGAAGAAGCCTACCGTCTTCTGACCGATGCCCTGCTGGAGCGTCACTCCCTGCAGCAGATCGTCGATCTCGCCTGTGAGCTCTTTGAAAACCCTCTGTTCGTCATGAACACGGGCTTTCATCTGATTGCGCGCTCCGAGGGCGATCTCGATGACGTCATCTGGCAGGACCTTCTGAAAAACGGCTTCTATTCCTACGACAACCTGAAGGTCGCCAAACGCGACCGACGCTTTGCCACGATCGCGGACAGCCGCCGCGTGGTCTACTTCTCCGTCAATGACGACAATCCCTCCATGCAGAACCTCTCCCGCGACAGCTACACCACCCTGAAGATCCGCAACTCCGTTCTCAAGAAGAACCGGCTGACCTTCAACGTCTTTAACGGACCGCAGAAGCTTGCCGCCCTCTCTGTCATCGAAGACAAGACGCCATTCACACCCGCGGACGTGGACCTCATCCTTCTGCTGCAGCGGGTCCTGCGTATCTATTTTCTGGAAGCCTATCCCTCCGACCGTCCGGAACGGCTTCTGGACCGTCCGATCGAGACTCTCTTTGTAGAACTTCTGGACAACCCTCTCTACAACAGGGAGATTCTTGAAGAGCGGCTTCGGTTCTTTGGTTTCGACCCTAAGCCCCATTTCTGCCTTCTGGCGGTCCGCTTCCGCACCCAGCCCAACCTGCCGGATGCCTTTCGCCCCTACAAAACGGCGCTGGCACCGCATTTTCCGGATGCCGTCCCCATGATCTACCGCGACTGCCTCCTGTTCCTGTTCAACTACGAGCATTCCGTTCTTTTTGCCGGATCGTCCTTTGACCGCATCGAAAGCCTTTTGAAGGAAAACAACCTGATCGGGGGCCTCAGCCGCCCCTTCGATCATCTGACCGACCTGCGGCAGGGCTACGAAGAAGCCGTGCGCGCCCTCTCCCTCGGAAGCGGCCTTCTGACCGGCACCTCGCTCTTTCCCTATGCCCAGTGCGGCATCCTCGACATCGTGGATACCGTCGTGCGCTCCCACCCCAATCCCGCATCGCTCTGCCACCTGCTCGTGGGCACGATTCGCGCCTACGACAAAAAACATCACACGTCCTACGAGCGGACACTGCGCAGCTATCTGAACCACACGGACAATCTGCAGGCGGCCGCCGCGGAACTCGGCATCCGACGCAACTCCCTCTCCTACCGCATCGGCCAGATCGAGCATCTGTTTGACGTGTCGCTGTCCAACGTCGCGACGATTCACTATCTGTACATCTCTTACTACATCGACGATTACATCCGCTCCCGCTCACGCGAAGAGGACTGAAAACAGCGTCTTTGCAGCAAAAAAGGAAGCCGCAAAAGCGGCTTCCGTTCTGTTTGACTTCAGCAGGACATCCTGTCCGCAGGATCCGTTCCTGCACAGAACAGGAAAAGAGCCGCCCGCGGGCGGCTCTTTTTGATGCGAATCAACTCCTATGTTCCATCAGGCATAGCTGTGAATGCCCGGAAGGAAGGTGTTGACTCCGACATAAGTAAACAGGACGCAGATAAAACCGATCACCGCAAAGATCGCAGCGGCTTTTCCGCGCCATCCGCGGCGAATGCGCAGATGAAGATAGACGGCATACACCAGCCAGGTCACCAGCGACCAGGTTTCCTTCGGATCCCAGGACCAGTAGCTTCCCCAGGCCTGTTCGGCCCAGATCGCGCCGGTGATCATCGTAAAGCTGAGGAAAAGCAGGCCGAGACAAACGCTGCGATACGAGATCAGATCCAGTTTATCGCGCGACGGAACATGACGATTCCAAAATTCGCTGTCGCGCATCTTCTCACGGAGCAGGAAAATGATTCCCAGCACAAAGCTGATTCCGAAGGCGCCGTAGGCGATGATCGCCGTGGATACATGAACGCCCAGCCAGCTTGAGCGCAGAGACGGCATGAGTTCGCGCACCTCTTTGCTCTGCATCGCCGCATAGCCGATGATCAGAATGGTGACCGGTATGGCAAATGCGCCCAGCATGGGGAACTTAAAGCGAAGGATAAAAATCAGGCTGACAAGACTCAGCCCCCAGGCAAAGCTGGTGGCAAATTCGTACTGGTTGGTCATGGGCAGCCGCCCCGCCCCGATTCCGCGGCAGATCAGTGCCGCGGTGTGAATGACAAGCCCCGCCGCCTGCACGAAGATCGCGACTCTGGCAAGTCCTTCACGCTTGAAGGCAATAAACAAAAAGAACAGGATCATGGCAGCCACATAGATCATAATCGTGGCGGTAAAGAGTCCGCTTTCCATCTGCAGCATGGATTCACCTGCTTTCTTCCTGTTTTTCCCGGTTCTCCGGCGTCTTTCCTGCCGCTTCCCGCAGCAGGTCGGCAAAAAACGCATTGCCTCTGGGCCCCGCGCCGCACACAGTCCAGCCGCCGCCTTCGGTCTCCAGTGCCCAGACACGGCTGGGCTGAAGATAGAAGGCAAGAAGAAGACCGAGGAGCGTCACGAGCCCGCCCAGAAGTACCAGAGGTGTATATCGGTCCCTCTTGATCTGCAGCAGCGTGTAATTCTGCGGCTCGGAGAACGAGATCTCCACGCTGCCGTATCGCAGAGCCGTATCGCCCGCGACCTGGACACCGGCGCGGTCCACCTGGCCCATGTAGGAGGTGGAGTAGGCAAAACCGGGGAGCTTTTGGCCGTTCCCGGCGTCATAATACTCTTCTTCGTATGCCTCGAGCGTAAGCACAAGCGGCGTCTGCAGAACGCTGACGCTCTCTCCCACGCACACGACTTCCTCCTGCTGCACGTTCCCGTCCATGGTCACGGTCAGTTTCGCAGCGGAGCCGGTGCTGTTCTGATAGACCCGGTAGCCAAACAGAGAGGCCGGCGCATTTACGCGGGCCGTTCCGCTCTGTGCCTCCGCGCCCCGGTGCATCGTCAGACGCGTGGTGTACTGCTGAACACTGCCGTTTTCGGTGTGATCGATGTCAAACGCGTCGATGGTGACCGAAAGATCCGTCCCCTCGATCTGTTTCGTCTGGCCGGGTACGCCGTAGACGGTGTACTCCGTTTTCGTGGCCTGACCAAGAATAAAGCCGACGATCAGGAGAAAAATGCCCAGATGACACACCCAGGCTCCCCATACACCGATGCGGCTTTTGGCGGAAAAGAGCATTTTCCGCCCGTCGCGCTCCGCTTCGCGCGGGGCAGGCAGATGCATCCGCGTGAAGACCTCTTTCGGAGACGGGACCCCGTCCAGCGAGACTTCGGGGCACTCGGGCACGGCCGCAGGATCGCCCGCGTTTTTCCAGCGTCGGATCACGCCGGGCAGGTGCAGCAGATTGCACAGCAGCAGATTGCAGCAGAGAACCACGGCCAGGACCAGGAACCACAGGCTGTGAAACACATCGTCAAGCCCCAGCCCGTAGATCAGTGCGGCAGTGCGCGCAGGATACCTGTTCAAATACCAGTCCAGCGCATATCCCTGGGGAAGGAAGCTGCCAAGGGCGCAGGCCGCGGCCAGCACCACCAGCAGCGCAATGCCGAAGCGCATCGAAGAGAAAAACCCTCCGATTCTTTTCAGGCGTTTTTGCATGAGATTCCTCTTCTGTCGAAGAACACTGCGCAGCACCGGCCCGGAGCTGCGCAGCGGCTTCGTTTATTGACCCTTCGGCAGAAGCGCGGTCGCCTCTGCGATCTTCTGTGCCGCCGTATCAAGGCAGCGGTTGGCAAGTGTCGAGTTGTGAGCGCCCTCGGCGTTCTCCACATAGCAGAAATCGAAGAACCACTGCGCTTCACGGTAGAGTTTGCGCACCTCGTTCAGCTCCGCTTCCCCGAGGGTGCCTGCCACGTTCGCCGCGGCCAGGGAATCCTTCAGGGCGGAGAGTTTGTTGCCGATATCGGTCTCTCTGGCCGTCACCTGATCCTGGATGCGATGCACCTTCTCGACCATGTTGACGGAGCCGTGGCAACGCACGCAGGTGCTCAGAATGGCCTCGTTCTCCAGCGGACTGACGAGCTCGTGGCTGTGGTAGACCGTGCCGTTGCCGTCCATTTTGACTTCCATGTGGCAGTCCGCACAGCTGAGATCCCCGGCGTGCGGTCCCTGAAGGAAGGTCTCCATCTCAGGGTGCTGCGCCTTCAGCAATCTGGCGCCGGTGATCTCCTGCGTCCAGTCCGCGAAGCCGACGGTCCCGTCCGGAAGAACCATGCTGTCATAGTAGGCGAGAATCGCCTCGGGAGTCATGGTCTCAATACTGTCATACGGCATCATGGTCTCTTTATCCGCGGGGGTAAAGAAGTATTCGATGTGGCACTGGCCGCAGGAAAGCGTCGCGGGATCGATGGAGGACACGTTTCCGCCAAGGGCCTTGTTGACGTAGGTATGCGTCACACGGAGTTCCCCGTCGTTGCCGGCGCTGTTGCCGTGGCAGGTGTAGCAGCTGATATCTTCACCCATCGCCTTGATCTGGTCGAAGACCTCCTGAAACGACATCGTGTAGGCGGCCACACCCTTGTCCTGCACGAGTTTGGCGAAGTTGGGCGTCTTGCAGGTCAGACAGTTGGCCATCGGGTGCGGTCTGGCGGTATGGTTCACGTCTTCGAGAGTGTACTCGTGGCCTCTGGCAGAGCCGTAATCTTTGGCAAAGCCGTAGCCCTCATAAATGTTGATGAGGTACGGATCCTGCTCGAGATAGCTGACGATCTCCTGATTGCGTTCATTGTCCTTCATGCTGGACGCGATATTCGGAAAGATCTGAGCCCAAGCCTCGGCGTTGATCGTGCCGTCGTAGGCTGTTTCTTCCGGTGCGGCCGCCTTAACGGGAGTGACGTCCTCTCCGGTCAGGGGATCCTTGTGATAACGGACGGCCCCGCGATTGAGGACACCGCTGAGCAAAAGCGCCGCCACCGCAATGATCACCACAGTGCAAAGCAGCTTGTAAATAGTTCTTTTCCTGTCCATGGTTCCTCCTTATTCCGGATCGGACAATTTGACGGCGGGGGGCGTGATGACCTTTGCGGGGCACTTTTCGACGCACTTGCCGCACTGCGTACACTTGGAATAATCGATTTTTGCCAGATCGTTCACCACGTGGATGGCATCAAATTCGCACTGCTTCACGCAGATCATGCAGCCGATGCAGCCGGCTTTGCAGATTTTTCGAACCGTCTGGCCCTTGTCGGTGTTCCTGCACTGCACAATAACGCGCTGTTTCTCGGGAACCAGCTCGATGATTCCCTTCGGGCAGGCCTTTACGCAGAGGCCGCAGCCGATGCACCGGGCCCGGTCAACGACCGCCACGCCGTCAACAATTCGCATGGCGTTTTCCGGGCAGGCCCGCACGCAGGAACCGAGTCCCAGACAGCCGTGATCGCAGTCCGCAGTGCGGATGCCGCCCAGCACAGCCGTACGGCAGTCCTGTACGCCGACATAGTTTCCCTGATTCTTCGTGACATCACAGGAGCCTTTGCAAAGAACGAACGCGACCTTCTTCTCCGGCGCTTCTGCGTCTGTTCCCATGATGGCGCCGATGGCCTTCGTCACCGGGGCTCCGCCCACGGGACAGCTGTTGACCGGAGCCTCGCCCTTTGCGATGGCGGCAGCCAGCGCATCACAGCCGGCAAATCCGCAGGCGCCGCAGTTGTTGCCTGGCAGAGCCTCGCGCACGGCCGTCTCTCTCTCATCCACCTCGACGTGGAAGAGTTTTCCGGTGGAAACAAGGCCGGCGCCTACCAGGATTCCGATCAGCGTGATGACCAGGGTCGTGATCAAAATCGTATCCATCACGCACCTCCTATACGAGCGCAAGATCCGCAAACCCCATGAAAGCAATGGACATGAGTGCGGCAGCGATCAGGACGATGGGAGCCCCGCGCAGAGGCTCGGGCAGGTCGCTCTCTTCGATGCGGGACCGAATGCCCGCCAAGAGGACGATGGCCAGGGTAAAGCCGACGGCGGTACCGAAGCCGGACAGCACGCTCTGGATGAAGTTGTAACCGTTCTGCACGTTGGTCAGCGCAACGCCGAGCACAGCACAGTTGGTGGTGATCAGAGGCAGATAGATGCCGAGGGCTTTGTAGATCCCCGGAGAATGCTTCTTGAGGAACATCTCCACGATCTGCACCAATGCCGCGATGACCAGAATGAAGACGATGGTCTTCATGAAGCCCATGCCAAGGGGCGCAAGCACATTGTCGTAGAGCAGGCTCGCCACGGCAGAAGCGATGGTGATCACGAAGATGACCGCGCCGCCCAGGCTGGCGGACGCCTTCATCTGTCTGGAGACTCCAAGGAAGGAGCAGATGCCCAGGAACTGGTTCAGGACCACGTTATTGATCAGGGCACCGGAAATGATGATCAGAATCAAACCCTTCATTTCACATCCTCCCTCCGGTCACAGTCTGCCGTACACGCCGCGCAGCAGCCATCGCAGCCGTTCTCCACCAGTTTGCGCTGACGCGTCTTAATGCCGATGGCATTCATGATAATGATGAACAGAGCGATCACCAGGAAAGCTCCCGGCGGCTGCACAAACAGCCCGATGGGCTCCACGGCTTCCGGCAGGACTCTCATCCCGAAGCAGGTGCCGCTGCCCAGAATCTCGCGCACAGCGGCCGCCAGAGTAAGCGCAAGGGTGAAACCGATGCCCATGCCGAGGCCGTCCATGACGGACAGCCCGACCGAGTGTTTGTTGGCATACGCCTCTGCCCTGCCCAGGATGATGCAGTTGACAACGATCAAAGGGATGTAGATCCCCAGCGCGCTGTAGATCGAAGGCAGATAGGCCTCGATCAGCAGTTCCGTTACAGTCACGAAGGACGCCACGATCACGATGTAGGCCGGAAGGCGAACCTGATCGGGAATGACCTTGCGAAGGGCGGAGATCAGGAGGTTGGAACAGATCAGCACCGCCGTGGTCGAGAGCCCCATGCCGATGCCGTTTATGGCCTGCGTGGAGACAGCCAGCGTCGGGCACATGCCCAGCATCAGCACAAGGATGGGATTCTCTTTGATGACGCCGTTGTAGATACGCTCAAGGTACTTATTCATCTCAGTTCACCCCCTTGATATGCGTCTGATAGAAGTCCAGCGCGGCATTGACCGCGTTGACGACCGCCCTGGAGGAAACTGTCGCGCCGGTGACGCCGTCGATCTTTTCGTCTCCGCTGCCCGCGTTGATCTTGAAAGCGGAAACATTTTTGCCGCTGAACTGATCCTTAAAGGCCGGCTCGTCGCAGAGCATGCCCTTGCCGGGAGTCTCGTGCAGTTCCGTAAAAGAGATCGACCGGAGCGATCCGTCAGGTGCAACGCCGACGTAAAGCGTGATATTGCCGTCATAGCCTTCCGCGGAAGTGGCGGAGATCGCATAGCCGACGGAATTGCCGGCGGCATCAAAGCCCTCGACCGCCTCGTTGATGGTCACCCTTCCAAACCCGGAGCCGTAGACGTCTCCGCTGACTTTCGCCACCTTGTCATCCAGCCCGGTGAAGGTTTCCGCATCCGGACAGACAGCCTGGTAGGCGGCCTTGTTGGCAGCTCGCTTCTGCTCTTCGATGGCGTCCTTCGTAAGCGAATATGTGCCGCTGAGCGCAAGTCCCGCGACCAGCGTGATCAAGGCCAGGGCAATGACCGGTTTTGGCACACGCCTGGACAGCGGAGGCTTCACCTCTCCGTTCTGAGCCGCAAGGGCGCCCTTTCGGAACGCATACGGCTTGGGGATGATATAGGTATCGATCAGAGGGACAAAGAGGTTGCCGATGATGACCGCATAGCTGAAGGAATCGGCCGCGGTGCCGAAGACCCGGAAAATGGCGCCCAGCACACCGATCAACAGTCCATAGACCGTCTGACCGAGCCGGCTGACCGGCGAGGTGACGTAGTCCGTGGCCATGAAGAACGCCGCGAGCATCACGCCGCCGCCGCACAGATGCGCGGCAAGAAAGCCCGGATCAAACCCTTTTCCGCCGAACAATCCGAGGAACAGAACAAATCCGCCCAGGATGGAGAAGCAGATCTGTCCGTGGATGATATCCAGCGCCCACAGCAGGAGCCCGCCGATCAGCAGAGCCACCGTGCAGCTGCCGATGACGCCGCCGGCGGTTCCGAGGAACATCTTCGTCACATTGACGACATTGCCCGCCGCCAGCTGAGCAAGGGGCGTGGCCCCTGTGACGCCGTCCACACTGTAGCTGGTCATCGCGTTCGGGAAAGAGATCAGCAGGAAGCAGCGGCCCGTCAGCGCGGGATTGATGAAGTTCTTGCCGAGGCCGCCGAAAGCGCATTTGACCACCAGGATCGCGAAGAGGGATCCGAGGATAGGCGCATAGAGCGGTGTGTCCGCCGAAAGCGTCATGGCCAGAAGCAGGCCTGTGACCAGGGCCGAGCCGTCGCGCCAGGTGTCGGGCTTGCCCATCAGTTTGTCATAGAAAAACTCTGTGCCGACTGCCGTGATGACCGAGGTCAAAATGACCCAGAGCGCCCGCAGCCCGCTGACCCAGACGCCCACCGCGGCGGCGGGAAGCAGGGCCAGGGCAACCACATACATAAGAAACGGCGTGGACCGGCGGTCGCGGATATGGGGGCCGGAGGAAAGATTCAGGACTGTGCTCATTTCGCACCTCCTTCCTGCGCGGCGCGTCTGCGGGCCAGGATCTCCGCTTTGACCGCCTTGAAAGTCTCGGTCAGCGGCCGCTTGGCCGGGCAGATGTAGGAGCAGGAGCCGCAGGAGACGCATTCCAGCCCGTAGAGTTTCTTCTCGTAACGGTCGTAATCGCCCTTCGCGGCCGCATCCGCCATGAGTTCGGGAAGCAGCCCCGTGGGACAGACGGTGGTGCAGCGTCCGCAGCGCAGACAGGCCGTCTGTTTCTTCAGGGCAAGTTCACTGCCGTCCTCACACAGGAGGGTGAGACCGTTGGTCGTCTTCTGGACCGGCGCGCTCAGATCCGAGATGGCAAAGCCCATCATCGGTCCGCCCGCCAGCGCCTTCTTCAAAGTAACGCCCTCCTTCAGCCCGCCGGAAGCATCGATGATCTCCTGGAGGCTCGTTCCTTCACGGACAAAGTAATTTCCGGGGGTTTTGACCGCGTCTCCGGTGAGAGTAAAGCAATGGGAAAACAGAGGTTCCCGGAAGGCAGCGGCACGCCAGATCGCATAGAGGGTCCCCACGTTTTCCACAATGCAGCCCACGTCCGCCGGCAGCTTTGCCACCGGATAATCGATCCCGGCGACCGCCCTGATCAGGCTGTGCTCTCCGCCCTGAGGGTACTTGGTCTGCAGGGGCATCACGCTCATGCGCGGCTCTCCCGCCACCGCCTTCTGCATGGCCGCGATGGCCTCCGGTTTGTTGTCCTCGATTCCGATCACGCCCTGCGCGTTCGGGAACAGCCGCAGGACCAGGGAAAGGCCTGCGGCGATGCCGTCGCCGTACTCCCGCATGAGACGGTCGTTGCAGGTGAGATACGGCTCACACTCGGCGCCGTTGGCGATGATGAAACGAATGGAATCCGGGTCCTTCGGGCGGAGTTTGACATGGGTCGGGAAGCCCGCCCCGCCCAGGCCGACAATGCCGGCGCGCTGCACAATATCCGGAATTTCACTGTTTGAGATCTCTGAAAGATCCCGCGCTTCTCCCACGCCCTCTGCCATCGTAAACGCGCCGTCATTCTCCACGATGATGCAGTCTGCCAGGGCACCCGAGATCACGCGCCGTTTTTCAATTGCCTTGACCGTACCGGAACACCCGCAGAACACCGGAGCGGAGACAAACCCGTCAGCTTCGGCCAGACAGGAACCAACCAGAACCGAATCGCCCTTTTTCACGACAGGTCTGGCCGGTTTGCCGATATGCTGAGAAAGGGGATACACCATATCCCCTTCCGTCTGAAACCACCGCAGCGGCGAACCGGAACTCAGTTCTTTCTGCTCCGGAAGGTGCACACCGCCTTGAAAACTCTTATTCACGATCCTTCTCCCATTTTGATCCCCTCTCCTGTCAGCTGCCGCACGGCAGCCTCTGAAACGGAGAGTTCATGCTTACAGATTGACCATACCATAACTGATATTATTTGTAAACACAGCCTCCCTCCGCGTTCTGTCCTCTGATATGCCAATTTCCATGTTTTTCTGCATCCCTTATAAGCGGCGGATGATCTGCGCCCGGATGGCTTGAAAGCAAAAAAAGAAGACGCCGCGGCGGCTTCTTTTTCATTCGCAATTATTCTTCAGATCTGTTCACAGTCTCCGACAGGTCTCTCCTCTTCCTCCTGCAGGATCTCCTCCTGGATGCGCATGCGCTCCAGTTCCTCTGCGCGCGGTATCGTGCGCATGAAGCGCAGGAAGAAAACCAGGTGGCACAACCAAACGACAGCCACGATTACGCGTCCCACGGGGATGCTCTCCATCCTCCAGAACCCGATTCCAAGAAGGATAGTCACGCCCAGGAGGATCATTATCTTCGTGTACCAGCTCATTCCGTCCCGGTTTTTGTAGGGCATGACGTAGACCCGGTACCACCGGCTGGATAAAAACCACTCGCTCATGCGTCTTGACCCGCGGGCGAAGCACGCGGCGGTCAGGAGATAAAACGGGACCGTCGGAAGGAGCGGGAGCACGATCCCCAGCGTGCCCAGAATAAAGGTCACCGTGCCGACAAAGAGCAGGACCGTCCTGAGCCCTCTTCCATGCTCTGTCTGTGCATTCCTCATCGTATGCCTCCTCTGCTCCCGCATCGGCGCGGGCGGCTGTCTCAGGAGCCCGTCTGCCCCGGCGCGGATGCCGTTTTCAACTGATCGGTTCAGGAGATCTTCTGCGATGCCGCCGTGATCTCACGCACCGTCCGGAACAGAATGCCGATCGCCTCCCGCAGGTCCTCTTCACAGATCGAGGAGAAGCCCAGCAGGTAAAGATCGTTGTCCACGAGCGACTGGTTGTGCCAGGAGGTGCGCAGCGAGTAGATGCGGACGCCATTTTCCTCGCAGCGCCGGAGCACTTCCTCCTGCGGGCGCCCGGTGTTCATGCGCACCACCAGATGCACGCCGGCGTTGTTGAACATCGCCTGGACGCAGGCGGGGCACTCCGGGCCCGCGAACATCTCACGGAGCACCTCGTACTTGCGCTCGTTCAGCTTGAGCTGCTTGCGCACCCACTGGGAATAATATCCCTCGTTGACGAACTGGTGCAGCGCGATCTGCAGAAAATCCGGAATCGTGTTCTTGTGGTTCCGGTAGAGCTTTTCGTATTTCGCGAGCAGTTCTTCCGGCAGGACCATGTACGTGAAGCGGAGCGTCGGAGAAAGCGTTTTGGAGAAGGATCCGACGTAGATGACGCAGCCGTTTTCGTCCAGAGACTGGAGAGAAGGGAACGCCATATTCCCGTAGCGGAATTCGCTGTCGTAGTCATCCTCCAGGATATAGCCGCCGCGCTCGCTCATGATCTTGACCAGCTCATAGCGCTCCGCGATGGGAAGGACACGGCCCAAAGGGAACTGATGGGACGGCGTCACGTAGACCAGTTTTGCGTTGCTCGCGCGCAGCTGATCCAGGGACAGGCCCCGGTCCTCCACGGTGATGGGCGTCAGCTGGTAATTGTAGCGCAGGAAGGTGTTGCGCACGCCGTCGTACCCCGGTTCCTCCATCGCCAGAGGATAGTAGACGTGCGGGAGCAGGGGCACCAGCATGGCGATGGCCTGCTGCACGCCGCTGCAGAGGATGATCTGCTCCGGCCGGCAGTTGACCCCGCGCTTGGACTTCAGGAACCGCGCGAGAACCTCGCGCAGGGGCAGATACCCCTTCTTATCGCCGTACTCCAGGTACGGCGCCTCCTCTTCCAGCTGAAGGGCCTGGCGCACGCACTTTTTCCAGACGTACCATGGGAAGTCCCGGTTGTTCCCGTTGCCGTAGCAGAGATTGTAGCGCACCGGACGGGGCTTCTCCGGGTCCGCCTGCAGCAGAACCCCGTGCTTATCCTCCACCCTTGCGGGATTGAGATAGTTCCAGTAATACCCGGAACCGGGCACGGCATAGATATATCCCTCCACCACGAGCTGCTGGTAGACGCGCTCCACGGTGTTTTTGGATATGCCGAGTTCTTTGGAAAGCGAGCGGATCGGAGCGAGAGGGATTCCCTCCACGTTCTCTCTCGGCGCTTCGGCCTTGAGTCCCTCATACAGCTGCTGGTACAGCGGTTTCGGCGAGTTTTTATCGATGGTCAGCATATCAGTTCTTCCCATATTCGGCATTTGCCGTATTTGCTTCCTTCGGATACTCTCTCTTCGGGTTCTTCGGGAACCAGCCCTTCCGCACCCGTTCTTCCTGCTCGAACAGCTCCCCGATCCCCCACAGCCAGGTGATTCCGCACACGGCGGAGATGCAGCTCAGGGACACGTTGCTGATGAAGAGACTGACGGCAAGGAATACGATACCACAGACCAGAAAAACAGGCCACACCTTCTTTGTAAAGTAATACTCTGCCTTGATCACGATCGGATGAAAGATTCCGATCAGCAGAAACGTCGCGATCCCGACGATCAGTCCCTTCAGATACATCGCTTAGCCTCCCAGGTAGGCGGCGCGCACCTTCTCGTCGTCCGCCAGCTGCTTTCCGGTTCCCGTCATGACGATCTTTCCGTTCTCAAGGACGTAGCCGCGGTCCGAGATGCCAAGGGCCATGCGGGCGTTCTGCTCGACCAGGAGGATCGTCACGCCGGACTTGTTGATCTCCTTGAACAGTTCGAAGATGTCGCGCACCACGATGGGCGCGAGGCCCAGCGAGGGCTCATCCAGCATCAGGATCTCCGGGTTCGCCTGCAGGGCGCGGGCGATGGCCAGCATCTGCTGCTCGCCGCCCGAGAGGGTGCCTCCGAGCTGGTTTAAGCGGGCCTTGAGAATCGGGAAGAGCGAGAAGGCCCACTCCATGTTTTTCTCCCGGTCCTCGTCCTTGCCGAGCACGTAGGAGCCCAGCTGCAGGTTCTCGCGCACGGTCATGCGCGGGAACACCTGGCGCCCCTCCGGGGACAGGACGATGCCCTTTTTCACGATGCGGTGGCTGGGAGCTCCGAACACGTTCTCCGGCTCGTGACCGTCCTTATGCAGGAGGATCTCTCCGGAGGCGGGCTTCACGACGCCGGCCAGGGTGTTCAGGATGGTGCTCTTTCCGGCGCCGTTGGCGCCGATGATGGTGATGATCTCACCCTTTTCCACGGAGAAGGACACGCCGCGCACGGCCTTGATCGCCCCGTAGCTCACGTGGAGGTCTTTCACTTCCAGCAGTGCCATGTCTTACGCCTCCTTCCCCAGATATGCCTCGATGACCAGCGGGTTCTGACGGACCTCATCCGCCGTTCCCTCGGCGATCGGGATGCCGCGGTCCAGGACGTAGATGTAGTCGCTGATGTTCATGATCAGCTTCATGTCGTGCTCGATCAGCAGGATGGTGTAGCCCATGCCCTTGAGCTCGCGGATGAACTCGGTCAGGCTGTGGGTCTCCTGCTCGTTCATGCCGGCCGCAGGCTCGTCCAGAAGGAGGAGCACCGGGTCGGACGCGAGGGCGCGGGCGATCTCCAGCCGGCGCTGCAGGCCGTAGGACAGGGCCGTCGCGTAGTGATAGCGGTACTCGTACAGACCCGTCAGTTTCAGGATCTCCTCCGCCTTCTTCACGGCCTCCTCTTCCTCGCGGCGGTAGCGCGGCGTGTGGAGCAGGGCATCGGCGATGCCGCTCTTCGCTTTCGCGTGACTGCCGACGATGACGTTCTCAAGGGCCGTCATCTCGGAGAAGAGCCGGATGTTCTGGAAGGTGCGCCCGATGCCGAGCGCGGAGATCTCATGCACTTTCTTGCCGGTGATCTCCTGCCCCAGGAAGAAGATCTGACCTTCCGTCGGGGTGTAGATGCCGGTCACACAGTTGAACAGGGTGCTCTTGCCGGCGCCGTTGGGGCCGATGATGCTGACGATCTCGCCCTTCGGGACCTCGAAGGTGACGTCCTGGACGGCCGTCAGTCCGCCGAAGCGCTGCGTCACGCCTTTTCCGCTGAGGACGATCTCGCTCATGCTTCTGCCTCCTCTCCTTCACCCGCAAGCTGCAGGCTGTCCTGCAGGCGGCGGTGGCGCAGGTTGATCTTACCAAAGATGCCCATCGGCCGAATCAGAACCAGCAGGGCCAGCAGGACGCCGTAGATGACCTGGCGGAAGTCTTCCAGACCGATGCTGCGCAGCAGCTCCGGAAGGACGCTCAGGGACACCGCGCCGAAGATGCTGCCGAAGATGTTGCCCAGGCCGCCCAGGATGCCCATGGACAGGATCTGGATGGACTGCGTGAAGCCGAAGCTGTTCGGATCGATGTAGCCGATGTAGTGGGCGTACAGGGCGCCGGCCAGGCCGGCGATCGCGCTCGAGATGCAGAACGCGCGCAGCTTGTAGGCGAACACGTTCACGCTCATGGAGCTCGCGGCGGTCTCATCGTTCTTGAGGGCGATGATCGCGCGTCCCGTGCGGGAGTTCATGACCCGGTGCACGATGAAGACCGAAAGCAGCACCATGGCCAGCACCAGATAGTAGTTCTTGGTCGCGGTGTTGAAAACAAAGCCGAAGAGGTTCGCCTTCTTGATGTTGGTGATGCCCAGAGGTCCGCGGGTCAGCCACTCCAGGTTGATCAGCAGGATGCGGATGATCTCGCAGAAGGAGAGCGTCACGATGGTCAGGTACCGGCCGGAGAGCTGCAGGGTCGTGAGGCCCAGAAGCAGGCCGAACAGACCGGAGACGACCATGGCCGCGATAAAGGTGAGCGGGACGTTGAGGCCGAGCCTCCAGTTGAGGATGCCCGCCGCGTAGGCGCCCAGGCCGTAGAAGGCCGCATGGCCCAGAGTCACGACGCCGGTGTAGCCGGTCATCATGTTGAGGCTCAGGGTCAGGATCGCGTAGATCCCGGCCATGACGCCGATGTTGACCACGTAGCGGTTAAATCCCGAGATTACCGGAAAGAGCACCGCCAGGGCCACCAGGACCAGAGTCACCCACTTCTCGTATTTTGCCCAGAGAGAGATAAGTTTCCGTATCATGTCTGTCCTCCCTCCTTAGACCTTCTTGATGGTCCGCTGACCGAGCAGGCCGGCCGGACGGAACAGAAGAACGAGGATCAGGATCGCGAATGAAAAGACGTCCTTGTACGCCGTGCTGATGTACCCCGAAACGAAGGTCTCCAGCATGCCCAGGATCATGCCGCCGAGCACCGCTCCGGGGAGCGAGCCGACGCCGCCCAGGATGGCGGAGGCGAACATCTTGATGTTGACGGAGGAATACATCGTGGTATCCAGCGAGCCCAGATACATGGAGACGACGGTGCCGGACAGGGCCGCGCACATCGTGCCGATGAAGAAGGTCAGCAGGATCACGGTGTTCGTGTCGATTCCCATCAGCCGGGCCGCCACGGGGTTCTGGGAAATGGCGCGCATCGCGCGTCCCAGCTTTGTGCGGTATACCAGGATGGAGAGGACCACCATCACGACGATGCAGAGCAGGATGGTGAAGAGCTGCTTGTACGTGACGACCGCGCTCGCAAACTCCAGGCGCTTGCCGCCGAAGGCGTCCGGAAAGCGCTTGGTCTCGCTTCCGAACAGAACGATGATCAGGTTGGTGATCGCGGTGCCCACGCCCAGGGTGGAGATCATCATGCTGGTGCGTGTGCCGCCCTTGCTGCGGATGGGCCGCAGGAGGCCGGCGTCCATCGCCGCGCCCAGAATGCCGGTCCCGGCCAGGGCAAGCGCCAGGGAGACCGCGAAATTCATCCCCATGGAGGCGTACAGGACCATAGCGAAGTACGCGCCCAGGATGTAGAAAGCGCCGTTGGCAAAGTTGGCCAGTTCCAGGACGCCGTAGACCAGCGAGAAGCCGACGGTGGCCAGCGCGTAGGTGGCGCCCAGGGTGATGCCGTTGATAAGCTGCTGCAGTAACATAGGACCCTCCTTTTGGTATTGGCCTCCGGGGCCGTCTCTCGGAAAAAGGGCCTGCGGGAACGGGCGTCGTATCTTCAGCCCGGTGACCGCAGGCCCCGGAGAGTCTGAGACTTACTTATAGGTGCAGTACACGCCGTCCTTGATCTGCACGATGGGCAGCGGGAACTGAGGAACGCCGTTCACGTAGGGGTAATCGCCGTACAGGCTGTGAGACTTCGGATTGTTATGGATCTTCTCGCCGATGGCCTTGGTATCATCGGGTCCGAGCTCATCCAGCACCTGCAGGATGTGGTTCGTGGCCTCGTAAGCCTGATAGTCGACCTGCGTGGGCTTGCGGCCGTACTCCTTCTCGTAGCTCTCCACGAAGGCCTTGACGCCCTCGGTCGGGTAGTCGTTGGAGAACTGAGAGATGAACTTCACGCCTTCCGCGGCCTCACCGCAGACGTCGATGACTTCCTGCTGCTGGGCGTTGCCGCCGAACACGATGAGTCCCTTGTAGCCGAGGTCGCGGGCCTGCTGGATGATGGTGATGGCAGAGGCATAGTTCGCGTAGCTGGAGATGACTTCCACGCCGCTGGAGACGATCTTGGTCATGACAGCGGAGAAATCCTTCTGATCCGCCAGGAAGGACTCGGAGAGCACGAGCTCGCCGCCCTTTGCGGTCCAGAACTTGGAGAACCAGTTCTGCGCGGCGTTGCCGGTATCGTCGTTCAGGTACAGATAGGCGACCTTGCGGTAACCCTCATCCCAGAGCCAGTCGCACTCGAACTCGCGGCTGCGGGACTGAGGCGCGCACTGGGTGGTGCACATGTCGTTCTGCTTCGCGAAATCCTCGTGGGAGGCAGACACGGCATACAGGGTGATGTTTTCCTCGCCGAAGAGGCTGCCGATGGCCAGGCCGCAGGCGGAGGTGTAAGGACCCACGCAGGCGATGTAGTTGCCGTCGACGATCTTGTTGGCGACGTTCACGGCCTCGGCCGCGGTGCCCTGGTCGTCATAGAAATCCACGACGACTTTGCGGCCCTGGTAGCCGCCGGCCTCGTTGTACTGCTTCAGTCTGAGGTTGACGGCGTTCTGGATGGAGACGCCGTGCTGGGCGAGGTTGCCGGTGATGGGAGCGATGCTGGCGAGCTTGATGTCGTCCTTCGAAGCCGCCTGGGTCGTTCCGTCCGCTTTGGTGGTGGAAGGGGTGCTGTTTCCGCCGCAGGCTGCGAGGGAAAGGATCATGGCCGCGATCAGGATGGCCGCAAGGATCTTCTTCATGTTTTCCTCCTTCTCCCCTCTTCAGGGGAGGTCGTCACTGTTTTTGAAATACCTGTCTGTATCGTTTTGGTTTTGAAGTTTCCGCGTGACACGTTTCTATCCGAAGCATCCGGTGTCAGGCGCGCCCGTACGTGTCGAAGGCGCCGAAGTCTTCCAGCGTCTTTTCGAGGGCCTTCAGGGGCTCTCCGGTCAGATCCTGCAGCGGGCCTCTCACGCCGCCCACGGGCAGGCCGTAGAGACGCATCGCCGCTTTGAAGCACACCGGCGCGACCACGCTGTTGAGGGCCTTGAGCACCGGATACAGTTTTTCGTACATATTGCGGGAGGCAAGTACATCGTCCATCGTCTCCCAGGGCTTCGCCCAGACGGCCGTCTCGCGGGGCAGGACGTTGCCGACCGCGTTGTTGAGGCCGCGGCCTCCCACAGTCAGGGACGCCATCGCGTTGGAGCAGCTCAGGGCATCCACGCCGCAGACAGCCACTTTGTCGCCCAGGGTGAACGCGACTTCCTCGAGATGGCGGACGTTCGCGTGACCTTCCTTAATTACGACGAGGTTGTCACAGGCTGCCTTCAGTTCCTTCAGGGAAGCGACTTCCAGCATCACGCCGGTGCGGGCGGGGTTCAGGTACAGGCCGCAGGGGATCTTCACGGACGAGATCGCCGCGCGGGAGAACTCCTTGAGCATCTCCTGATTGGGCATCGTGTAGGCAGGGGCCGCAAACACCAGGCCGTCCGCGCCTTCACTCTCCGCGTACTGCGCGAAGGCCACCGTCTTCTCCGTCGTCGGGAACGTGGCGCCGCACCAGATCTTGATGCGTCCCGCAGCCGCCTTCACCGTCTCTCTCACGATGAGCCTGCGCTCTTCTTCCGTGAGCATGTTCACCTCACCGGTGGAACCCATGAAAAACAGGGTATTGGTGCCGTTTGCGACGTGGAACTCCACCAGGGCGCGCAGCGCGCCGGGATCAACCTGTCCTCTCTCATCAAAAGGTGTGACCGATGCCACCCAAGAACCAAAAGTCTCCATGCTATCCTCCTGTTTTTTCCTTCTCTTCTTACTTGCCGGTGTAAGCGTCCTTGCCGGCCTTCTGCAGTCCTTCGATGCTGGTCGCGACGGAGCTGCGCTTGCAGGTCAGTTCCTTCACGTGGATCTTGTAGACGTTGATCCTGGCGAAACGGGCGGGATCGAACGGCATCTGACGGCTGTCGCCCAGATGGCTGAGCATCGACCGCATTCCGAAGGCCTTGTCCTCGTCGCTCTGGAGGAACTCGACGTCGCCGATCCCCCAGACGCTGGCAAACTCGCGGGTGTCGCCGCAGATCTTCTCGCCCTGCACGACGCGGGTCATGCCGTAGGTGATGAAGGAGACCTTGTTGTTCTTCTTCAGAAGATCGACTTTCTTCCCTTCGTTCGCCCCGTGGAAGTAGACGTCAAAGGTGTCTCCGTTCCTGACGGCCACGCCGTTGACGGTGATCGCGTAAGGATATTCCCCGTCATGGATGGCCAGGTTCAGGATCTTGCAGTTCTCGAGGATCTTCTCGATCTCGTTCAGATCCTTGACTTCTTTCTCTTGTCTTCTCATGTTTGCTTTCGCTCCTTGTTCTCCACGGGATCCCGTTCTGAGAAGAGGTCCCCGGCTGTTTGACAGATGCGGCGCGGCTCCCGGCCGAGGAGTCCTGATGCGTCCCTGTCTGTCCCTGTGAAAAAGCATGCTTTTTATGGGGTCACTATAGCGTGCGTCCGTACCCTCAAAAAGATACACAGAATCAAAAATCGAAGGGGACAATTTATGACTGTCCCCCTCCCGTCTCCGCATTTTCTGTGAATAGCGCATGAAAAATCGCGAAAAATCGTGGTTTTTTGTTTCATGTCTGCTCTTCTGACTGCCCCCTCTGTCTTTCGCATTTTTATGTTTTTTGCAAGGACGATTTCGCCTTTTTGCGTTGACCTGCGCTTGACAGCAGCATGACCTCCGACTTAACGCCCTCTTTTTTGCAGCCGAAAGCCGGGACCAAGCTCTTCCACCCGAACGGGCAAACCTGTTTCTTCCGTCGGAACGATCCGGCCTGATGTCCGGGATCCGCTTCTCTGCGGAAGCATTTCACAACCGAGCCGTAATGCACCCGTGAAGACGGAGACCGCCGGAGCTGCTTTTCAGTTCTTCATTCATGGGTCCCGCGCAGGCAGAGCGTCTCCGGGACGCTCCCGCTCTGTGCGGCTCTGCGCAGCGGACGCTAAGCTCGCGGCGCCTTGCGGCACCGCTCACTAAGCGCCGGCGGCCGCAACGCCCGTACGACGTTCCGCCTGCTCGTTCCCGGAAGGCATGTACTCGCAGCTCCTGCGGTTTCCTCTCCCACCTCATCTGATCATGTTCACCCCCTCGGCTTTCATGGCCATAAAACTCCGTAACCGAACGCTCACAGAAAAGACCGCCCGCAGCCATGCGGACGGTCTTTTTGATCCATATTCGAATTTGTTTTCTTACACCTGCCGGTTGTAGATCGGCTCCACGTGCTTCCTGCGTCCCCCGATCACGAGCAGGGCGGCGGCCACACCGATCAGCTCCGCGGCCAGAAGGATCCCGCGCTTCGGGAACGCCTCCGCGAGGACGCCGGCCGCCATCTCGCCCACGAGCCAGCCCAGGGTGTTGAGCATCTGGAAGGCGCCGGAAAAACGGCCCTTCTTCTCGTCCGGGACATAGTTCTGCGTGGCGGAGATACGGATCGTGTAGCTGGTCACGCCGCCCAGGCCCATGATGAACAGGCACAGCATCATCACCGGGATCGGGAAGAACAGGTAAATGCCCTCCGCGACGCCGATGATCACGTACACGGCCAGGGCCGTCACGAACTTGTATCTGGACGGGAGTTTCCACCGGTAGTGGATCGCGCCGCCCAGGGCGCGCCCCACGTAGCTCATGGCGTGCACCAGCATGAAGACGTATTCGCCGTTGTCAAACGTGCTGCGGAAGTACGGCAGGGTCACAACGGCGCTCACGCCGCCCACCAGCGCGGAAAACGTGAAGTAGACCGCGATGGCGCGCAGTCCCTTCTCGTTGTACAGATACTGGAAGCCCTCCTTCACGTCGCGCAGCATCCGGCGCGGGCCGGACAGTCCCAGACCCTCTTCTTCCGCGGCCTTCTTCTGCTTTTCGATGTACTTCTCCTCCGCGCGGATCTGCGTCTCCATCACCGCGGCGACAAAGAAGCAGCAGCCGTTCGCGAACAGCAGGGGCGCGATGCCCACCATGTTGTACAGACAGGTGGAGACGGGCACCATCACCGCGGCCATCGTCTCGAGGACCGAGGCAATGGAGTAAGCCTTGGAGTAGTTCCCTTCGGTGATCAGGAGGGGATAGAAGCTCTCGTAAGCCACCAGGTAGATGCTCCAGATGCTCCCCGTCACGAAGCAGAACAGGGCGAAGAGCGGGAAGGAGAACCAGCCCGTGGAGAGCAGTCCCGCCACGACGATGTAGAGTCCCGCGATGATGAAATCCAGGGTGTAGATCATCTTCCTGCGCGAGAACCGGTCCAGGATGGCGCCCGAAAAGATGGGCACGATCAGCTGGGGCGCCGTGTACGCGACCATGTAGACCGCGTAGAGCAGGGTCGACCCCGTGTAGTCGAGCACCATCAGGTTCATCGCGAAGAAGCTCATGGAATTGCCCAGCATGGAGACCACGCTCCCCAGGGTGATGATGGTGAAATCCCTGGTCCAGAGCCTGTTCCCCGGCTGGGGCGTCTTCTGTGTATCGGTCATAGGTACCTCTCAAGTAAGCATCGGCCGGCGGCTGGCCGGGGACCGGACAGGCCCAGCGAAGCCCGCTTACACATTTTATGATTCAGCCGGCTGCAGCCGCTTCTCACGGCGCCGCCATGAACTCCCGCCCAGTGCGGCTGGCCTCGTATTCCGCCGTCGTGCCGAAGAAGGTCTCGCGCCCCAGGTGCAGGATGTGGCTGGCTTTGATCGTCGCGGCCAGGATGTCGTGCGAGATCATCAGAATGGCGACACCTTCCGCGTTCAGACGGTCGATGGCGTCGTACATCTCGATCGTGGCCTTCGGATCCAGGCCGGAGACCGGCTCGTCCAGAAGCAGGATCTTCCGCGCGGCGCACAGGGCGCGCGCCAGGAGGACCCTCTGCTGCTGTCCGCCGGACAGGTCGCGGTAGCTGCGCTTCGCGAGGTCGAGGATCCCCATGCGCTCCATGGCGTTTTTCGCGATCTCCTTCTCGCGGCGCCCGAAGAAGGGCCGGCGCCCCATTCCGGCGATGCAGCCGGAATAGACCACCTCGCGCACGGTGGCGGGGAAGTCGCGCTGATTGTCCGTCAGCTGCGGGAGGTAGCCGACCTGGTTCTGGGTCAGGCCGTCCCCGAAAATGATCTGCCCGGACAGCGGCTGCACCAGCCCCAGAATGGCCTTCATCAGCGTGCTCTTTCCGGAGCCGTTTTCTCCCACGATGCAGACGTAGTCGCCCTCGTTCACTTCAAAATTCAGACCCGTGACGACGGGGCGTCCCTCGTATCCCAGGGTCAGATTCTCACATTTGATCAGAGCCATTTTCTTTTCCTCCCCTGCACGCCTCGCAGATCCCGTAAAACACCGTGCGCATCGGGTCGAGCACAAAGGCGTGCTCCTTCAGCAGGTGATCCCCGATCTGCGCGAGTTCCTCGCAGTGCAGGTGGATGAGCCTGCCGCACTTTTCGCACTTGCAGTGAAAGCACACGCCCTCCGGGTCACAGGCCTGCGCCAGATAGGCAAAACAGGCCGGCGCGCCCGCGCCGGTCGAGTATTTCCCGACGATTCCCTCGTCCACCATGCGCTCGAGCTGCCGGTACACCGTGGACGTGCCGATCACACGCCCCTTTTTGTGGAAGTACTCCACGACGTCCGCCGCGGTCACGTGGACCCCTGGCACGGTCTTAAGATACTCCAGGAGCTCTTCCCGCTGTTTGGTCTTGTAGGATGCCTTCTCCATCATACTCACACGCCCCTCACCGCGCCGATCACATAGCACACCAGAAACGCCGCAGCGTCCACGGCCACCACCGTCGCACCCACCGGAGTCCCGGCCAGGATAGACACCGCCATGCCCAGAACGGCGCAGACCACCGAGAGCACCGCGGAGCACACCGTTACCGAGAGGAAACTGCGGAACAGCCGCATCGCTGACAGGGCCGGGAAAATGACCAGGGCGGAGATCAGGAGCGATCCCACGAGGTTCATCGCCAGCACCACCACGGCGGCCACCAGCACCGCGATCAGCATATTGTATCTGTCCGCACGCATGCCGGTCGCCTGCGAGAAATCCTCATCAAAGGTGACCGCGAAGATGCGGTGATAAAACAGCACGAAAAGAACGAGGACCGCTGCGGACAGCCACGCGCAGAGGCGCACGTCGGCCGCCGTGAGGGTCAGGATAGACGTCGATCCGAACAGCGTGGTGCACACGTCGCCGGAGACGTTGCCCGAGACCGGGAACAGGTGCATCAGAAGATAGCCCAGCGCCAGGGCCGACACGGAGATCATCGCGATCATGGCGTCGCCCTTGACCTTGGCCCGCTTTCCCGTGCGAAGGAGCAGAACAGCGCTCAGGACCGTGACCGGAAGCACGAGGACCGTCTGGTCCGTCAGCTTCATGGCCGCCGCGGCCGCGACCGCGCCGAAGGCCACGTGCGAGAGCCCGTCGCCGATAAACGAGAAGCGCTTTAAGACCAGCGTGACCCCCAGAAGCGAGGAGCACAGCGCGATCAGCACGCCGACGATGACGGCGTAGCGCACGAATGGATAGGATAGATATTCCAGAATCTGCGCCATTACCGCAGCGCCTCCTTGATCTGCTCCAGGTTGCTCTCCATCGCGGACAGGTACGAAAGTCCCGCCGCGGCCTCCTGGTCCGTCACGGACTGCAGGGGCTCCAGAAGGAGGATCTTCCGGTCCTTTGACTGCGTGTTTTCGATGATGGTCTTCGCGAGTTTTAAGTCGCTCCCCTTGAGGGCGATCACGCAGGGAAGGCTCAGTTCGTCCAGCTTCTGCGCCAGCCCCGCCACCGTGGCAAAGCTGGCTTCGCTCTCCGCGGAGCAGCCGGAAAAGGCCGCGTAGCAGGTGAGGCCGTAGTCCTCCGCGAGATACCGGAAGGGATAGCGGTCCCCGAAGAGCAGGGTCTTTCCGGGCAGGGCGGCGATCTCCTTCGCGTAGGTCTCATCCAGGGCGCGCACTTTGGCCAGATAGGCATCGGCGTTGTCCCGGTAGGCCTTCTCCCCGTCCGGGTCCAGACGGATCAGGGCGTCGCGGATTCCCTCGACGCAGACGGCCGCGCGTCGCAGGGACAGCCACACGTGCTCGTCCGGCTCGTGCTCTTCTTCCCCGTCGTCATCGTGATCGTTATGATCTTCGTGTGCGGCGTCTTCCTCATGGCCGTCATGCCCGTCATTTCCATGGTGATGCTCCCCGTGCTCCGCGCCTTCCGGGTCCGCCTCTTCGAGGACGGAATCTCCGAGCAGGGACATCATGTCGAGGCTGACGGCGCGCGCTCCCGCGGCGCCGGAAAAGGCCTCTCCCACCCAGGCGTCCGAAGGGCCGCCGACGTAGAGGAAGAGGTCGCTCTGCGTGGCCTCCAGGACCTCCTTCACGCCGGGCTGGAAGCTGTGCAGGTCCACCCCGCTCTTCATCAGCATGGACACGTCCGCGCGGTCCCCCGCGATCTCCCGCGCCCAGTCATAGAGCGGGAACACGGTGACCACCACCTTGAGACGTTCGTGATCTGTATTTCTTTCCGGTGTGCTCTCCTGCCCTCCGGCCTGTCCGCACCCCGCAAACGCGGAGGCGAGAAGCACCAGAAGAAGGAGCAGCGCCGCGATTCTTTTCATTGCCAAAACTCCCTGCGGCAGCCCCCGGGCCAGCCGCGATTCTTCCAAAATTGAAAACCTTTCTCATTTTATATGGAAGGGAAGCTTTTGTCAACAAATTTGAAAATCATTTTCAATTTTGTCGGTTGATGTTTTCAGAAAAAAAGCCCGGGATGCCCCGGGCTTTTCCGTATTCTTTTGAATTTCGTGTATTACAGCAGCCGGATAACGACCGCGCCGGCGATCATCAGCACGACGCCGAGGATCTTCATGGCCGTGGCCGGGCGCTTCTGGTTCCCGAAAAGACCGAACTGGTCGATCAGGATGCCGCCCAGCATGATGCCGACCTGCGAGCACACCAGGGTCATCCCGGTGCCGATGCGCGAGGACATCGCCGCATTGGCCGTGATGAAGACGACGCCGCACGCGCCGCCCAGCCAGCTCCACCAGGGAGCCTTCTCCTTCGTGAAGGGGAACTTTCTCCCGTCGCGCACGAATTTCACGCAGCAGATGATCAGGATCAGCGTCAGGCCCACCAGGAAGTTGATGATGGAGGCGCGGAAGGGCGATTCCACGATCTTGCCCACATAGCCGTTGGCCGCGGTCTGGACGGAGGTCCCCATGCCCAGAAGGATGCCCATGACCTGCCACATCAGGTTTCCGCCCGCCTTCTTCTCTCCCGAAACGCGCGAACGCGTGACCAGAATGAGGCCGCACACGACCAGGACCGCGCCGACCGCGCGCGTCAGCGACAGCGGGATGCGGTTCGCGCCCAGCAGCCCGAAGTGGTCGATGATCAGTCCGCCCACGATCTGGCCGAAGGCCGGCAGGACCATCGCCTGCACGCCGCCCAGCCTCTGCAGGATGGGCATGTTCAGGGTGACGAAGAACACGCCGATGATGCCGCCCGCCCAGACCCAGAAGGGCTCGGAAAACAGGCGCGAGACGTTCAGCTTCAGCTCCGTCCCCGTAAGGATCATCAGAGCAAACAGGATAAAGGGCGCCGTCGCGAAAGTGAGCACGGCCGTATACAGCGGATGCCCGATCTTCCGGCGCAGTCTCCCGTTCACACCGGACTGCATCGGGTTGGCAAGTCCGCCGATCACGGCGATCAGCATATACAGCATTTACAGTTCCTCCAGCACCTCTTCGAGTACTTCCAGACACCTGTCGCTCGCGCTGTCGAACTCGCGGGCAAACTCCTCGGCGCCGCCGTCCACGCCGTCGGAGACCATCTTGATCAGCAGGCAGGGCACGCGGTTGCGGTCGCAGGTCATGACGATCCCGGCCGCCTCCATCTCGCAGATATCGGCGCCCCACGCGTCGTGCAGGGCGCGCTTCTTCTCTCCGCCGTCCACGAACTTATCGCCGGAGGCGCAGACCACCGGGGTGAGGTCGGGGCTGATCTTCGCGGCCGCCTTCCAGAACTTTTCCGTGGTCGGGATCTGCACGGACGGGTACTGCATGTAACGCCCGGGCTCGCAGTGGTCGTAGGCCGAGGTGTCGAAATCGTAGTGCACCACGCTCTTCACGACGCAGAGCCGGGAGTGCGAGATCTCCTCCGTGAGGCCGCCGACGATGCCGAAATTGAACACCGCCTCCACGCCGCACTCGCTGATGAGGAGCTGGGCCGCGGCCGCCGCCGCGATCTCTCCCGCTCCGCTGTGGAAGGCGTAAAGTTCGTACGCGCCCACGATATAGACCTCTACGGGCTGTCCGTGGAACAGAAGCATCTTCTCGGGGCGTCCGTACCTGCGGCGCACCGCGTCCATCTCGACAGCGACTACCAGTCCCGCTCTCTTCACATTTTTTCCTCCCGATCATATGTCCCGGGCGCGTGCCCCAAAACGGAAACAGCACACCGCCCTTCGGTTCTTTTCAGCAAAAGCCGCGGTCCATGGGCCCCGCAGCGCCGCAGTCCTCTGCCGCGCCCCGCAGCGCCGGACGCTTTCCGCTCAGCTCACGATGCCCGCCAGCAGGCCGTAGGAAATGATGTCCATCAGAATCGCGGCCAGCAGGATCCCGAGGAACACGGCGATGATGGCCTTCTTGATATCCAGCTCCAGCAGCGAGGCGATGATGGATCCCGTCCATCCGCCCGTGCCCGGGAGAGGAATGCCCGTAAAGAACAGCAGGAACCAGAATTCACCCTTTTCCACGCCCTTGGACTTGCGCATCGCGCGCCTCTCCAGCCAGTTCACGAAGCCGGTGAGCAGGTGATGCTCCCGCAGCCAGGCGAAGATGCGGCGGATGAAAAGCAGGATGAAGGGGATGGGCAGCATGTTGCCCAGAATGCAGATGATATTGGCTTTCAGAAGGGGTATCTGCAGCAGGCTTGCGGCGATGAGACCGCCGCGTAGCTCGATCACCGGGAGCATGGAGACCAGGAAGCAGAAGACCTCCTTGGGCAGAAAGCCCCCCAGTGTGCTCTGATACCAGTTCACTAAACTTTCCAAACGATTGTCCTCACAGAAAAAGATGCTCGATCAGGATCTTCGCGCCGATCCCGATCAGGATGATGCCGCCCGCGAGTTCCGCGGCGCTCTTGAACCGGCTGCCGAAGCGATGCCCGATGCCCACGCCCGCGCAGGAGATCAGGAAGGTGACGACGCCGATGAAGGCGGAGGCCGGGACCGCGGCCACCTTCAGGAAGGCGAAGGTCACGCCCACGGCCAGGGCATCGATGCTGGTGGCGACGGCCAGAAGGAACATCTGGCCCGGGGCCAGGGACGCCCCCAGGTGCTCCTCCTCTTTGCTGAGGGATTCCCGCACCATGTTGGCACCGATCAGGCCCAGCAGGATGAAGGCCACCCAGTGGTCGTAGCGGGCGATGCGGTCCGCAAAGGCCGCGCCCAGGAGCCAGCCCAGAAATGGCATGAGGGCCTGGAAGCCCCCGAACCAGAGGCCCACGGTCACGCGCTCGCGCACGCCGGCTCTCTCTACGGAAAGCCCCTTGACGATGGAGACCGCGAAGGCGTCCATGGACAGGCCCACCGCGATCAGGAAGAGTTCCCAGACCGTCATACCCGCTCGAACCTCTCCACTTCCACCACAAAGATCGTGGCGCCGCCCGTGTCCACGGGAAGCGGGACCTCCGCACCCGAAAAGACGGTGCCGGCGGCCCCGGCCGCGCCCGGATACGGATTCTCAAACACGACCTGTCGCCGCTCGCCGCACTCCTTTTTGATGATGCGGACGGCCTCGTCCACGCGCTCCGGCTCCGTGACGATCATCAGGGTCATGTTGCCGCGGCGCAGGAAGCCCCCGGTGGAGGCGATGCGGGTCACGGAGAACCCGCTCCTGGTGAGTTCCTCGGTGACCAGGTTCCCGTCCTCTTTTCTCACGATCGCGTAGATCAGTTTCATAAAGTTCCCCTTTCGGGATGTTTTTTGCCGGCTTTCTTTCCGGGGCGTCCGGCGCCATGAGGCGCGGTCGGAAAACATATGAATTGATCAGTTCTGCAGTGCAGAACAGCCGGCGCTCAATTCCGTCAGCCCTGCGGCATCTCCGTCCGGTATCCGTCCGGATTCATGCTCTGCCAGCGGTAGGAGTCCTCGCACATCTTTTCCAGACCTCGCTCCGCTTTCCAGCCCAGCTCGCGCTCCGCCTTGCCGGGATCCGCGTAGCAGGTGGCGATGTCGCCGGGGCGGCGCGGCACGATCTCATAGGGAATCGGCTTTCCGCTGGCCTTCTCGAAGGCGTGCACCACCTCGAGCACGCTGTAGCCGCGGCCGGTGCCCAGGTTGAAGATGCTCACGCCCGCGTTCTTCTCCAGCTGCCCAAGGGCACAGACATGGCCGTAGGCCAGATCGCAGACGTGGATGTAGTCGCGCACGCCGGTGCCGTCGGGGGTGTCGTAGTCGTTGCCGAAGACGCGCAGCTTCTCGAGCTTGCCCACGGCGACCTGCGTGACGTAGGGCATCAGGTTGTTCGGGATGCCAGCGGGATCCTCTCCGATCATGCCGCTCTCATGCGCGCCGATCGGGTTGAAGTACCGCAGGAGCACCACCTGCCACTCCGGATCCGCCGTGTGCAGATCGGTCAGGATGTCCTCCAGCATGCTCTTGGTGCGGCCGTAGGGATTGGTGACCGCGCCCTTGGGGCAGGATTCCGTGATCGGGATCTCAGCCGGATCTCCGTACACCGTCGCAGAGGAGCTGAAGATGATCTTCTTCACGCCGTGCTCGCGCATCTTGCGCAGCAGGGTGAGAGTCCCGCCGACATTGTTCTCGTAGTATTCGAGGGGCTTCTGCACGGACTCGCCCACGGCTTTCAGACCCGCGAAGTGGATGACCGCGTCGATCGGGCACTCCTGACGGAAGATCCACTCCAGCGTGGTCTCGTCGCGGATGTCCGCCTCAAAGAAGGTGATGGACTTTCCCGCGAGTTCCTCCACGCGGGCGATGGCCTCCTCCGAAGAGTTGCAGAGGTTGTCGATGACGACCACCTCATGGCCGCGGTTTAAGAGTTCCAGACACGTATGGCTTCCGATGTAGCCGGCGCCGCCGGTCACGAGGACCTTCATGATTCTTCCTCCCGATGCAAAAAACGAAATGCTGTGTGATGCTGTGCGGTGCTGTCCGCTCCGGCCGCCTCAGCCGAAGTAGGCCGTGCCGCTCTCGAACAGGCGCATATCCTGCTCTCCGACGATGTTCAGGGCCGTGCCGAAGCTGCGGCGCTCGCTGTGGCCCATCTTGCCGAACACCCTGCCGTCGGGCGAGAGGATGCCCTCCACCGCGGCAAAGGAGCCGTTGACGTTCCACTCTCCGTCCATGGAGACCTCTCCGTCCGGCGTGCAGTACTGCGTCGCCACCTGGCCGGCCTCAAAGAGCTTTTTGAGCCAGGCCTCGTCCGCGACGAAGCGGCCCTCGCCGTGAGAGGCGGGGATGGTGTACACGCCGCCGAGCTGCGCCTGCATGAGCCAGGGCGACTTGTTGGAGACGACCTTCGTGTAGACCATGTGCGAGACGTGGCGGCCGATGGTGTTGTACGTGAGGGTGGGCGAATCCTTCTCCTGCGGCCGGATGGTGCCGTACGGGACCAGACCCAGCTTGATGAGCGCCTGGAAGCCGTTGCAGACGCCGAGGACCAGGCCGTCCCGCTTCTCCAGCAGATTCAGCACGGCCTCCTTCATCTTCTCGTTGCGGAAGGCCGTCGCGAAGAACTTCGCGCTGCCCTCGGGCTCGTCGCCGGCGGAGAAGCCGCCCGGGAACATGATCATCTGGGCCCGCCCGATCTCGCGGGAGAAATCCTCCACGGAGGCGCGGATGCCCTCCGCCGTGAGGTTCCGGTAGACCCGCACCACGGGCTGCGCGCCGGCGCGCTCAAAGGCGCGGGCGCTGTCGTATTCGCAGTTGGTGCCCGGGAAGACGGGGATGAAGACCCGAGGCTTCGCGGCCTTTTCTTTGCCGACGTAGACCGTCTTCGCGTCAAAGAGCGCGTCCTTCGGGGCATCGCCCTCTCCGCCCGCGGCGGACGGGAACACCTTCTCCAGAGGCTTTTCCCAGATCTCCTGCAGCTCGGAGAGCGCCATCGCGGCGCCCGCGGCCCGGATGACCGGGGCGGCGGTCGTCACGCCGATCTCTCTCCAGGAGGCCGACGCCGCAAAGCCGGGAGCCGCCTCCACGAGGACGGAGCCCCAGGCCGGGGCAAACAGGTCGGCCGCGGTCACGTCATCGCAGAGCGCTGCGCCGATGCGGTTGCCGAAGGCCGCCTTGGAAACCGCCTCCGCGAGGCCGTGGCGCTCCAGCACGTAGGCGGAGCGCACCCCGCCGGCCTGGATCGCGGCGTGGAGGCCGCGCAGGCCCTCCATGGCCGTCTCGCAGTCCGGGAGGTCGAAGGCCTTTTTCGGCGCCTCGATCAGGTACAGGGTATTGCCGGCTTCCTTGAATTCGGGCGAGACCACATTGCCGAGGTCCGCAACGTCCACCGCGAAGGAGACCAGCGTGGGCGGGACGTCCATTTCGCCGAAGGAGCCGGACATCGAATCCTTGCCGCCGATGGACGGCAGGCCGAAGCGCATCTGCGCCTCGTAGGCGCCCAGAAGGGCCGCGAACGGCTGGCTCCAGCGGTGCGGATCCTCCGTCATGCGGCGGAAATATTCCTGGAAGGTGAAGCGGATCTTTTCCGGATCTCCGCCCGCCGCGGCGATCTTCGCGATGCTGGTCAGCACCGCGTACATGCTGCCGTGGTAGGGGCTCCAGGAGGAAAGAACGGGGTCAAAGCCGTAGCTCATCATGGTCACGGCCGAGCACTTTCCGGAGAGGACCGGGAGCTTGGCGACCATAGCCTGCGTCTCCGTGCGCTGGTACTTTCCGCCGTAGGGCATCAGCACCGAGCCGGCGCCGATGGAGCTGTCGAACATCTCCACGAGGCCGCGCTGCGAGCAGACGTTGAGGTCCGCCAGCATGGCCTTCCAGCCGGCTTCCACGTCCTCCGGGACGGCCGCTTTGAACGGGGACGCGCCCTCCTCTGGCATCTCCACGACCACGGAGGCTTCCTGGTGCGCACCGTTGGTGTCCAGGAAGGCGCGGGAGAGATCCACGATGGTCTTTCCGCGCCAGTGCATCCGCAGGCGGGGCAGCTCCGTGACCACGGCCACGGGGGTGGCCTCGAGGTTCTCCTCGTCCGCAAAGGCGAGGAAGGCGTCTTTATCCTTCGGGTCCACGACGACGGCCATGCGCTCTTGCGATTCGGAGATCGCGATCTCCGTGCCGTCCAGACCCGCGTATTTCTTGGGGACCAGGTCCAGGTCGATGTCCAGGCCCGCGGCCAGTTCTCCGATCGCCACGGACACGCCGCCCGCGCCGAAGTCGTTGCACTTCTTGATGAGGCGGCTCACCTCGCCCCTGCGGAACAGGCGCTGGAGCTTTCTCTCCGTCGGGGCGTTGCCCTTCTGGACCTCCGCGCCGCAGGTCTCGATCGAGGATTCCGTGTGGATCTTGGAAGAGCCCGTCGCGCCGCCGCAGCCGTCGCGGCCCGTGCGTCCGCCCAGCAGGATGATGATGTCGCCCGGGTCCGAGGTCATGCGGATGACGTTCTTTCGGGGCGCCGCGCCCACGACAGCGCCGATTTCCATGCGCTTGGCCGCGTAGTTCGGGTGATAGATCTCCTTCACGTAACCGGTGGCCAGGCCGATCTGGTTGCCGTAGGAGGAATAGCCGTGGGCCGCCTCACGCACCAGTTTTTTCTGCGGGAGCTTGCCCTTCATGGTCTGGGAGGCGGAGACCGTCGGGTCCGCCGCGCCCGTCACGCGCATCGCCTGATAGACGTAGGTGCGTCCGGACAGCGGGTCGCGGATGGCGCCGCCCAGGCAGGTGGCCGCGCCGCCGAAAGGCTCGATCTCGGTCGGGTGGTTGTGGGTCTCGTTCTTGAAGTTGACGAGCCACTCCTCTTCCTTGCCGTCGATCTCCACCGGCACGACGATGGAGCAGGCGTTGATCTCGTCCGTCTCTTCCTGGTCCCGGAGCTTCCCCTCCGCCTTGAGCTTGCGGGCGCCCATCAGGGCCAGATCCATCAGGCAGACGAACTTGTCCTTCCGGCCGGCAAAGATGCTCTCGCGGTCCCGGATGTAGCGGTCGTAGCTCTCCTCGATGGCCTCGCGGGCGTAGCCCTCTTCGAAGGCGACGTCTTTGAGCTCCGTCAGGAAGGTGGTGTGGCGGCAGTGGTCGGACCAGTAGGTGTCGAGCACGCGGATCTCCGTGTGGCTGGGATCGCGGTGCTCCTCTTCGCGGAAATGCTTCTGGATATGCAGGAAATCCCGGAAGGTCATGGCCAGCCCGAGGGAGTTGTAGAGTTCCTTCAGGGGCGCCTCCTCCATCCGGGAGAAACCGTCGTAGACGATGACGTCGGCCGGCTCGTCAAACTCCGTGACCAGGGTCTCCGGCACCTCCTCGGACGCCTCGCGGGAGTCCACCGGGTTGATGCAGTGACGGCGGATGCGGTCCACGTCCTCTTCCGAGAGGTCCCCGGTGAGCACGTACGTCGTCGCGGTGCGGACGACGGGCTCCTCCGCCGCATTCAGAAGGCGCACGCACTGCTCCGCGGAATCCGCGCGTTGGTCGAACTGACCTGGCAGATACTCCACGGAAAACACCTTGTCCTGCGGTCCGCGCGGGAACTCTCCCGGATAGACGTCGTCCACCGGGGGCTCGGAAAAGATGGTCGTGAGGGCCTGAGAGAAGATCTCCGGCGAGACGCCCTCCACGTCGTAGCGGATCAGGACACGCACGTCCTCCAGACCCGCGATTCCGAGGTAGCCGCGCACCTCTTCCTTCAGTTCCCTGGCCTGCACGGCAAAGCCGGGGCGCTTCTCCACATAGATCCTTTGAACGCTCATCGAGACCTCCTTCAGGGCTCCAAAACGCGAGTGAACGATATCCAATATATTATAGCGGCTGCGGTGGTTTTTGTCCACCGCCTGCGGGGATGTTTGCCGTTGTCACAATTCACAAAACCGGTGAAAAATCGGCATCAAAAAAGACGGGGCAGGATGCGCCCCGTCTCAGGAATCCCAAAATGCCTTGACCGCGTCCCGAATGCTTCCGGAGGAGAGCACCCGCGCCCCCTCCCACTCCCGGGGGAACAGGCGCCGGTACTGCCCCTGCGTGAAGCGGTCGTCCATCAGCAGGATGACGCCGCGGTCCGTGTCCGTGCGGATGACGCGCCCGGCCGCCTGCTGCACGCGGTTCATGCCCGGGTAGGTGTAGGCGTAGGCGTAGCCGTCCTTTCCGTGGGCGTCGAACCAGGCCCGCAGGATCTCCCGCTCGAGGCAGATCTGCGGCAGGCCGGGCCCCACGATGCAGGCGCCGATCAGCCGGTCCTCGGTGAGGTCGATTCCCTCTGCGAAGCTCCCGCCGATCACGCAGAACCCGATCAGCGAGCCGCCCTCCCGCGCCGCGGAAAAGTGCGCCAGGAAGGCCTCCTGATCGGTCTCCCGCATGGCCCGCTCCTGAAAGATCAGGGACAGGGGCGCGTCCGCGGGCGCCAGCGCATTGTCCCCCGAGACCGTGCGCTTATCCTCCTCCGCGATCTCCCGCACGCCCTCCAGGAAGGCATAGGACGGGAAGAAGGCCATGTAGTTGCCGGGATGGGCCAGGGCCGTCTGCGCAACGGCCTCCCAGATGCGCGCGAATTCCTCGCGGGAGCGGCGCTTATACCGGCTGGAGACGTCCCGGACGATTCCCAGGAGCCGGTTCTCCGGCGGGAACGGCGAGGGCGCGTAGACGGCGTCCTTCTCCGCATCGCCGGTCAGAAGTTCCTTGTAGTAGTTGACAGGGAGCAGGGTCGCGGAGAAAAACACCGCGCTGCGGCACTTTTCCAGCTGTTCGGCGAGCTGACGGGCCGGGCTCACGCAGTAGAGCCGGAACAGAAACTCCCCGCCGGGCAGCAGCTGCCCGTAGACGCGGTAATCCTCGTCCAGGGTCTCGTAGACCAGGGAGAAGTTCCGGAGCGCGAAGTAGGCCCGGATGACCTCGTCCGGCAGGGGCTTTTTCTCCTCCTCCAGGTATTCGTCGATCGTCCCCACCGCGCGCAGCACGGCCAGGCCGATGTCGTCCGCGTCCGCGAAGACCTTTCCGCCCTCCGTGCACTCGCGCTTTCTGGCCAGAAGGCGGCGGTTCACCGCTTCCAGGCGGCGCGCGCAGGACGGGGACTTCTCCTTGAACCAGCGCTTCGCCTCCAGGATCTCCTCCTTGACCAGTTCCGCGGAGAACATCTCCCGCGCGCGGTCCACCAGGTTGTGGGCCTCGTCGATCAGCAGGATGGGGTCGCCCCCGGCTCCGTCCGCGAAGAACCGCTTCAGGCGCACGTTGGGATCGAAGGCGTAGTTGTAGTCGCAGATCACGACGTCCGCGAAGAGCGAGGCGTCCAGCGAGAGTTCAAAGGGACAGACCGCGTGCGCGTGCGCGCAGGAAAGGATCCCGTCCCGCCCCAGGGACAGATCCCCGGTGATGAGGTCGTACAGTGCTTCGTTCGCGCGGTCGAAGTGCCCGCGGGCATAGGGGCATTTTTCCGGATCGCAGGAGGCCTCCTCCATCGGGCAGATCTTCTCCTTGGCCGTCAGCGTGACCGAAGACAGCGTGAGCCCGGAGGACTTCAAAAGGCCGATGCCCTCCTCCGCGACGGAGCGCGTCATGGTCTTGGCCGTCAGGTAAAAGAGGCGGTCGCCCAGCCCCTCTCCCATCGCCTTGAGGGCCGGGAAGATCGTGGCCAGGGTCTTGCCGATGCCGGTCGGGGCCTGGATAAAGAGTTCTTTTTCATCCCGGATCGCGCGGTAGACGGCCGCGGCCATCTCCTTCTGGCCGGGCCGGTAGGGGAACGGGAACGTGAGGGCCTTCAGGCCCGCCTGACGCGCGGCCAGATGCTCCGTCTGCCAGATCGCCCACTTCTCGTATTCGTCCACGAGCCCGCGCAGCCACGCGGCCAGTTCCGCCGCCGTGTACTGGGTGCGGAAGCGCCGCACCTGCCGGCTCTCCAGATGGCAGTAGGTCATCTGCACGCCGATGATCTCCAGCCCCTCCTCCGCCGCCACGATGGCGGCGTAGCATTTGGCCTGCGCCTCGTGCACGGGCACGGCGGCCTCCAGGGACGCGAGGTCGCGGTAGATGCCCTTGATCTCGTCGATCCATACGACGCCGTCCTCGGAGAAGATGCCATCCGCGCGTCCCTCGAGAAGCAGGGTCCCGCAGATCATCGGGAAGGCGCCGCGTACCGGCACCTCGGGGCGGTAATCCCCCTTCGCGCGGCTCTGGATCAAGCGGTGGACGCGGCTCCCCTCCAGCATGGCCTCCTTCTCCCGCGCGCCCCGGCGACGGTCGATATCGCCGCCGCGCAGCAGGAATTCCACGAAGCCGCGCACGGAGATCCGTATGATGTTTTCCGAAACGAGGGCGTTCTTCATGGGATACCTCGGGAGAATGGTCGTCGGTTCTATCGTCTGATTATACACCCCGGCGCCGCGGGAGCGCAAGGACGCGGAGCCTCTTTGAACGTGTTTCGGTTGAACGGAGGCGCCGTTTCGGGTATCATGGATGCAGAGACGGCCGCGCCGTGGGCGAAGTGTCTGCGGCACAGGGTCCGGACGGCTCCGGGAGCCGCAGCCGGAAAGACGTTTCGAAAAACAAAAGGAGTGAACCGATATGGGCAAGCGAATCATCGCCGTCAATGCAGGACCGAGAAAGGGCTGGAACACGGACACCCTGATCACCGAGGCCTCCCGGGGCGCGGAATCGGAGGGGGCCTCCGTGGAGCGCTTCGACCTGTTCCGGCTGGAAAAATACACCGGGTGCATCTCCTGCTTCGGCTGCAAAAAAGAGAAATCCAAGGGGCACTGCATCTGCCGCGACGGACTGACGCCCGTGCTCGACGCCATCCGGGAAAGCGACGGCCTGATTCTCGGCTCGCCCAACTACCTGAGCGAGCTGACCGCCTCGTTCCGCGCGCTGTACGAGCGGCTGATCTTCCAGAACCTGACGTACAATGTGCAGACGCCCTGCTGCAACGAGCGCCCCGTCCCCGTGCTGCTGATCATGACCAGCAACGCGCCGGACACGATGTACCGGAACCTGGTCCGCGGCTATCAGCAGACGCTGAGCCGCTTTGTCGGGCCGACGGACGTCCTCGTCAGCGGCAATACGCTGCAGCTGAACGACTACAGCAAAACGGACTGGCCATGGACCATGTTCGATCCCGAGGCCAAGCAGCGCCGCCATGAGACCGTCTTTCCGCAGGAATGCCGGACGGCGTTTGAAAAGGGCGCCCGGCTGGCGCGCTCCTGAGCGCAGCCGCTGCAATGGCAGGCCTTCCGCTCCAGGCCCGCAAAAACGAAACCGATGCGGCGCGATGCGCCGTCAAAGAGGGAGGCGCTGCGGCGCCTCCCTTTGCTTCCTCTTTCCGTGATCAGGCCCGGCTCCCTTTGCGGATCCTGCCGCCCTGACGGCCGGTCCGAAAAGCACGTCTTATCCCCGGTTCTTCTTCCGATACACGAGAAATCCCGCGATCCCGCCTGCTGCCGCCAGTCCGATCAGGACAAAGGGCAGGGCGCCCGGACCTTTCTTTCCGGTCTCTCCCGGGTCCTCCGCCGCGGCTTCGGTGGAGGCCGGCGGGACCGCCCCGGTCTCCGTCTGCGCCTCGGTGCCGGTCTCCGGCGCCTCTGTCTCCGCCTGTGTGTCAGGTTCGGAGGCAGCCTGCGTCGTCTCTTCCTGCGTCGTCTCCGGCTCGGTCTCCGGGGTCACCGCCATCGCCAGGACCTCTTCCACCGGATACGAGAGTTCGTCAAAGACGGGATCCGTCTGCGAATCCTCGTATCGGACGACAAAATTCAGTCTCCCGGAGGCGATGTTCATCTCCGTGAAACAGGGCAGCCCGCGGTCCGCGCTCTCCTCTGTCAGCGGAAGCTTTTCCATGGCGCCGTCCGCGATGCGATAGCGCCAGATGCCGTCGTCCTCGCAGATAAACAGGCACCCGCCGCTTCCGAACACGTATTTCATCACGAAATCGGTGGGGGCGTCGATATAAGACGCATCGTTTAAGTCCGCACCGTAGGGCAGATGCACGATCTTGTTTCTGCCGCGGTCCGGGAAGTACCACTCCCCGTCCTCATAGCTGTAGTGGACGTTGATCATCCAGTGGCTGTCCCGGCCGAAGAAGGTATCCGCATAGCGCCCGGACGGCCCGGACTTCGGGGTCTTTTTGACGCTTTTGTCCTTCGTGTAGTCGACCGCGAGACTCCAGTTGTAGTGGTCCAGGTCGTTGATCATCTCCTCATCGCTCTTGAGGAAATACTCGTGGTTCGCGGCCCCCAGATCCCAGATGTCGTTGTTGCCATCCCACTGGGAGGTCCAGCCGTCCATGTACCGGATGTTATCCCAGGTCGGGTCCGCGTGGTACCATTCCCCGTCCACCTTGAGCATCATCCAGCTGTGCCTCATTTCGTCGCTGTCCACGCGGATGCAGGGGATGCCGCTGTCCGACAGCAGATAGCAGTAGGCCGTCGCGTTGGCCACGCACACCGAGATGTGATCGCGGAAGACCGACAGGGCGGAATAGCTCTCGTCGTCGTAGGTCTCGATTCCGTTCTCGTCAATGCTTTTGACGTCCGGATAGTTGCAGACCGCGATGAGGTAGTCGTACAGCGCCAGCGCCTTCTCCACGTCGGACATCCCGTCCGAGACCACGGAGAGGGCCTGCTCGTACTCCCGCGTCAGGGTCTCCTGCGTCCGGGCGATCAGCTCCAGGTCCGCGGTGCCGTCGGGACGGCGGTAATACTCCTCATACTGCACGGTGATTCCCGTCAGATGGTTCGGTCCGACCCCGTATTTGTTGGCCCCCTCCGCGGGAACGGTGCTGGGAGAAAAACCGACGTACGGCTCCTTGTGGGAGCCGAGAATGAAGCTGCCCCGGTCCTCTGCGTACGAACTGCACAGGTCCAGGATCTTTTTGTACTGCGCCCCGAACCTGTCGGCGTACATATTCACGATAATGTTCATGTCCGTGAGGTCCACTTCGGTTTCCCCGGCCTCAAAGACCCGGTCGATGCGGCTGCGGATCTCTTTCAGCAGATCCTCCGTCAGGTCCGTCTCGGCCGCACGGGCCGTCTGCGGCGCGGCGCACCACAGAATCAGAACGGACAGAACAAACAGCAGGGCGAGGTTCCGTTTTGATGTGAATGTCTTTATCATGGTCTTATCCTTGCATGGTCCGTGATGTTTCCCCTCTCCTCCCCGAAAAAGGTGCGGACAGGGATCTGTCTAAGGAAATTATATCAGGTTGAGCTGAGCGGTCAAGGAAGAGACCGGCGGGAACAAAAAAAGGGAGGCGCTGCTGCGCCTCCCTCGTTCTTACAGGGAACAGAATCTGTGTTGTCAGTCGTTCGGCATCGCGCTCTGCGAAGCCAGCGTCAGATCGAAGGTCACTTCCTCGTAGCCCTTCTCGCCCTGGCGCATCACCTTGACGGACACGACCGTGCCGCCGCGGTAGTACTTGAGCAGGGTCTGCAGGTCGGACATGGACTTCAGCTTGTTTCCGTCCACGGACACGATGATGTCGCGGGGCCGAAGCTCACTCTCATTCGCGGGCGTCCCCTCCAGAATCTCGGAGACGTAGATGCCAACCGGCATGCCGTAGGTGCGGGCCGCGCTCGAATCCACGGTGGCGCCGCGGATGCCGAGGTAGCCGCGCTCCTCCTGCGGCACCTCCACGCGGGTGGCCATGGACTTGAGGTTTTCGATGATGTCCAGCGCCTGCGTGATCGGGATGGCGTAGCCGATGCCCTCCACGCTCTCCTCGCTGTACTTGGCGGAGTTGATGCCGATCAGCTCTCCCCTGATGTTCAGGAGGGCGCCGCCGCTGTTGCCGGGGTTGATGGCCGCGTCGGTCTGCAGGAGGGTCCGCGTCACGCCGTCGATGGTGACGTCGCGGTTCAGGGCGCTCACATAGCCTACGGTCAGGGACTGGCCGAAGCCCAGAGCGTTGCCGATGGCGATGACGCCGTTGCCCACGCGCAGTTCGTCGGAATTGCCGATGCGGGCGACCGCGATATTCTTGCGCGTCTGCTCGGACATGTCCGCGAGCTTGACGGCCATCACGGCCAGATCGGCCTCCTCGTCGGAGCCCTTGAGATACGCCGTGACCTCGCTCCCGTCGCAGAAGGTGACCTTCAGGCCGGTGGAGGTGATGGTGTAGAAATAATTGTTGGTGCTGGAGGCGTCCACCACGTGGGCGTTGGTCACGATCAGAAGTTCCTCCTCGGTCTGGCCGATGATGACGCCGGAACCGGCGCCGGTGGACTGCTGCTCGATCTTCTGGCCCCAGGCGTTCGTGCCCGTGACCTCCAGGGTGTTGGTAACGGCCACAACGGTGGGAAGGGCGCTCTCCGCGATGTCGGAGACGTCCATGAACACCGCCTCCGCATTCTTCTGCGTCTCGACGGGGGCGATGCTCTCCGCGGGCTGCGTGCTCTCAGCCGGCGCGGTCTGCGAGGCCTCTGCCGTTGTCGGGATGATGTCTTTGGATTCGGACGGCGCTTCGGTGGTCACGACGGCCTCCTGGGTCGTTCCGGGCGTCCGGCTGCCGCCGCCGAAGACGGTGTCCGCCATCTTATTCACGCCGAAAGCGATCAGGCCGATCACGATGCCGGCCGCGATCACGCCGAGGGCAATCTTCCAGAAATTTCTGCGCTTCTTCTCCGGTTCCGGCGGGATCTGCGGTCCGCGGGGCGGAACATATCCTCCGCCGTTTCCGCCGTAGATGACCTGCGGCGCGGGCTGCTCCGCGCGTTTTGGTGTGGTCCCTTCCGCCTCGCGGGCTCCCTGCCCGGCCGGGGCCGCGACGTCCTCTTCCATCCGCATCAGACGGTCCAGACGGTCCGTCTCCGGGGCGTGTCCGGTCATGGATTCCCAGGAAGCGAACGTGATGCCGGCCCCCTCGGGGATATCCTGCGGAACGCTCTCCCGCGCAGTTTTCTCCGCGTTCTGCACGGCTTCGGCCGCGTCCTCACGGACAGAAGCCGCAGCCTCACGCGCGGCGTCCGCACCCGCTTCAGCCTCTGCGGATGCCTGCTGCGCGGCGGCCTCAGCCTCCCGGGCGGCGTCGCGGGCGATCTGCTCCGCTTTCTCTTCCGGCTCTGCGGAATAACTTTCTATCTCTCTGTGCTCTTCACTCATGACGGAATGCACCTCCTTTTCGGTTTACAGTCTCATCATAGCCCGGAACTGTGTTGCTTTTGTGACGAAATGCGTGCAAAAATGTGAAAACTCCGGCGCTGTCCCGGGAAGAAAACCGGAGCGGTCCGAAGCCGGAACCGCGAGAGATCCGGGCCAAAACGGAGGCCGTCCGTCCGGAACCGGAGCGGTCCGAAGTCCGAAAAACAGAATCGTCCGGGGCCGGGAAACACACTTTCCCGGCCCCGTGATGGCCAACTATTTCGCGTTGTGGATCAGGGTGCTCAGGCGCTTCACCATCGGCGAGGGCGTGTAGCTCTCGTTCCCGTACAGGAAGGTGTGCAGCAGGCCCGCCACGTCCACGAGGGTCTCGGGGGCCTGCACGGCGCCCTTGTTGTAGGTGAAGGTCCTGCGGTTGGCCTCCTTGGGGAAGGCCTCCATGCCTCCCTCCGCGAAGTGGAGCTTGGGCAGAAGGGACACCAGTTTAAGAACTTCCGACTCCGTCAGACTCGTCTGGACCATGGGCAGGACGTCGTCCAGGAGTTTGTTCAGGGTGGCCGGGTCGGCCTTCTTGACCTTGTCGAAGAGCTTGCGCACCACCTCTCTCTGGCGGCGCGTGCGGCCGACGTCATCGCCCGCATGATAGCGGACGCGGCAGTAGGCCACGGCCTGGATGCCGTCCGCGATCTGCACGCCCGTGTGCTTGATCTGCGTGGACGGGATGCCGGTGCCGTTCACGGTCTCGAGGATATAGCCGTTGATCTGGTTCTTGTAGCTGAGCATCTCCTCCGTGACGTCGATCTCCACCCCGCCCAGGTCATTCACGGCCACGGCGACGGCGGCCCAGTTCACGGTCACGTAGTCCTCGATGGTCAGGTCGAAGTTGCGGTTGATCATGTTGACCGCGTTCTCCGCCCCGCCGTAGAAGTACGCCGACGTAAGCTTGCCCAGCTTGTTCTCCGTATCGATGGCGATCAGGGTGTCGCGGTAGAGGGAGGCCAGCTTCATCTCGCCGGTCTTGTTGTCGATCACCAGAAGCATATCGACGTCGCCGTGCACGCCCTTGTCCTTGTGCTTGATGTCGCGGGAATCCACCCCGAAGAGCGCCAGGGTGGTGGTCCCGGTCATGGCCTCTTCCGTCTTCTTGTCGATGTCGGGGTTGACGACCACGTTGATCTCGTTCTTTTCGATCTTGTTCCACTTGCTGACGACGTAGACGCCGGCTCCGATCAGAAGGAGCAGAACGAGTTCCAGAAAAAGAAGCGCGAGCCTGCGCCTGCGGCGCCGCTTTCTCCGCGCTTTCTTTCGCTCGATGGCCTCCGCTTCCCGGGTCTCCGCAGGGGAAAGTTCCGGGGCGGCCGCCTCGTCAGGGTATCTGTTTTCTTCTCTCATCTCTTGCCTTTCACCAACAGCCGGAAGCGCTGCCCCCGGCCCCGCGGACGGCGCTCACGCCCCCGCGAATCAATACGCATTCTTGTTGACAAAGCCCTTGAAGAACGTCAGGAACAGAATTTTAAAATCGAACCCGAGGGTCCAGTTCTCGATGTAGTATAGGTCCATCTCGATGCGGCGCCGGATGGAGGTGTCTCCGCGGAAACCGTTTACCTGCGCCCAGCCGGTCAGGCCCGGACGCACCTGGTGCTTGACCATGTAGCGGGGCACCTCCTCGCGGAACTTCTCCACAAAGAAGGGGCGCTCGGGGCGCGGCCCCACCAGGCTCATATCCCCCTTCAGAATGTTGAAAAACTGGGGCATCTCGTCGATGCTGGTCCTGCGGATGAACTTGCCGATCGGCGTGACCCGGGGGTCGTTTTTGGTGGTCCACTCCTTTTCCTCGTCCTCCGGCTCCTGAATCTCCATGGAGCGGAACTTGAACATCTGGAAGGGACGGCTGTGGCGGCCCACCCTCTCCTGTTTGAAGATGATGGGTCCGGGACTCGTGAGCTTGATGGCGATGGCCGTGGCCAGCATCACCGGCGAGAAGATCACGATGGCCACCAGCGCTCCGAAGATGTCCATGGTGCGCTTGACGAAGGCGTTCAGGCCGTCGTTGAGCGGGACGTTGCGGATGTTGATGACGGGCAGGCCCTGGATGTCCTCCGTATACGGGCGCGTGGGCAGAATGGAGCCGTAATCCGGCACGAACTTGGTGTGGACGCCGCTCTTTTCGCAGGCCGCCACGATGTGTCCCAGTTTCTCGTATTCCGCCAGCCCCAGGGTGATGGCGATCTCGTCCAGACGGTTGAAAGGCAGGATGACTTCCAGATCTGCGATGGGACCCAGGACCCTGACGCCCTTGTACTCGGTCCCGCGCTCCATGGTGTCATCCAGGATGCCGCGCACCTGATAGCCCCACTGCGGGTTCATGCGCACGCGGTCGATGTAGCCCTCCGCCGCCTGGGAATACCCCACCAGCAGCACGTGCTTCTGGTTGAGGCCGCGGGCGCGCATCGAGCGAAGAACATACCGCACGGCGAGGCGCTCCGCCACCTCCAGCACCACGTTGATGAAGCCGAAGTAGCCGACCACGCGGCGCGAGAACCGAACCAGGGCATCTCCGCCCAGGAACAGGATGGCCATGAAGAGCAGCACACCGATCGCGTTGGCCTGGAAGATCCGGAAGGCCTCGAGCCGGCGCCCCATCACGCGGCGCGGCGTGTAGAGCTGGAACACCGAATACAGCAGGATCATGACCGGCACGATGGCGATCAGGGGCAGGAAATACTGCCGGAGCGACAGCGCCGGGGAACCGGTCGTGAGCGGGCTGTGGAAAACCAGAAGGTACGCGAGTCCGTACGACAGTGCTGTCACCGCCGCATCCAGCAATACCTGTATGTAGTTGAACAGATTTTGCCTCTCCCGGATCACGTCTCATACCTCCGACTATCCTGTATATTTTACACGAAATACATCAAAAGGGCAAGCCTCGGCGGCCCGCCCCTTTCTGAAGGTTTCATGAAACCTTTGTGAACCCTTTGTTTCTTTTTCGGCTGCGGCAGACATTCTCAGCCCTTTTCCTGCATCCCGCTCAGCTTTCCGTCCCGCATTTTGTAGACGCAGTCCGCCCTGCCCGCGATCTCCAGATCGTGCGTCACGACGATGACGCAGTAGCCGTCGCTGTGCGCGAGCGAGAGAAGCAGTTCCACGACGCGGTCGCTGTTTTCCGTATCCAGGTTGCCCGTCGGCTCGTCGGCCAGAAGGAGTTTCGAATCCATGCTGATGGCCCGCGCGACGGCGACCCTCTGCTGTTCTCCCCCGGAGAGCATCCCCGGGAAGCGCCGCAGGACCGTGTCCGGCAGGTCCACGCGCCGGATAAGCCGCTGCGCCGTCTCCCGTGCCTCTTTCCCGGGCACGCCCCGCAGTTCCATCGGATAGGTGACGTTCTCCTCCACCGTGAGAAGCGGGAACAGACGGAACGACTGGTACACGACCGCGACATTCTCCCTCCGGTACCGGTCCAGGTCCATTTGCGACGTGGACGTCCCGCGGTACAGGATCTCGCCCTCCGTCGGCAGCATCAGGCCCGCCATCAGGGAAAGCAGGGTGCTCTTTCCCGAGCCGCTCTTTCCGATCAGGGCGTAGAACTTCCCCTCCTCGAATGCGCATCTGACGCCGCGCAGCGCCTCGGTCGTCTGGTATTTGGATTCGTAGCGGTAAACGACGTCCCGGATCTCCAGAATCGCCATACGGTCTCCCTCCTTTCCTTATTCCGGCTCGGTCAGCTGGGCGTAGGCCTGCGACCGGACTTTCGTCATGGCACACAGCAGCGACGACAGGCCCCAGATGCCGAGATACGCCCCCGACAGCGCCAGGTGCGCCGGGCCGGGCATGTGGCCCAGGATGCGCCAGAGCAGGAAGCCCGCGCCGATCCCGAGGGCGCAAAGGAAGACCTGCTCAAACACGAAGTTCCCGACGATCCTGCCGCGCTGCGTCCCGAGCGCCCGCATCAGGGCGATCTCCGGACGGCGCGAGGACACCATCAGCCAGGCGACGGCAAAGCTCAGCAGGGCGGCCAGAACGTACAGGGCACCGTGCATCACGCCCACATACCGGATCTGCCGCTCCATGGAACGCACCGCGGAGAGGAAGATCCCATCGTCCAGCAGCGCGTAATAGGGCGGCCTCGCCCCGGAGCCGATCCAGGTGAAGCCCGATTCGGTCAGGGCATCGCGCGCCTCGTCGAGCTGCGCCGCACTCTTTAAGGTAAAGGTAAAGCTGCTGTAGCCGCGCGAGAGCGCATATATGCCGAGGAAATGGCTGTTTATGAGTTCCAGCTCCGTCAGGTCCATCGGCGAAAAGACCGTGCGGCCGCTGTCTCCGCCCCGATAGGTGCCGACCACCTTCAGGTCGGTCGTATCGATGAAGGGGGAGCCGTAGTACGTGATTGCAAAGACAAAGCGCACCGTGTCCCCCAGGGCGATGCCGTGTTCCTCCTGCAGGGACTTCGGGATGACGCAGACCTTCCCGCCGGAGAAATCATCGCTGTAGCCGTCAAGCCACTCGACCAGGGGCGGGTCGGTGTAATAGAACCGGCCGTTGCCCGTCACGGAGCTCGTGCGCACCCAGGAGGGCTCAAAGGTCATCTGGCGAAAAAACGTCTCGACCGCAAAGGATCCCACCGGGTAGACCGGTTCCGGCAGTTCTCTCGTTTCTCCCTGCGCGGTGGCGGCAATGCCGTGGAAGCGCAGATGGCATACGTCGTTGGATACGCAGGATCCGGCGAGCAGGCCGGAATCGACAAACTTTTCCACGGCCGAAGCACTTACCAGAAGTTTTTCGACCTGCTGCCCCGAGGGGTCGGTCGCATGCCCGCGGATGACGGCGCTTTCCCGGATCTGCGCCAGCCGCTCGTGATACGCGTCCATCGAAGCGGTCAGCTGGCCGAAGAACACCGTGACGGCCGCGGCCAGAAGCAGGGCTGCCAGCGTGCGCGCCGGGCTCCTGCGCATTGACAGGATCGCGTATTTCAGACGCGTCGTCAGGTGCGAGGAGGCGCGGAGAACGCGCCGGACCGTCCGAGCCTTTTTCTTCTTCTTTTTCTTTTCCGTCGTCCGCAGACAGAGACCGGCAAACAGCAGGGTGAAGGCCGCCGCTGCGGCAAGGAGCAGCCCGGCCGCGGCTGCGTAGACGAGCAGGCTTCCCCCGGAAGCGAAGTCCAGGTGGCGCGTCACGGACAGGGCGCTGACGGAATAGCGCAGGTCCGGCGCGGCGGCCTTTGCGGCGTAACCGCTCAGCACCCGGTACACCGTGCGGTCCAGAAAGCTTCCTGCCGCGCACCCGATCAGGATGCCCGGCAGAGAGACCGCCGCGGCGCAGGTCAGAAAGTACGCCAGCACATGGCCCTTTCCGCTCCCAAGCGCCAGCATGATGCCCGCGCTCTCCCGCTGTCTCAGAATGAACATATAGCTCTGCAGGCAGAGGACCGCGGCCGCCAGCAGGAGGCAGACGGCCAGGAAGATCCGCGAGATCAGAAGGATCTCCAGCATGGGCTCCACGGCAGCCCCGTATCCCTGGTCGTACACCGTGAAGCGGAAGCCGTGCTCCTCCAGGGGCGCGGCCTTTTCCAGAAACGCGTCGATCTGCGCGTTCCGCACCCGCAGCTGTCCCAGGCGGTACCCGATGACGGACGACGGGACCGGTGCAGAGCCTGCGGCGCGGGGCAGATAGATGCGGAAGAGGTCGCTCTCATCCCGGCTGCAGATACCGACGATGCGGTATGGCTCCGCGTCGGACACGGACAGCAGCCCGGCATACAGATCGCCGCCCGCCTCCGAGAAGGACAGGGACACCTCGTCCCCCACGCCGCATTTCAGCAGCGACGTCATCGATTCCGGAAGGACACAGACCTTCGCGCCGGTCTCGTACTCCTCCGCCGTAAAGCTCCGTCCCTCCGTGATGGCCTGCTCCTGCTGATGGAAGGTGATCTGGTCCTCCAGAGCGGAGGTGAACTGCACGTGGCAGGCGTCGTTGCGCTGGGCCATCAGCGCAGCCAGCGAATCGTACAGGGCATTCGGCTCCTCCGGTGACGCGGCGGGCGTGAACGAGGGGACCCGCGTCGGGGCCTCCTTCGGCCCGAACCGCGTCTCCCGCGCCTCAAACCAGAGATAGCTGCTGCTGCCGCGGAAGAAACGCCCGCACATGAGGTAGTACCGCCCCTTCTCCAGACGGTCGCCGGCGCCGTTTTCTTCCCGGTCCGTGCAGACCAGCACCATTTTCCGGCTCGCGTCATCCCCCGAATACCGGACGTCTGCGATCGTTCCCTGCCACGCCATCATGCGCTCGTCGTACCCCAGGAGGTAAACGGCAAGCACCGCCTCGTCGGCGTCGTACACGCCGCGGTCCTTGCGGTGCAGCCCCGTCACATAGGCGGCCGTGTCCGCGGCAGGCTCCCAGGACAGGACCGACGGATCTGCGGTCAGGGCTTCGATGCCCTCCCTGCGGACGCGCAGCGCCTCCGTGAGCGCGGGATCGATGACGTTGGTCTCCGGATATGCGTCTCCGATATACTCCGCGTTGACAACGGTGTGATAGAACGCGTCGCAGTCCGCGAGATACCCGCGCACGGCGGTGTTCACACAGAAGGCGGCAGACGTGAGAACCCCCAGCAGAATCAGGATACAGCAATAAAGCAACGCTTTTCCGGGAGTCCTCAGCGTTGCTTTGATACCGTTTCGAATTGCCAGTGCCGTCTTTTTCATGTACTGCGTTCGAGCCTTATTCTGTCTGATTTGGTTTTTCGGGGCGGATCCGGCCGGAGCCCGCCCGGCGCATTCTTTCCGGAGCTGCATCGGCCGGAACGCAGCCACGTCACATCTTCGGATTCAGTTTCCTTACGAATACCTGCACCGCATAGCGCACCGTATCGCCCAGAAGCCAGGCTTCAAGGGACAGCTGCCGCGCAAAGGGCACGTCCGCAAAATCCACCGTCTTCAGGGTCCCGCAGGTCAGGATGCCCTCTTTCAGACCCGCAAAATAGTCCTTCGCGAAGCCGCGGCGGGCAAAGAAAACGAGTTTGACCAGATGCCCCAGCGCAAGCGCGGGCGCGTTCAGGACCTTCTGCCAGGGGGCGAGGTTCTTGTGCGCCACATAGACGCTGTTGCGCGCCGCGAGGCGCACCTTGAACGAATTGTACTTCGAGCCGCTGGTGCCGCTTCCCACATGCAGGACCTTGGCCCGCGGGGCGTAGAGGTTCTGGCAGCCCAGGAGCCTGCCGCGAAAGCCCAGATCGATGTCTTCCAGATAGGCGAAATGCGCCTCGTCAAAGAGGCCGGTCTTCTCCAGAAGGTCCCTGCGGTAGATGGCCGCGCCGGCGCAGGCCGAAAAGACGCGGCGTGGCGCGGCGTATTCCTCCGCGGGGCGCGCCGTCCCGTGCTGGAAGGCCCAGCCCAGGGCGCAGTAACCGTCGCCGGCGTCGTCCAGAAGGTCCGGCCGGTCCATGCGCAGCATCTGCGCGCTCACGGAGAAGATGCTTTCGCTCTTTTCGATCGCGGCGAGGAGCTCCCGCACAAAGCCCGGAAACGGCCGCGTGTCGTTGTTCAGGAGCAGGACGTAGGGCGTGTCCGCGGCGCGGATGTCGGCGTTCACCCCGCCCGCAAAGCCCAGGTTCTCCTCCATCTGCAGGACGCGAACCTCGGGATAGCGGGCCAGGACCTCGCGGGAGGAATCCTGCGAACCGTTCTCCACCACAAGGGTATCGAAATCCGCGCCCTCCTGCGCCCGCAGTCCGTCCAGGCAGGCCGGGAGGAAGACTTCTCCGTTGTAGTTGGGGATGATAATGGTAACTTTCTTCATGGAACTATGCCTCCGCGGGCGTGCCTTCGGGCAGAACTTCCGGAGCCTCCTGCGGCTTGTCTTTCCGGGTCATCAGGTCGTAGATGCAGGGAACGACCAGCAGGGTGAGCAGAGTGCCGTAGGCCAGACCGCCGATGACCACGATGGCCAGGGGCCGCGTCATCTCCGCGCCCAGGTCCGTGCCGAACGCCATCGTGGACAGCGCCAGAACGGTGGTGAGGGCCGTCATGAAGACGGGGCGCAGACGGGTCTTGCAGCCTTCCAGAATGGCCTGGCGCTTCGGGATCCCGCGGCTGCGCAGCTGGTTCATGTAATCCACGAGCACGATGCCGTTGTTGACGATGATGCCGGCCAGCATGACGAAGCCGAGCATGGAGATCACGCTCACGGGATTGCCCGTCACAAACAGGGCCAGGAAGCCGCCGGTGAAGGCCAGCGGGATGGTAAACATCACGATAAACGGCGACAGCAGGGACTGGAACTGGGCCACCATGACCAGATACACGAAGATCACGGACAGGGCCAGCATCTTCATGAGCTCGCTCATCGCGTCGTTGATGGTCGAATCCTCGCCGGCCATCTCCACGGTGTAGCCGTCCGGGACCTCGTACGAGGACAGCCGGGACGTGACGTCCGCCGCCACGAGGCCGATGTTGTGGGTATCGTCGATGGACGCGCTCACGGTCATGTAGCGCGACTGGTCCTCACGGCGGATCGAGGACTGGATCTTGCTGCTCTCAAAGGTGACGAACCGGGACAGAGGCACCTCCGACTCCGTCCCGTCCGCGCCCTTTACGGTCACGGTCAGGTCGCGGATCTCCTTTCGGGTCCTCTCCTGCTTCTCGCCCTCGATCAGGGTCACGGAAAGGTCCTGCGTGTCGGTCTCGATCGTGGTGGCCTTCACTTCCTGCGAGAGCGCGCCCATCACCGCGGAAAAGACCTGGGCGACGGTCAGGTTGTACTCTCCCGCGCTCTCCTTGTCCACCGTGATCTTGAGCTGCTGCTCCGCGTTCTCCATGCCGTCGGAGACGTTCATGGTCCCCTCCGTCTCGCGGAGGATCTGCGCGACATCCGCGGCGATGTCCCGCAGTTTTTCGAGGTCGCGCCCCTTGATGCGCACGGAGATCCCGCTCCCGCCCAGGGCCGACATATCCATCGTGGATGTGGTCACGTCCAGATCGCAGGGGAGATCCTCTCCCGCGGTCAGGATGGCATCCTTGAGTTCAATGTTGTCCAGGCTCCGCTTTTCATCCAGAATCAGGTACATGGAGACCGACTGGCTGCGCCGTCCGCCTCCGCCGCCCAGGCCGCCGATATTCATCAGGCCCGAGCCTCCGGCCATCGCGCCGACGGTGGTCACGTCCGGGAGCTTCTCCAGCCGGGAGATAAGCTCCGTCGCGGTCTTCTTCACTTCCTCGAATTCCGCGTCCACGGGCATGCGCATGGTCACGCTCGCCTGCGTGCTCTGCATATCCGGAAGGAAGGCCGTGCCGCGGGAAATGGCCGCGAGACCGCTCCCGGCCAGCAGCGCCACCGACAGCAGCACCACGAGGACGCGGACCCGCAGGGCTCCGCCCAGGATCTTTCCGTACGCCCGCTCGACCGCAAGCGAGATCCGGCTCTTCTTTCCCTGTTCTTTTTTCAGGAGTCCCGCCGCCATCGCCGGCACGAGCGAAAGAGCGATGATCAGGCTGGCGAGCAGCGAGTAGGCGATGGTCAGGCCCATGTCCACGAAGAGCTGCTTGGTGATGCCCTCCACGAAGACGATGGGAAGGAAAACCACCACGGTGGTCAGGGTCGAGGCGATGATGGCGCCGGCCACCTCGCGGGCGCCCTCCACGGCGGCCTCGCGTGCGGTCTTGCCCTCCTCCGCGCGCATGCGGTAGATGTTCTCGATCACGACGATGGAGTTGTCCACCAGCATGCCGATGCCCAGGGCGAGACCGCCCAGGGAGATCACATTCAGGGTGATGCCGGAGAAATACATCAGCGCCACCGCGGTCACCACACTCAGCGGAATGGAGCAGGCGATGATCAGGGTGGGCCGGAAATTGCGCAGGAACAGGATCAGGACCAGGATGGCCAGCAGGCCGCCGACCAGCATGTTCTTGACCACGGAATCGATCACGAGATCGATGTAGACGCCCTGGTCCAGAAGGGCGGTGAGATGGGTGCCGGGATGCCGCTTCTCCAGCTCTCCGAACACCTTCACGATCTTTTTGGAGACGTCGCCGGTGGAGTAGCCGGTCTGCTTGTCCATCGTCAGAATGATGCCCGGATTTCCGTTGATGACGGCGAATTTGCTGGCTGCGTCATTCGACACGATGATGTCCGCGACGTCGCCCAGGACGACGGCGTCCACCCCGTCCAGATGCAGGTTCATGAGGGGCAGGGTCTCCAGCTCCTTCGCGCTCTTCACGCGGTCGCCCACACGCACGAGGTAGGATTCCCCGTCCTCGGACGCAGAGCCCGCCGGCATGGAAAAGTTCTGCGCCGTCAGCAGGGCGCGGATGGTGTCCGCGGACAGGACCTTGTTGAGGTCGGCCTGCGTGTAGGCCGTATCCTTGGCCTGGTCCATCTGGGCCTGCGCCGCCTCGATGCCGGCCAGGGCCGACGTCAGCTGGCTCTGGGCGCCGGAGATCTCGATCCCGGCCAGAATCTGCCCCTGGTTCAGGGCCGCCAGAGCCTTGTCCAGAGAGACCTCCTGTCCCTCGAGCTGGGCCAGGGTCTTCTCCAGTATCTGCCTGCCGCTCTCGAGCTGCGCCTCGCCGGAGGCCAGTTCCGCCCCGGCCTTGGCCAGCTGCGCCTCGCCCTCGGCGATCTGCGTGTCGATATCGGACGCCATTTTGCGCACGGCATCGGCGCTCAGCGGGATATCGCCGACCATCGCGGTCAGGGCCGCGCGCTGCTCTTCCGTGAGACCGGAGAGGGCCTGCTCGATCAGGTCGTTTAACTCCTCTTCTCCCACACCGGCTTCTTCCAGCGCCTCGAGGCCGTCCGCCACGGTGCCGAGCAGGGGCGAAAACAGGGTCCACTGGTTCTTCCGGTTCTCCAGCTCCGCCTTGCCCGCGGCCAGCTGCGTCTTGCCCTGCTCCAGCTGGGCCTTCGCGCTGTCCAGTTCGGAGAGCTTGGAGCGGATCTCCTGCTCGCCCTTCAGAAGGCCGGCGCGCCCGCCGACGATCTGCGCGAGACCGTCGGACATCTGCGATGCCGCCTGGTCTTTCTTCTCATCCAGTTCCTTCTGGCCGTCCTCGATCTTTCCGCGAGCGTCGTCCAGTTCCTTCTGGCCGTCCTCGAACTTCTTGTCCAGGGCGGCGCGGATCTCCGCGTTCTTCTTATCGATGCGGTCCTGGCGCAGAATCACCTGGATGCTCTCGGTGACGTCGCCGCTCACGGAGACGCTGGCCACGCCCTCGATCCTCTCGAAGGCCGGCACGATCTCCGTCTGCACGAAGCGCGTGAGTTCCGCCTGCGAGAGCCCCTCCGCGTCCACCGCGGCCGTCATGACCGGGAGCATGTCCGGATTGATCTTCATGATGAGAGGGCGTCCCACCCCCTCCGGGAAGACGTTCGTCAGCTGGTCCAGGCTTTCGCGCATGTCCACGGTGGCCGCGTTCATGTCGGCCGTCTCCGTGAACTCCAGGATGACCATGCTGTAGTTGTCGTTCGAGACCGAGCTCACGCTCACGATGTTGCTGAGCGAGGCCATCTGCGCCTCGAGGGGACGCGTCACCGCATTTTCCACCGTCTCGGGGCTGGCCCCGGGGTACGTGGTCATGACGATCGCGTAGTTAAAGTTCATGCTCGGCAAAAGGTCCGCCGTCATCTTGGTGAGCGAGACGTAGCCCAGAACGAGCACCATCACCACGCCCACAAGGATGGTATATGGCCTTTTGACGCTGAATTTCGGCAGCATAAAAAAGGAGGTTCTCCTTTACTTCAGAATAAGGAAATACAGAATCACCAGAACGCCCAGGACGATCCGGTAAATGCCGAACGCCGTGAAATCATGCTTTTTCACGTAACCGACCAGGAACTTGATGGCAAAGAGCGAGACGAGGAAGGCGGTCACGGTGCCCAGAATCAGGGCGGCGACTTCCGGCCCGGTGATAGCGGCCCCGTGCTTGATGAAGCCGAGGACCTTGACCAGGCTGGCGCCCGCCATGACGGGCACGGACAGGAAGAAGGAATACTCCGCCGCGATGGGACGGGACAGGCCCAGAATCATGGCGCCCAGGATGGTCGCGCCGGAGCGCGAGGTCCCGGGGATGAGGGCCAGCGCCTGGAAGCAGCCGATCACGAGGGCCGTGGTCAGGCTCATCTGCGCGTAGGAGCGGATGGCGGGCTGTCTGCCCCGGTTCCTTTTCTCCAGCACGATGAACAGGACGCCGTAGACGATCAGGGCGACCGCGACGGTGGGCCAGTTGTAGAAGTGCTCGTCGAACCAGTCGTCCAGCAGAAGTCCGAGGACGCCGGCGGGGATGCAGCCCACGATGATCTTGAGCCACAGGCCCCAGGTCCCGCGTTTTGCCTTCTCCGACTTCTCCGAAGAGAAGGGGTTGAGCCTGCGGAAAAAGATCAGGACCACCGCGAGGATGGCGCCCAGCTGGATGACCACGCGGAACATCTCCAGGAAGGCGGGCGACACCTTGAGAGGCAGAAGCTCCTCAAAAAGAATCAGGTGGCCGGTGCTGCTGATGGGGAGCCACTCCGTGATTCCCTCCACAAAGCCGTAAAAGATGATCTTCAGGATCTCGACGAAACCCATGTTTTCTCTCCTATTCGATCTGCCAGTCCACGGGGGAGACCCCGTGCGCCTCGAGGTACGCGTTGGCCCTGCTGAAATGCCGGCACCCGAAAAACCCCCGGTAAGCGGACAGGGGGCTGGGGTGAGGCGCCGTGAGCACCAGGTGCTCCGGGTTCGTGATCAGGCTCCGCTTTTCCTGCGCGGGACGGCCCCAGAGAAGATAGACGATGGGGCGGTCCTGCGTCTCCACCGCGCGGATGGCGGCGTCCGTGAGCTGCTCCCAGCCGATCCCGCGGTGGGAGGCGGCCTGGTGCGCGCGCACGGTCAGAACTGTGTTCAGAAGGAGCACGCCCTGTCCGGCCCACTTCTCCAGACAGCCGTGGTCCGGGATCCGGCAGCCCAGATCGTCGTGCAGTTCCTGATAGATGTTGACGAGGGACGGCGGGATCTCCACGCCTTTTCGCACAGAGAAACACAGGCCCTGGGCCTGTCCGGGGCCGTGATAGGGATCCTGTCCCAGTATGACCACCTTGACGCTGCCCAGGGGCGTGAGTTCAAAGGCGCGGAAAATTTCATCCGCGGGGGGATAGACCGGCCCCGCGGAGTACTCTTCCCTGACCTTTCGATACAGCGCCGCATAGTACGGCTTTTTGAATTCGGGTGAGAGAGGCGCAAGCCAGTCTCCGGCGATGGCGGCCATCACATGACTCCCAGGCCGCGCGCCACGATGGTGATGAAATCCTGCACGTTGGTCACGACCGAGGTCGCGCACAGGCTCCCGCGGTCCAGGAGCTTGTTGACCACAAATTCGTCCGCGTCCACCGCATAGAGGTAAAGCGGGCGGACGGTGCCGTCCGGCAGGACGCGGAAGGAAGGCGTCATGTTGCCGGCAGCGATGGTGTGCAGCATGGTGGCGAGGCAGATCACGCAGGTGGCCTTGCGGATGATGTCGCGCATCGCGCTCTGGCCCTTGTAGGCGTCTCCGATGACCTCCGGCAGGGGGCCGTCGTCGCGGATGGAACCCGTCAGCACGAAGGGGACCTTCTCTTTCACGCAGGAATAAATGATGCCGTCCTGAATGCCGTAGTCCTCGATGAACTGCGGGATGGAACCGCTACGGCGCACCTTGTTGATCACGTCCAGATGATTGTAGTGGCCGTTCGGCTGGGACTTCTGGGTGTAGATGTCCTGTCCGAGGGCCGTGTGCAGGAGGGCGCCCTCCAGGTCGTGGGTGGCCAGGGCATTGCCGGCCAGCAGGCCGTGCGCATAGCCGTTCTCGATCAGGGACTGCATGGCGCGGCGCGCGTCCGCATCGAAGGCGAAGGCGGGGCCCATCACCCACACGATGTTGCCCTCCGCCTTCTCGTGGCGGAGCAGCTCAAAGAGGTTGTCATAGTCGCGGGCATAGGAAGTCTCGCGGCTGCGGCCCTGACGGAAGACGAACTGGTCGTCCACCTGTCCGTCCTCGGCGATGAAGCCGTCCGTGTGGACGAAGATCCCGTCCTGGCCGAGTTCCGTGCGGCCGAGAATGACAGCGTCGCCCTTTTTGATGTTGCGGTTCTCCACAACGTCCAGACGCCCGTCCGGCCGCAGGACCACGCTGGAGTCCATGCGGCTCTCGGGAGCCAGGCGCCACGCGCCGTCGATCTTGAAGTACTCGGGGTACATGGAGGTGCTGTGGTATCCGTCCGGTGCCACGCCGTCCATCTCCGCGGCGGCGGTCTTTACGTCAGGCGCGTCCGCAAACTGCGACAGGGTGAAATCCGGGGCGTGGTACTCGGGCATGGAAAAATGCATGGCGGTTCTCCTTCTGGTGCTGGTCAGTTCTTCTGGGCGATGACGTCGTCCATGCCGTAGAGGCCGGGGCGGCGGCCCGCAAGGAAGCGCGCGGCCGCGATGGCGCCTTTGGCGAAAATGCTGCGCGAGAACGCGCTGTGCTTGAGTTCGATCACCTCTTCGGGACCCGCCAGGATGACGGTGTGCTCCCCGACGATGGTGCCGCCGCGCACGGCGGACACGCCGATCTCCGCGCGGGGGCGCTCCTCGCGCCGGCCGGTGCGGTCGTAGACCACGACCACGTCGTCGCCGGTGCCCGCCTGAGCGGCGTGCGCCAGCATGATGGCCGTGCCGCTGGGCGCATCGAGCTTGCGGCGGTGATGCTTCTCAATGATCTCGATGTCATACCCCTCCGGATACAGGGCGGCGCTGGCCTGGCGCACCAGGTCGAGCATCACGCTGATTCCGAGGGACATGTTCGCGGAACGGAGGATCGGGATGACCTGCGCGCTGGCGCGCACCTTGTCCAGCTGTTCCGCCGAAAGGCCCGTGGTGCAGAGCACCAGCGGGAGCTTCTTTTCCACACAGTAGTCCAGCAGGGCGTTCGTCGCGGAGGAGACGGAGAAATCCACCACCACATCCGCATTTTCGTCCACGTCCTGCAGGGAGGGGAACATCGGAAAGCCGTAGTTCTCTCCGATATCGCCGCGGTAGGCGGCGTCCACGCCGGCAGCGATCTCCAGTGTGGGATCCGATTCCACGAGGGCGGCCATCTCCCGCCCCATGTGACCCAGTGCGCCGCTCAGGATAATGCTGATCATAACAGTCCGTACGCCTCCAGTTCTTTTCTCATGAGTTCCACGTGCTGGGACTCAAGCTCCGACAGCGGCGAGCGCAGCGGGCCGACACCCAGGCCCATCAGGTTCATGGCGCCCTTCACGGGGATCGGGTTGACCTCGCAGAACAGGGCGTCGATCAGAGGCATGGCCTCCAGCTGCATCTTCGCGCTCTTCTTGACGTCGCCGCGCAGGTAGGACATGACGATTTCCTTTGTCTGGGCCGGCGCGATGTTGGAGAGCACGGAGATGACGCCCTTGCCGCCCAGGGACATGATGGCGGTGATGCAGTCGTCATTGCCGGAGTACAGATCGAGCTTGCCGTCGCAGTAGTTCATCATGCGGGCCGTCTGCGCGATGTTGCCGGTGGCGTCCTTGAGACCCACGATGTTCGGCACGGTCTTCACGAGCTCCGCCACGGTCTCGGGCATCATGTTGAGGCCCGTGCGGGACGGCACGTTGTAAAGGATGAGCGGGGTCGACGGGACTTCCTTTGCAATGGTGGTATAGTGATGCACCAGGCCCTTCTGGGTGGCCTTGTTGTAGTAAGGGGTGACCAGCAGGCAGCCGTCCGCGCCCAGCTTCACGGCCTCGGTCGTGGTGCCGATGGCGGTCTCCGTCGAGTTGGAGCCGGTGCCGGCGATGACCGGGATGCGCTTATTCACGATCTCGATGCAGCGCTTGACGACCAGAAGGTGGTCCGGGATGGACAGAGTCGAGGGCTCTCCGGTGCTGCCGACGATGATGATGGCGTCGGTGCCGCCCGCGATCTGCATCTCGATCAGCTCTTCCAGCTTTTCGTAATTGACCGTAAAGTCGTCATGAAACGGGGTGACGAGCGCCACGCCCGCGCCTTCGAAAATAGCCATGTTTTTCTCCCTCCGGTATTCTCTCGTTTTATCGTTCCAGACATAATGATACTAATACATTATAGCCCTGCCCCTCTCTGACGTCAACATCGCAGATATGAAAAAAGCGGTTTCTCTTTTTAATAGAGTATGTTATAATTTGATATCTATATGCTCGGAGCAGTCTGTCCGCTCCGCCGGGAGTTGCCATGAAAACCGTGACCATCATCGTGCCCTGCTTCAACGAGGCGGAGGTCCTGCCGGAATTCTACCGGGAGACCCGCGCCGTCACCGACGCCGCGCAGGGCTATGACTTTTCCTTTCTCTTTGTTGACGACGGGAGCCGCGACGCCACCCTCTCCATCCTGCGCACCCTGCAGGCGGAGAACAAAGACGCCGGGTACCTGTCCTTTTCCCGCAATTTCGGCAAGGAAGCCGCCATGTACGCCGGCCTTTCGCGCGCGAAAGGGGACTACGTCATCGTCATGGATGCCGATCTGCAGCATCCTCCGGCGCTCATCCCGCAGATGCTCGAGGGCATCGAGGAGGGCTACGACTGCTGCGCGGCCTACCGCGTCTCCCGCAAGGGCGAGGCCCGCATCCGGAGCCTGTTCTCCAGCGCCTTCTACCACCTCTCCAACCGCCTCTCGGACGTCAAGATGAAGCAGGGGGCGGTGGACTTCCGCATCATGTCCCGCCGCATGGTGGACGCGATCCTGCAGCTCTCCGAGGTCGAGCGCTTCTCCAAGGGAATCTTCGCCTGGGTCGGCTACGAGACCAAGTGGATCCCGTACGAAAACGTGGAGCGCACCCTGGGCAAGACCAAGTGGACCTTCGGGGGCCTGCTCCGCTACGCCCTGGCCGGCATCACGTCCTTCTCGGTCACCCCGCTGCGGATGATCACCTGGACGGGCTTCATCATCAGCGTGCTGGCCTTCCTGTACATCGTCGTCACCATCGTCCAGACCCTGATCTTCGGCATCGACGTGCCCGGCTACGTGACCACCCTCTGCGCCATCCTGTTCCTCGGCGGCCTGGTGGAGCTGTCGGTCGGCATTCTCGGAGAGTATCTCTCCCACCTGTATCTGGAGGCCAAGCGCCGTCCCATCTATCTGCTCAAGGAGGAGGCCGCGCCGGCCGGTGACGAGGATGCTGCGGAAGATCATTGATTTTTGCAAAAACCCGGAGACGCTCCGGTACCTGCTGATGGGCATCGCCACGACCGCGGTCAGCCTCCTCTCCTACGAGGCGGCCCGGCTGCTCGGCGTCCCCTACCAGGCGGCCAACGTGATCTCCTGGATCTGCGCCGTCACCTTTGCCTTCTTCGCGAACAAGTTCTACGTGTTCCGCAGGAAGGACGCCTCCCTGCCCGTGATCGTCCGGGAAATGGCCGTCTTCTACGGGGGCCGGCTCTTCTCCCTGGCGCTGGAGGCCGCGGTGATGTGGCTCTTCGTCGACGTTCTGCACCTGCACGACTTCATCGCCAAATGCGCCGGGCAGGTCATCGTATTCATCACCAACTATCTGATCAGCAAATTCCTGGTCTTCAGGAAGTAAGCGAGGGCCCGCGCCTTCGCCGGAGGATACCGCATACATGGAAGACATGACGAACCAGACCCCCGATACGGCCGCCTTCTCCCCGCAGGACGTTCCTGCGGCGCAGAGCGTCTCCTACGCCCCGTCCCACGCGAGCGGGCGCAGGCGCGGCGCGGCCCACATCAAAAGGCGCCGCTTCAGCCTGGAAGGAAAAGGCCCCTACCTGGTGGCCTTCCTCCTTCCCGTGCTCATGATGATCGCCATCCAGGCCGGCAAGGGCGTCTTTCCCTTCGGGAAGACCGCCTTCCTCCGCGTGGATGAATACCACCAGTACGCGCCCTTCCACGCGCACCTCTGGCAGAAGATCCACGACGGCGGGAGCCTGCTCTACACGTGGACCATCGGCCTGGGCACCAACTACACGCCCCTCTTCGCCTACTATCTGTCCACGCCGTTCAACTTCCTGCTCTTCCTGGTCCCGCGCAGCCTCGTGCTCGAGTTCATGGCCCTGTCCGTGACCATCAAGATGGGCCTGTGCGGCGTGACCATGACCAAATACTTAAAGCACCGCTTCGGGGAGCTCACCCTGCCGATGGCGCTCTTCGGGACGCTGTACGCGATGAGCGCGTTCCTGGCCGCCTACAGCTGGAACCTCATGTGGCTGGACTGCCTGATCCTGGCCCCCCTGATTCTCATGGGGCTGGAGCGCCTCCTGGACGGCGGCTCCGGCGCCCTCTACGGCGTGACCCTGGGCCTGTCCATCCTCTGCAACTACTACATCTCCATCATGATCTGCATCTTCCTGGTGCTCTGGTGCGTGACCTATCTCTTTATGAAGCCGCGCATGAAGTTCCGGGACGAGAGCGGGCAGGTCGTCCGGAAGGTCTCCTTCGGGCGCGCCATCGTCTCGCCCCTCGTGCGCTTCGCCCTCTGGTCCCTCGTGGCGGGCGGCGTCGCGGCGGTGCTCCTCGTGCCCGTGGGCATGGCCCTGTCCCTCACGGCCTCCGGCAAATTCTCCTTCCCCCGCACCTTCACGTCCTACTTCTCGATCTTCGACATGCTGGTGCGCCACCTGACCCTGGTGGAGCCGGAGCTCGGCCTGGACCACTGGCCCAATATTTATTCCGGCATCATCTGCCTGCCCCTCTTCGCCCTCTACCTGATGGACGAAGACGTGCCGGTGCGCGAGAAGTTCGCGAAGGGAGCCCTGCTCCTCTTCCTCTTCCTGAGCTTCTCCACCAACATCCTGAACTTTATCTGGCACGGGTTCCACTATCCGAACTCCCTGCCCTCGCGCCAGTCCTTCCTCTACACCATCGTGGTGGTCTCCTGCTGCTATGAGGCCGCCCGCTCCCTGCCCCGAATCTCAAAGGTCCGCGCCGCCGCGGCCCTGCTCTTCTCCTTCGTCTTCATTCTGCTGGCGGAGAAGCTGGCCTCGGAGGGCCAGGAGATCGACTTCTGGGTCTACTACGTGAACGCGGCCTTCCTCGGGATCTACGCCCTCATCGCGATGACCTGGATCGGCAGAAAGCATCTGCGCCGCGCCGCGCTCGTCGCCTTTGCCGCGGTGCTCACCCTGGAGCTCACCCTCAACATGGCGGTCACCAGCGTCACCGTCGTGAACCGGCCCGCCTATATGAGCCAGCTCACGGAGACCACGCAGATCCTCACCCGCGTAAAGAACTCGGACAAGGGCTTCTACCGCATCGAGCGGGAGGACCGCCGCACCAAGGACGACGGCTCCTGGTACGGCTACCCCTCCGCCTCCGTCTTCTCCTCCACGGCCCACGCCGGCGTGACCGACCTGTACAAAAAGCTCGGTCTGGAGGGAAACACCAACGCCTACGCCTACAACGGGGGCACGCCTTTTACCCGCGCCCTCTTCTCCATCAAGTATCAGCTGACCACGCGCAAGGAGGCCTCCTCTCCCTTGGAAGAGGCGGTCACCTCCTCCGGCGACGTCACCCTGATGCGCTACGCGGACGTCCTTCCCGTCGCCTTCATGGTGCCCGCGGACATGGAATCCCGCTGGAGCAACCAGAGCAGCAAGGTGGAGAACCAGAACCGCTTCGCGGCCTATTCGGATCCCACCGGCAACGACGATCCCCTCTTCGTGGAGGTCAGCCGCTACACGGAAAACACGGTCGACCTGAACTTCCCGACCGACGGCTACTACGTCGCGGAACTGACCGGCAAGAAGCCTGACTCCGTCACGGTCAAGATCGACGGAGAAGCGAGCCGGACCCTGAGCAGCATCGACCGCGGCTACCTGATCGACCTGGGCTGGCGCAGGGCCGGCACCGGCGCGACCGTCAGTTCCAAGGAGGACTTCTCCTTAAGCCTCGGCCTCTACCGCATGAGCGAAGACCGCCTGCACCAGTACGTGGCCGACATGAACAAGGGAGGCCTCACGGTGACGAACCGCACCGACACCGTGATCGAGGGCACCGTGACCGCCGCGAAGGACGGTCTCCTGCTCACGACCATTCCCTGGGAGGAAGGCTGGACCGTCACGGTGGACGGCCGGAAGGTGCAGACCCGGCCTTTTGACAAGGCCTTCGTCGCCCTTCCCATGTTTGCCGGAGAACACACCGTCCGCTTCTCGTACATGCCCAAGGGACTGGAAGTCGGCGCCCTGGTCTCGGCCGGTTCTGTCCTGCTGATGGCCGTGGCCATCCTCGTCCCCCGCCTGCGCCACGCGCCGGAAGAGGACGAAGAGGAAGAAGAGAACGCCGCGGAAGAGGACGCCGAGACCGCCGAAGACGCCGCGGAAGAGACCGAAGCGCCTGCGGAAGCATAAGCCAACGGTGCATACAGACCCTGCCGCTGCGGAGGGCAGGGCGGAGGTTCCGCACGAGAGGAGCCACAGCGCAGTCCCCGTCCCGCAGAAGACTGCCGCACACCGGATTTTTGCAGAAATACCGACCGATGACATTTGACCCCTGCGCCCGGCGGGCGCGGAAACGGAGGCATGATGAAACTCTGGGGAGGACGCTTTACGGAGGAGACCGCGCAGGAGACCTTTGTCTTCAACGCCTCTCTCCCCTTCGACCGCCGCCTCTACCGCGAGGATATCGAGGGGAGCCTGGCCCACGCGCAGATGCTGACCGAGACCGGGATTCTCACGCCCGCGGAGGGAGACCGGATCCGGACCGGCCTCATCGCCGTGCTCGAAGATCTCGAGCGGGGCACCCTGGAATTTGACGAGACCGCGGAGGACATCCACAGCTTCGTGGAGGCCCAGCTCACGGCCCGCATCGGCGATGCCGGCAAGAAGCTCCACACGGGGCGCAGCCGCAACGACCAGGTGGCCCTGGACATGCGCCTCTTCACGAGGCGCCGCGCGCGGGAGATCCGCGCCCTTGTTCTGGACCTCATCCGCGTTCTGACCGAGCGCATGGAGCAGCACGCGAACACCGTGATGCCGGGCTTTACGCACCTGCAGAAGGCCCAGCCCATCACCCTGGGACTTCACCTGGGCGCGTACGCCCAGATGTTCCGGCGCGACTGCGGCCGCCTCTCGGACCTGCTCGTGCGCATGAACGAGTGCCCTCTCGGGGCGGGCGCCCTCGCCGGCACCACCTATCCCCTGGACCGCAGCGCGGTGGCGCAGACCCTCGGTTTTGACCGGCCGACGGCCAATTCCCTGGATTCCGTTTCCGACCGCGACTATCTGCTGGAGCTCCTCTCCGCCCTCTCCATCCTGATGATGCATCTCTCCCGCTTCTGCGAGGAGATCATCCTCTGGAACTCGGACGAGTACCGCTTCGTGGAGATCCCGGACGCCTTCGCGACCGGCTCCAGCATCATGCCCCAGAAGAAAAACCCCGACGTCGCGGAACTCGTCCGCGGCAAGACCGGCCGTGTCTACGGAGACCTGATGAGCCTCCTCACCGCAATGAAGGGCCTTCCCCTCGCCTACAACAAGGATATGCAGGAAGACAAGGAACCGGCCTTTGACGCGATGGACACCGCGGCGGCCTGCCTCGGCGTCTTTACCGCGATGGTGCGGGAGCTGTCCTTCCGCGAGGACGTCATGGAGAAGAGCGCGGCGCGCGGCTTCACCAACGCCACCGACGCGGCGGACTATCTCGTGAAGAAGGGCATGCCCTTCCGCGACGCCCACGGCGTGATCGGGCATCTCGTGCTCACCTGCATCGGCCGCGGCATCTCCCTGGACGAGCTGCCCCTCGAGGACTTTAAGGCCGCCTCGGAGCTTTTTGACGAAGACGTCTACGACGCCATCTCCGTGAAGACCTGCGTCGCCCAGCGCATCACCGAGGGAGGCCCCGCGCCGGAGGCGATGGCCCGCCAGATCGAAGACCTGCGCGCCTGGCTCCGGGAGGAGACCCCGGAGGAATAAGCCCGGAAAAGACCGCGGACGCCGCACCCGACACTATCGAAAAACACACATTGGAGACAGCCATGACGGATCCCATGACCCTCTACAAACTGATGATCCTCTATCTGCTGCGCCAGGTGAAGTTTCCCCTGACCACGGCCCAGTTCTGCGACTTCTTCCTTGAGAAGGAGTACACAAACTACTTCACCGTGCAGACGGCCCTGTCCGAACTCCTCGAGGCGGGCCTCATCCGCATGGAATCGGCCTACAACAGCACGCGCTACCAGATCACCGCGGACGGAGAGCAGACCCTCTCCTTCTTCGCCTCCTCGATCTCGACCACCGTGGCGGAAGACATGGACGCCTTCCTGGCGGAAAACCGCATCCGGCTGCGCGACGAGGTCGGCACCCACGCGGACTACTACCGCGGCGCGGACCAGGACTACGTGGTCCACTGCGAGATCCGCGAGGGCAAGGGCGTGATCCTGGACCTCAAGGCTTCCGCCCCCACCTCGGACATCGCCCGCCAGATGTGCGACAACTGGAAGGCCGCCAGCCAGAAGGTCTACCAGACCGTCATGCAGGAGCTGCTGCGCGCCAGGGAGGTCTGACGCGGACGCCGCGCCGGTTGTGCAGCACCGGCCGAAACGGAACGTCTCTGCCCCGAAATACCTTTTTTCTCTGACGACCGCACCGCAACAGGAGGAGGTCCCCGTGATCATACGCTCTGCCACTCTGGAGACCGTCTGCGGCATCACTTCGGTGCTGCCCAGAAACGCCCTTCCGGAATTCGCCTTCTGCGGACGCAGCAATGTGGGAAAATCTTCCCTCATCAACGCGCTCCTAAACCGCAGGAACCTCGCCCGCACCTCCGGGCAGCCCGGCAAGACCCAGACCATCAATTACTACAATATCAACGAACAGCTGTACTTCGTGGACCTTCCCGGCTACGGCTACGCCAGGGTCTCCCAGGCCGTGCGCGAGAGCTGGGGCAAAATGATCGAGAAGTACCTGAAAACCTCGAAGGTCCTGCGCGCCGCCCTGGTCCTCGTGGACGCGCGCCATGAGCCGTCCGCGAACGACGTCCTCATGTACGAGTGGCTCCTCTCCCGGGAGATCCCGATTCTGGTGGTGGCCACCAAGGCGGACAAACTGAGCCGGAATGAACTCGCGAAGTCCCTCGCCGTGATCCGGAAAAAGCTCGATCTTCCCAAAGAGACCCCGCTCCTTCCGTTCTCCTCGGAGACCAAGGCCGGACGGGACGAACTGTGGAGCGCGCTTGAGGGTTTTCTGGCCTCGCCAGAGGGAACATGACATGATCGCATTCGATACCCTCGATAAAAAACCCACCGTCTGGAACATCGCCGCCGTGACAGCGGCGGCCGCGGCCGTGACCCTGTTCCTGATCACGCAGCCTTCGTATACCTTCTCTTCGGTCTGCGCCGTTTTCATCCTCCATCTGGTGCTCGTGCTCTTCTGTCTGGTGCGCGCCCTGATCCTTCAGATCCGCTACAACCCCTACTCCTACAACACGATCTACTACGCGGGGTTTTCGCTCTTCGCCCTCTCGGTGCTCATCACGCAGGTCCTGGTGCTCGCGCAGCTCGGCGGGATGACGGGACACCGCGTCTCCGACGTGCTTCCCCTCCTCTCCCACCCGGTGAATTCCGGCACGAATTTCATGCTCTACACCTCGCCGTTCCTCCTGTTTTTCTCAGGAGCGCTCTTGATCTCCAATCTGTCCCTGATCCGCCACGAGGGACGCCGGCTGGTCAACATTCTCGGCATCATCCTCTCGTTTCTTCTGGTGGGCGGCCTTGCCGTCATTTACCTGCTCAACTTCTACGCGTCCGGCTCCCAGTTCGAAGTGATGATGCACGACCTTCTGGTCAACCTCCTCGCGGCCTTCTACCTCTATTTTGAGTGCATGCTGCTCGGCGTCATCTTCGCAAACATTCTGGCTGTGCGGCATCAGCCCGCAAAGGACAAGGACTATCTGATCGTTCTGGGCTGCGGCCTGCGGAAAGACGGCACCCCCACCCCGCTCCTGGCCGGGCGCATCGAGCGCGCCCTGCGCTTTTACCGCGAGCAGATCCAGGCGACCGGCAAGGCACCGGTATTCGTGACGTCCGGCGGGCAGGGGCCGCGCGAAGTCATCTCCGAGAGCGCCTCGATGACGGCCTATCTCCTGGAAAAGGGCGTACCGAAGGATCACATCCTGCAGGAAGACAAGTCCACCAGCACCTTTGAGAACATGAAATTCTCGCGCGAAGTCATCCGCTCTGCGGAAGAAGCGGCCGGGCGCAGGGCCGATTTCAAAAAGCCCTCCGCCATGCAGCCCGGGGACCGCGCCCCGAAGATCGCCTATGCGACCACCAACTACCACGTCTTCCGCAGCGGCCTGATGGCCCGCCGCAATCACATGCGCGCGGACGGCATGGGAGCCCGCACCAAGTGGTACTTCTGGCCGAATGCGGCCGTGCGCGAGTTCGTCGGCATCCTCACGGAGCACCGCCTGAAGCAGGGGCTCATCCTCGGCGGGATGATCGCGTTCTACGTCGTGACCACGGTTCTGAATTACACGCTGTAAGGGACCTGCGCAGACACACGGGAGTGATCGGCCTGGGCGTCCCGATGCATAAACCGGTCCCCGGCAGACGCTGTGTCTCCGGGGCCTCTTTTTATCCTGATTTCCGCAGCTGTCCCGATCATGCGGGCCGGTGCGGATCTTTCCCGAATCCGACACCTCGCTGTGAGGTTTTTCCAATTCGCTTCGTATAAAGGGTAGAAGGGGCAATCATGGAAGGAAGCAGCGACTACAAAGACTATTGCAATGGAGATGACCAGGCCCTCGCGCGGCTCATCCGCGACTACAAGGACGGCCTGATCTTCTACCTGCGCACTTTTACCGGCGACATCCACACCGCGGAAGATCTGGCGGAAGACACCTTTGTCAAGCTGGCCGTGAAAAAGCCCCGTTACAACGGAAGCGCGTCATTTAAAACCTGGCTCTATCGGATCGCCGGAAATCTGGCCGTCGACTGGCGCCGCAAAAATCGCGGAAGAACTGTCCCGCTGGAAACCTGCGAAGATCTCCCCGCGGACGAGATCTCCCAGGAGCAGGCCTTTATCCGCGAAGAAGAGCGGATCGCCGTCCACCACGCCATGCGGACGCTCCCCGAAGAGTCTCAGCGGATCCTCTGGCTGGTCTACTTCGAGGGATACTCCGTGAAGGACGCGGGCGCGCTCATGGGAAAAAGCGCCCACGCAGCAGAAACCACGATCTATCGCGCAAGGCAGCGGCTGAAGGAAGCGCTGTCTCTGGAGGAAAGAAAACCGGATGAAAACAGCGGAAGAGATGACCCGGGATGTGCTTGCACGACGGGATGAGGCTTTGATTCAAAAGAGAAAGACGCGGCGGACCCTGGCCGTTTCGGCCGCCGCGCTGGCGGCGGTCTGCCTTCTGACCGTGCTTGTGATTCCCCGGCTGGGGCCGCAGGGTCAGAAACCGGCCATCGTCGCAGAGGGGGAAAGCACCGGTGCGCAAGAGCACACGGGCACCGTCTCCTCTCCGGAAAACGGCGGAGACCCGCCCCGGACGACGGAGCCCGCGCAGAGCCCGGCAGAGCCGGAGCCTGCTCCGAACATCATCTGGACGGCAAGAAGGGATGACGCAGACTCTGCCAGCGAATGGGATAGACCGGATCCCCAGATCGCGGACCGTGTGACTGCCAGCCAGGCCTTCATCCAGACTCTCCGGGAGGCAAAGGACGACGATGTCCTGGCCTTCGTCCTTTCTGTGACCATCTCCAGGGAAGAACAAGACCCCGAAGAGGATATGGAATCGACCCGGCTGTATCAGCTCTACAACGCGGCAGACGACGCCTCCTGGGAGCTGCGAAAAAAACTCGTCAGTGAAATGATGGCAGAAAAGGGCATCTCCGATACGGAGGCGATCGCCCGTGTGACCCGGATCACGGAATACCAGGAAGCCAGAAAGAAGGCGTATCAGGCCTGGCTCGCTTACGCTCTGCACGATAACCGCGCAAAGTTTCAGGGTGCACAAAGCGTGATCGACGTCATGCGGGAAAAGGGCTTTACCGTCCTCTGCACCAATGCGGAAACGGGTTATACGAATTATTACACCTGGGATTTCGGCACAGCCGTGCTTTCCGGGACAGCGGCGCAGATCCGCGCACTCACTCCGGAAGGTTTCCCGGAGCAGATCAAGGGAATCAAGCTGTATGCGACCGGCCCCATCCAGTGGGAGGAGGACGCGTTTGCGGGGCATGAGTGTCCGATGCACCTGCAGGACGATTCCAGGCTGACCGACGAGCTGCGGGCAGCCTACGCTGCAAACGACGGCGCCCCTCTCAGGGTGATCGTCAAAATGGGCTGGACGGGCGAGTGGATCGACCCGCACGAATACGCTTACGCCGCCATGGGCGTCACGGAGCAGGAGTTCCAAAACATCCGCGACTGGACCATGGAACAGGTCCAGCACTATTACGAGGTCCTGATCCATTACACCTATCCCGTCCGAGAAGACACGGTGATGCCTCTCCTGGAGGAAGGCGAGCTGGTGGAGATTCACAGCTGGGCCTGGGAATTTGTCGCGGAGCTGTCCGAAGCACGCGCTCTCGCGATCTGCGAGCCCCGGGAAGGGAACGTCCAGGTGGCCTACATCCTGTCCTATGAAGAGCAGTTCCCGCAAACGCAGGGCGATAGGAATCCCTATCCGGAGCCAGATACCGCGGCGGAGTGAAAACTGCTGCTTTGCCGAAAAAGAAGTCCTCCCCGGCACCTCCGGGAGAGGACTTCTCTGTTATTTCCTGACAAAGAGTGACCGCGTCTGAGGCAGCATCCCTGCGGACGGCACTTCCGCGGACTGAGCCTTTGCTGGTAGGAGCGGGTTCCCCCGTCCGCAGGGCCGTTACTCCGCGATAGTCTCCTCCGCGGCGCCCTCCTCCGCCTGCGCGCCCTTCAGCTTGGCCAGTTCCTCCTCCTCGAGGACGCGGTAGGCGACCTTGCCGACCAGGGTCTTGGGCATGTCCTCCTTGAACTCAATGTCGTACGGCATCGCGTACTTCGCGATGTGCCTGCGGCAGTAGTCCAGAAGCTCCGCGCGGGTATCCTCGTTCGCGGGGACATCGGCTGCCAGCTTGACGAAGGCCTTGACCTTCTGCATCTTGAGCGGATCCGGCACGCCGATGACGCAGCTCATCTGGACCTTCTCGTACGCGTCCAGGATGTTCTCGATCTGGCCGGGATAGATATTGTAGCCGGACGAGATGATCATGCGCTTCGCGCGGCCCCGGAAGTATACGAAGCCTTCGTCGTCCATATAGCCCAGGTCGCCGGTGTAGATCCAGTCCAGGCCGTCGGCATGACGGCGGATCGTCTTCGCGCTCTCGTCCGGATGCTTCATGTACTCCAGCATCGTCGTGGGACCTGCCAGCAGAATCTCGCCTTCCTCGCCGTAGGGAAGCTCCCTGTCCGTATCCGGCTCCACGATCTTGATGTAGGTATCCGGGAAGGGAACGCCGATACTGCCTTCCTTATACATATGGGGCGGGGTCAGGCAGCAGGCCGTTACGGTCTCTGTCGTGCCGTAGCCTTCCCGTACCTGGATCCCTGCGTGATGGTCATAGAGGAACTTGTCGAACTTCTTCTTCAGCTCGATGGACAGGGAATCGCCTCCGGAGAAGACGCCCTTCAGGGA
>JAFRUR010000095.1 GCA_017438775.1 Lachnospiraceae bacterium | reverse complement strand
CTTTTACTTTCAAAACGGTCTCCTTTTCGCGCCGTGCCTTCGGACGGAAAAACCCGGGGCGGGATCTCCCCCGCCCCGCGGCTTATGTTTCACTCAGTTCCCGGCAGCCTGCGAGGTCGTCTCCGGCGCGACGCGGGTCAGGTACCCGGCGCGGATGTAGCAGGTCTTGCCCTCCCACTCGATGCGGCTCCAGTTCTTGCCGATGCCGGTGCGCTTGATCGCGGTCCCGCCGGCGACGGTAGCAACGATGTTGCTGTTCGACGAGAGATCCATGCTGCTGCGGATGCGGATGTTCTGCGTCGTGTAGACGGTCTCGTTCACGGTGTCGAACGAAGTATCCGCGCTGACAGCCTTTGTGGTCTCCGGGGCCTTGGTGGTCTCAGGAGCCTTGGTTGTCTCAGGAGCCTTCGTGGTGGCAGGCGGCTCGGTCGCGGCAGGCTCAGAGGAAGCGGGCTCCTGCGGGCTCTCCTGCGGCTCCGTCACGGCGGGCTCGGTCTGGTTGGCGCCTGACTTGAGCATACGTACCAGATTGTCCAGGGCGGCGTCCTGCTTCTGTGCCTCTTCGAGGGCCTTGTCCACCTTGTCGTTCAGGTCGCGCACGGCCTCGCTGTTGTCCATCTGCTCGATGAACGCGGCGACCTCGCCTTCCACCATGCCCTCGTTGATATAGACCTGACCGTCCTCGTTGGTGCAGACGTAGCTGCCGTAGAGGCCGGGAGCGCAGGTGTCGATATTGCGGAACTTGACCTCATGATATACGTAGACCACGTAGGTGCCGTCCAGCAGGCCATCGATCGTGTAGCAGGAGATGTTGCGGTAATCCTCGATGTACTCGCTCTCCTTGTCGATCTCCTCCTGCGTGAACGTATACCCCTCCACGATGCCGGACAGGGTCTGGATATCGCGGTCCTTCATGGCCTGGTAGTAGGTCTTGTAAAGCTCCGTGATCTCGGGATACGCGTCCTGCTTGAGGTCGTACCGGGAGAAGTCCATGGTGAACGTCTCGTCCGGAACGGACGGATCCACCGGCTCCACCGTGCCCTCTTCCGTGGTGGTGACGGCAGGTTTATTGCTGCCGCCGCGGTCTCCGAAGAAATAGATCCCGGCCAGCACAAAAGCGACCACCGCCAGCACCGCGAGAACCGCGATGATGATCTTCCCGGCCGTCGTGATTCCCCCGCGGGCAGCGCTGTTCTTCCCGCGGGAACGGTATTTATCGAATTTATCTCCTTTGAGTTCCATACGGATTCCTCCAAAACGTTACGCCTATCCTATCAGAATTACATAAAAAAATCAAGGACAGCTCTTTCCCATCCTTTGTGGATTCCGTGAAACCTTTGTGAAGAATATCTAAACGAACGGAAGGGGTCAGGAATGCCGTCCGCATAGGTCCCGCATTTCCCGCGCATGTCCCGACGAATTCTCCTCCGGAAAGAGGCTTTCTGCGCATTCCCACTTGAAACTTTTCCGCGTTTGAAGTATAGTGTAATGGATGCGTCTGTAGCTCAGGGGATAGAGCACTGGCCTCCGGAGCCAGGTGTCACAAGTTCGAATCTTGCCAGACGCGCGAAGAGGCGGTTTTCCGCCTCTTTTTTGTTTTCCGTTTTTGCGGGGATGCGTAAACGCGCGGCGCCGCGGCCTTCCATCCTCAAAAGCAAAAGGAGGCGCCTCCCTGCGGGGCGCCTCCTTCGATTCTGTTTTATTCTGCCGAAGGATCAGATGTCCTTCATGGTCAGGTTGATGCGGCCCATGCGGTCGATCTCGATGACCTTGACGGTCACCTCATCGCCGATATTGACCACATCCTCGACCTTGTTCACGCGCTCCTTGCGCATCTTGGAGATATGCACCAGGCCGTCCTTGTTGGGGGCCAGTTCCACGAAAGCGCCGAAGTTCATGATGCGGACGACCTTGCCGGTGTAGACCATGCCGGGCTCGGGGTCGGTCACGATGTTCTTGATGATCTGAATGGCCTTGGCCATCATCGCGGGATCCGTGCCGCAGACCGAGACGGAACCGTCGTCCTCGATGTCGATCTTCACGCCGGTCTCTTCGATGATGCGGTTGATGACCTTGCCCTGCTTGCCGACCACGTCGCCGATCTTCTGAGGATCGATCATGATGGTCTCGATCTTGGGCGCGTACGGAGACAGCTCCTTGCGAGGCTCGGCGATGGCGTTCTTCATGACGCCGTCCATGATGAAGATGCGGGCCTCGTGGGCGCGGACGATGGCGCCGGCCACGATCTCGCGGGTCAGGCCGTGGATCTTGATATCCATCTGGATCGCGGTGATGCCGTCATGGGTGCCGGTCACCTTGAAGTCCATATCGCCGAAGAAGTCTTCCAGACCCTGGATATCGGTCAGGAGGACGTGGTCCGCATCGGTATCACCGGTCACAAGGCCGATGGAGATGCCGCCCACCATCTTTTTAATCGGCACGCCGGCAGCCATCAGGGACATGCAGGACGCGCAGGTCGAAGCCATGGAGGTGGAACCGTTGGACTCAAAGGTCTCCGACACGACGCGGATCGCGTAGGGGAAGTCCTCCGTGCTCGGAAGCACCGGCACCAGGGCGCGCTCGGCCAGAGCGCCGTGACCGATCTCGCGGCGTCCCGGTCCGCGGGACGGACGGGTCTCACCGACGGAGTAGCTCGGGAAGTTGTAGTGATGCATGTAGCGCTTGCCGGTGGCGGCGAGATCCAGGCCGTCCAGTCTCTGGGCCTCGGACAGAGGGGCCAGGGTGGTCACGGAGCAGATCTGCGTCTGACCGCGGGTGAACATCGCGCTGCCGTGCGTGCGGGGGAACAGATCCACTTCCGCAGCCAGCGGACGGATCTGGTCCAGACGGCGGCCGTCGGGGCGCTTGTGATCCTTGAGAATCATCTTGCGGACGGTCTTCTTCTGGTACTGATAGACGGCCTCTTCAAGAAGGCGCAGCCACTCCTCGTTGCCCTCCCAGCGCTGGGCGAGCATATCCTTGACGGCGCGCATGTTCTCGTCGCGGACCTTCTTGTCGTCGGTGAACACAGCCTCTTCCATCTGCTCGGGCGTGAAGGCGGCCTTCATGTCGTCCCAGAGCTCTTCCGGAATGATGAACTTCTGGTAGTCATGCTTGGGCTTGCCCTGCTCGGCGACGATGGTGTCGATGAAGGCGATGATCTTCTGGTTGAGATCGTGGGCCGCATAGATGGCGTCCACCATGACCTCGTCCTTGACTTCCTTCGCACCGGCCTCGATCATGATGACCTTCTCACGGGTGGAAGCCACGGTGAGGGCCAGGTCGGAGGCGGCGCGCTGCTCCGCTGTGGGGTTGAAGACGAACTCACCGTTCACAAGGCCGACCTGCGTCGCGGCGATGGGGCCGGCAAACGGGATATCGGAGATGGAGACGGCGATGGCGCTGCCCAGCATGGCGGTCAGCTCGGGGCTGGCATCCTGATCCACGCAGAGAACGAGGTTCTCCAGCGTGACGTCGTTGCGGTAATCCTTCGGGAACAGCGGGCGCATGGGACGGTCGATGACACGGCAGGTCAGCGTCGCGTTTTCAGTGTTCTTTCCCTCGCGCTTGTTGAAACCTCCGGGGATCTTTCCGACGGCGTACATCTTTTCCTGATACTCTACGCTGAGCGGGAAGAAATCAATGCCGTCGCGGGGCTTGTCAGAGGCGGTGGCCGTCGAGAGGACCACGGTGTCGCCGTAATGCATCATCACGGCGCCGTTGGCCTGTGCTGCCACGCGGCCGACATCCACCGTGAGGGTCCGTCCGGCCAGTTCCATGGAATAGCTTTTTCTGAACATTTCTTCTTTTCCTTTTCCCTTTCCTACGTTTCCTTTAACTCAAACGAGGGCAGAGTCCCTCTCTGCCCTCAATACTGCCAAACTCAATTACTTGCGGATGCCCAGACGCTCGATCAGGCTGCGGTAGCGGTTGATGTCCTTGCGCATCAGATAGTCCAGCATGGAACGTCTCTGACCGATCATGAGGAACAGGCCGCGGCGGGAATGATGATCCTTCGGGTTGGACTTCAGATGCTCCGTGAGCTCCGCGATGCGCGCGGACAGGATAGCGATCTGCACCTCGGGGGATCCGGTGTCTCCCTCTTTCAGGGCATACTCTTTGATGATGGCTTCTTTCTTCTCTTTTGCGATCATGTCTTTTCTCCTTTTCTTTTTCTTACCGGTAACCAGGAAGCGGTCGGAGTGTCCGACTCCCGGGCTACGGCGCATAGACACCCGGATATCATAGCAGACCAAACCACGTTTGGCAAGCACTATTTACGGGAATCTTTTCTAAAGAATTAAGCGTGCGGCCTGAGGCATGCAGGCGGGTCCGTGGCAGCAGGCAGCTTTTGCGGACCCCTTACCAGGAGACCCTGCCCTTGTCGCTGATGACGACCGTCACGCCGCACTGCAGCAGGGCGACCTTGTTGCGGATCCCCATCTCCTCGTTTCGGGCCTGCAGCCAGGCAACGCGCTCCGCGTCCGTGTGGGACGGCTTTTTCAGCTCCTCCCACGCTGCCATCACGGCCTGCTGACGGTGATCCAGGCGCACCGTCTCCGCGACGTTGGCGTTCGCGTAGGCTGTGCGGCGCTCGGCAGCGCGCGGACTCTGCGCCGCGGCTCCTGCGGGTGCGGGTTTTGCAGCGGGTTTTGCCGCAGCCGCAGATTTCGCGGCAGGCTGCGCGGCCAAAGATTTTTCCACCGCAACAAGCTCCTCGAGGATCTTCGCAGAATCCGTACGTTCTGCCGAAGGTGCCGAAGGCTTTGCCGGGGTCGACGCCGCGGGTTTGACAGAAGCTGCGGGTTTCGCGGCCGGCTGTGTTGCGGGCCTGACAGGCGCTGAAGATGAGGCAGACTTAACTGCAGAGGACGCCGTAGGCTTTGCAGCAGACGCAGGCTTCGCGGCCGGCTGCGCAGCAGGTCTGACAGACGAAACTGAAGCAACAGGCTTAGCCGCGTTCGGCGCCGCAGGCTTTGCAGCAGATGCAGGCTGTGCCGCAGGCCCTGCCGGGGCGTCGATCTTCTGCGATGCGGCCTGGTTCGCGGCCATGGCTTTCTTCATGGCGGCCTTGTCTGCCTTCTTCACGCGCCGCCTGTCCCCCCGCGCCTCCGCCTCGTCAAAGACGTCTTCCACCAGGTCTTCTACTCCGCCGCGGTTCATAAATACGGCCGGAAGCATCAGCACGGAGGCTATCAGCTCAAAAGCAGCGTGGATGCCCCAGGCGGTGTAGAACGTGTAGATCCAGGCCCCGAGTTTAAGTTTAAAGAGCGAAAAGCCGAACTCGCGCAGTCCCGCCGGGAACTTCGGGAAGATCAGGAACAGGGCGGAAAGAACAGCCACGGCCAGGCCGGAAAGAAACGATTTTCCCCGCTCTGTCAGCTCCTCGATCTCCTCCTCCGAGGTCCCGTCGCCGGCAAGGTAAGCAAGAAATGCGTAAAGCGCCGCATACAGGATTCCGACGACCAGAAGCTCCGCATAGATGCGCCTGCCGTAGACGGCAAGGTCATCTCCCGCCAGTTCCTCTGCCAGGACGAGAATGACGCCCAGAAACAGAAAGGAAACGACCGAGAAGACCCGCGACAGCACGGTGAAAATCCGGGCGAGCGGCTTCATGCCGCGCGTGGCGCGCACGGAACTGTAGATCATGTACGCCGCAAGGACCAGCAGAAACAGGCCGAAAATGCGGTATACGAGCGGATGCCGTCCCCCGTCCAGATAGAGGGCATGAAGGGAATCCTTCAGCAGCCGCAGAATGGCCATTTACTTTTCCTCTTCCTTGACCGCACGGATGACGTCCGCATCCTTCACGGTGCTGTTCTTCTTCGCGTTGATATGGTCGAGAATACCGGGCACCGTGTCGATGATCTTGGTGATGGTGTCCTGATTCTTGACGTTGAGCAGACGCACGGTGCCGTTCTCGATGACCAGGACCGCGCTGGCGCCGACCTTGCCGGTCAGACCGCCCATCGCGCCGTCCTTGCGGTCGCGGGCGCTGGAACCGGCGCCGCAGCCGAAGGACACGTCCACGATCGGAAGGATCGTGGCGCCGTCCACGTGGATCGGCTCGCCGATGACGCTCTTGGAGTTCATGAAGCCGTCCATGCTGCGGAACAGCTCGTTCATCGTGCTCTTGAGTTCGGAGTTCTGTGCCATGTGTGTTCCTCCCGGAGATATATTCTCCCAAGGGTGAGATGGTGATGGGTGACGCTTTCGGGCCGGGGCCCGGATCTTTCTATTTCAGGGGAGCCGTGCGGCGTCCCGTCTGAAGCTGCATGACGCTCTCCGCAGAGGGCCGGAACTTACGCCGCCTGCGCGGCCTCGTCTTTCTTCTTGTCCTTTTTCAGGAGTTTTTTGATCCACCAGCGCGCCTTCTTGTTGAAAAGGATGCGCAGCAGGGCAAACAGGATGTAGCCGAGCCGCAGACCGCCCTTCACGTCCGCATCGCCCTCCAGGACCTTCTGCTCGAAATCCGCCTGCACGCGGGCGTTTCCGGCGTACACCGGATACAGGGCCGAGGCGATGGCGAGGATCTGACCGGTCTTGGCCGGGTCTTCCATGCCGAAGCGCACGTTCGCGCTGTAGCTGCGCGGCAGGACGTGTTTGATGATCTTTCCGATCTGGCGCAGAATCAGGGCGATGAGTTCGCGGTTGTCGTCATCGTCCAGGATATCGTAGGCCTCGTCCTTTTTGTCGATCAGGTCGGAGACCTTGTCCCAGAGGTCTTTCTTCTCTCCCGCTTCCTCCGCAGGTTCCGGTTCCGGTTCAGGCGCCGGCACAGGCTCCGGAGCGGGCGCGGGCTTCTTTGCTTTCTTCTTTTCAGGCTTCGGCTTCTCCTGCACCGGTGCGCTGCTGTGCACCTCCGGCGCCGATGCCGCGGCGGCCGGTTTCTCCGGAGGCGTCACGGGCACCGATTCGGGCGCTGGCGCAGACAAGAACGGCGCCGCCTCCGGTTCCGCCGCGGCCGCAGAGATCGCGGGAATTTCGGCTTCTTCCGAAGGGGCCTCTTCTCCGCGCAGCCTCTGCTGCTTCTTCACGACGGGGATCCCGAACACGCGGACCTTGAGATCCAGCACCCAGTCCGTGACCGCGGCGCGCACGCGGAGCAGGGAGCACAGGTAGCTCACCTTGATCTCCCCGTTCGGCTGCTCTCCGTAGTAGCTGCCCTTCACGTCATACTTCAGCCGGCTCGCCAGCACGAAGATAATGATCAGAAGGATCAGCACCAGAATGGCCAGCAGGATGATCCCGATCCATTTGAGTATTCCCAGCAGTATTGCCATCGTCTTACCTTAGCGCCTCCGCCAGATGCGATGCGTCTCCGGTCTCCTTCACGAGGTCTTCGACCATCCGGCGCACCAGTTCCTTCGCGTCGTCGTAGCCGGCCGCGACGCCGACCACGCACATCGACCGATAGAGCTCAAAGCGCTGCGCGGGCATCCAGGAGGGATAGACCTCCAGCTGTCCGTCGTCCGTGACCGGAAGCGTGACCAGATACACGCCGGGGACAGCCTCCTGCTGCTCCACGGCGGTCATGATCCTGTCCCGATTCTTCTGCGCTTTTTCCGAGTACCAGACTCTCCGGCCCCATTCCATCGCATTAATCCTTCTTTGCCTTGAGGCTCCTTGCCGCTTCCAGAGCCATTTCCAGTGCCTTCTCCGCTGCCTGCGCGCGCACCGCAAACCGGTCCCCCGCAAACAGATACCGCGAGGTGCTCACCTTATCCGCTGTGGAGCAGCCGATAAAGACCAGGCCGACGGGCTTGTCATCCGTGCCGCCGTCGGGACCGGCGATGCCCGTGACCGCGACGCAGATGTCGCTGTCCGCCGCAAACATGCCGCCGCGTGCCATCTCCTTCGCTGTCTCCTTGCTGACAGCGCCGAATTTTTTAAGCGTGGTTTTTGCCACATCGAGATACTTGCGCTTGGCCTTGTTCGAGTAGGTGACAAACCCCTCCCGGAAGCACTCCGACACGCCCGGCACGTTGACGAGGCGCGACGCCACCATCCCGCCGGTGCAGGATTCCGCCGTCGATATAGTCAGATGCTTCTCCAGGAGCAGTCCCACCAGCTCCTCTTCCAGCGCCCGCGCGGCCAGTGCTTCCGTCATGCTTCCTCCTCTTTCAGGACGTCCTTGTTCTTGTACAGGTAATCCACCAGAGAGATGATGGTGAGCGCCGTCGCCAGGACCAGGAACACGGTCTCCAGGATGCGCCACACCGGGTTGTTGAAATGCAGGATCATCAGCATGATGAGGATCATCTGGCTGACCGTTTTGGTCTTGCCCCAGTAGCTGGCCGCGATCACGATGCCGCGGTCCGCCGCCACGAGGCGGAAGCCGCTGATGATGAATTCACGGCTGATGATCACGATGACGACCCAGGCCGGGATGCGGCCCATCGCCGTCAGACAGATCAGGGCGGAGCAGACCAGGAGTTTGTCCGCCAGCGGATCCATGAATTTGCCGAAATTGGTGATGAGGTTGTACTTGCGCGCGATCTTCCCGTCCAGCATGTCCGTCAGGGACGCGAGCGCAAAGAGAAGAAGCGAGATCCAGGGTCCCAGCGCCCCGCCCAGATTCGTGAGCATGAACAGGACGAAAAACGGGATCATGAAGACGCGCAGCATCGTCAGTTTATTCGGCAGGTTCATCTTCATCCGTCAGTTCTCCTATGAGGTCATACGCTTCCGCGTCGGTGATGACGACGTCCACAAAATCTCCGCTCATCAGGTCGCGGTCCGTCTGGATAAACACGTAGCCGTCCACGTCCGGGGCGTCCATGTAGCTGCGGGCGACGTAGGCGTCCTCGTCCGCCACTTTGCCCTCGACGACCACGCGGAGTTCGCAGCCGATGAGCTCCTGCGCCTTCTCGTCCGCGATCTCCTCCTGGAGGGCCATGATCTCATCCGCACGGGCCTGCTTGACGCTTTCCTCGATCTGGTCCTCCATCTGCGCCGCGGGCGTCTCTTCCTCCCGCGAATACGGGAAGACGCCCAGGCGGTCAAAGGCGAGGTCCGCCACAAGCTGCATCGTCTGCTGATGGTCCTCCGGCGTCTCTCCGGGGAAGCCGCTGATCAGCGTGGTGCGCAGAGCGATCTCCGGGATCTCCTCCCGCAGGCGGGCGACGATCGCGCGGATATGCGCGGAATCGGTCCGCCGCCCCATGCGCTTTAAGATGCGGTCGCTCCCCGACTGGATCGGGATATCCAGGTACTTGCAGACCTTGGGGAGGTCTCTGACCGCGCCGATGAGCTCCGGGGTGATCTCCTCCGGGTAGCAGTACTGCAGGCGGATCCACTCGATTTCCGGGATCTCGCTCAGGGCCTCCAGAAGCTCCGGGAGGCGTTTTTCTCCGTACAGGTCCTTCCCGTACAGGGTCGTTTCCTGCGCGACCAGGATGAGTTCCCGGACGCCGCCCTCTGCGAGGGCCCGCGCCTCCTCCAGAAGTTCTTCCATCGGGCGGGAGCGGTAGGCGCCGCGCACCGAGGGGATGACGCAGTAGGTGCAGTTCTTGTCGCAGCCCTCCGCGATCTTGAGATGCGCGTAGTGGCCGCCGGTGGTGACCAGGCGCTCCGTGAGATTCGGATGGCCGGTCAGCGGACGCAGAATCTTCGTGTGCGGATGCTCCTCGGCTTCCGCCAGAAGGTCCAGAATCCGGTCGAAGCTGTTGGTGCCGAGAATGCCGTCCACCTCGGGGATCTCTTCGAAGAAATCCTCCTGGTAGCGCTGGGCCAGGCATCCGCCCGCCAGCAGCAGCCGGCATTTTCCGGTCTTCTTCTGCTCCGCGGCCTCCAGAAGCGTGAAAATGCTCTCTTCCTTCGCGTCACCGATGAAGCAGCAGGTGTTCACGATGATGCACTCCGCCTCCGCGGGGTCATCCGTGATGACGTGGCCGGCGCCGGCCAGCAGGGCCAGCATCTTCTCGGAATCGGTCAGGTTTTTGTCGCAGCCGAGCGAAATAAAATGTATCTTCATTCCTGATCGGGATCGTTCTCGCCCAGGACCTTGACCTTGCCTTCCCACATCTCTTCCACAGCGGTGCTCAGGGGCTTGATGCTGGGATTGTCCGTCAGGGGCTCCGCGCCGTCCACGAGCTGGCGCGCGCGCTTGGCCGTGCCGATCACGATGGAGTAGCGGCTGTGCACGAGGGGCTCTTCATTCTCCGGAACATCCGCGTTGACCGCGTCGATCAGTTCTTTGTAAGAGGGATGAATCATCATAACGTTTTTCCTCCGATCAGGGCCTTCAGGTCCCGTTTGATTTCTGAAACTTTGTCCGCCATCTGGAACTGACGGCATTTCTGGATCTTCACCAGGGTATCGAGTTCTTCCACGCAGGTGTCGAGATCGTCGTTGATGAGGACGTAATCGTAAGCGCCCACCACGTCCGCCTCCTCCGCCGCGCGAGAGAGGCGCTTCCTGACGGTGGCGGCATCCTCCGTGCCGCGTCCGGTCAGGCGCTTTTCGAGCTCCGCCGCGGACGGCGGGATCAGGAAGACGAGCAGGGCCTCGGGGTGTTTTGCCTTGACCTTGAGTGCCCCCTGGATCTCGATCTCCAGAAGGACGTTCATTCCCTCCTGCGTCTTCTCCCGCACAAAGGACTCCGGCGTGCCGTAGGAGTTGTCCACATAGGTGGCATACTCCAGGAGCTCGTCATTTTCGATCATGTTCTGGAACTCGTCCCGGGTGATAAAGAAGTACTCTCTGCCGTGGACCTCGCCCTCGCGCGGGGCGCGGGTGGTCACGGAGACCGAGAGACAGTAACCGCCGCGGGTCTCCAGCAGCCTGCGGATGACAGTGCCCTTTCCGGTGCCGGAAAAGCCGCTGACGACGACCAGTGCCCCCTGCATGCCTGCCTCCTATTCGATGTTCTGGACCTGCTCGCGAATCTTCTCGATGCAGGTCTTCATATCCACCGCGATCTGCGACGTGGCGATATCGTTGGACTTGCTCAGGGTGGTGTTGGCCTCGCGGTTCATCTCCTGGGCGATGAAGTCGAGCTTGCGGCCGACCTCGTCCGTCTTTGCCAGTTCCGCGCGCATGCTGCGGATGTGGGTGCGCAGACGCACCGTCTCCTCATCCGTGCAGACGCGGTCCGCAAAGAGGGTGACCTCCGTCAGGATGCGGGCTTCGTCCGCGGCGCGGTCCGCCAGGATCTCCTGCACCTTGGCGAGAAGCCTGGCGCGGTAGTCCTCCACGATTCCGGGGGCGCGCTCCTCCACGGCATCCACCATGGATTCGAGCTGCGCTAGCTTGTCCGTAAGGTCCGCCACCAGGGCGTCTCCCTCACGCTCGCGGGCGGCCACAAATCCGGCCAGGGCGCCGGAGACGGCCTCCTTCAGGAGGGCACGGAGGGCGTCTTCGTCTTCCTCCGCTCGGTCCATGGTGAGCACCTCAGGCAGGCGGGCCAGGGACATCACGTCCGTGCCCTCGTTCAGGCCGAAATCCTGCGCCATGTCGTGCAGGGCCTGGGTGTACTGCTGTGCCAGCGCGCGGTGATAGACCACCTTGACGCTCTCTCCCTCGAGTTCCTCGATGGAGACGTAAATATCCACCTTGCCGCGCCGGACGCTCTCCTTGACCCAGCCGCGCACGTCGCCCTCGAAGGCGAGGAGCCGGCGGGGAAGTTTGATGCCCAGATCGAGGTAGCGGTGATTGACGCCGCGCACCTCCGCCGTGATGCGGCAGTTGCCGTCGGCCGCCTCCGCGCGGCCGAATCCAGTCATGCTTCTCATGGGACCCCCAGTAACAGAATGAGCAGAAACATCTGCACAAAAATACTCCCGTATATTATAGATTATCGGGCATTGCAAGTCAAGGCGCGAATATGGTATCATATGCCCGAAAGGAGGCCGGTGATCGTGGCTTTCGACGGTTTTTTGACAGCGGCTCTGGCCGCGGAATTTCAACAGATTCTGGCAGACGGGCGCGTGAACAAGGTCACCCAGCCGGAGCGGGACGCCATCGTCCTGACGGTGCGCACGCAGACCGGTCAGAGGCGCCTGCTGCTCTCCTGCTCCCCTGCCCTTCCCCTGGCCTGCCTGACCGAACGGGACTTCGTGAGCCCGGCCTCGGCGCCCGCCTTCTGCATGCTTCTTCGCAAGCATCTGACGGGAGGACGGATCCAGCGGATCGAGCAGCCCTCGCTCGAGCGCATCCTGCGCATCGTGATCTCCCATCGAAACGAGCTGGGCGATATCGAGGAAAACACCCTGATCCTCGAGATCATGGGCAAGCATTCCAACCTCATTTTCGTGCGGCAGGACGGCGCCATCATCGACGCCATGCGGCGCGTCCCGGGCAACGTGAGTTCTCTGCGTGAGGTCCTGCCCGGCCGCCCCTATTTCCTGCCCGAATCCCTGGAAAAACTCGATCCCCTCGCGGAGACGCGCGAGGGTTTTATTGCCGTGCTCTCCGGTGCGAGAGACCTGCGCTTCGCGCTGATGTCCTACGCCGGCATGAGCACCCAGGCCGCGGAGGAACTCTGCTTCCGCGCTGATCTGGAAAGCGCCCGCCCCGGGAATGCTCTCTCTCCGGAAGAGGTGGACCGGCTCGCCGGCGTTTTTCTGGCCGCGGCGTCCGACGTGCGCGCCGGGATCTTTCACTCCGCCATGCAGCTGGAGAGAGGCGTTCCCGCGGGGCTTTCCGCCCTGCACATGACCGCCTTCCTGGCCGCGCCGGACCGCTCTGAGAGGCCCTTTGCCTCCCCGAGCGCGCTCCTCGAGACCTACTATGCAGAAAAAGACGAGACGGCCCGCATCCGCCAGCGCTCCGCGGACCTGCGACACCTCGCGGAGACCGCCCAGAGCCGCGTCGTGCGCAAGCTCGACCTGCAGCGCAAGCAGATGGCCGACACCGAGAGCCGCGAAAAGGACCGACTGCGGGGCGAGCTCCTGACCGCCTACGCCCATGAAGTCCCGGCCGGCGCCTCATCCGTCACCTTAAACGACTACAACACCGGGAAGGACGTCACCATCCCGCTGGATCCCACCCTCTCCGCGAACGAGAACGCCGCGCGTTTCTTTGCCCGCTACCAGAAGCAGAAGCGCACCTTCGACGCCCTCACGCAGCAGCTTGCGGAGTCCGAGGCCCAGGCCGAACACCTGGATTCCATCCTCACCTCGCTCTCTCTGGCCGAGACCGAACAGGACCTCAAAGAGATCCGCGAAGAGCTCGTCGCCTCGGGCTACGCCAAACGCACGGCCTCCGGCAAAAAAGAGAAGGCCCTCAAGCCCAGGCCTCTCTCCTTCAAGACCTCGGACGGCTTCGAGCTCCTGGTCGGCAAGAACAACCTCCAGAACGAGGAGGTCACCTTCCGGCTCTCCTCCCCTTCCGACTGGTGGTTCCACGCGAAGGGCGTGCCCGGCTCCCACGTGATCCTGCGGTCGGCCGGCCGCGAGGTCTCCGACGCGGCCATGGAGGAGGCCGCCGCCCTGGCCGCCTGGTTCTCAAAACTGCGCGGCTCCGCCAAGGCGGACGTGGACTACGTTCTGCGCAAGGAAGTCAAAAAAGTCCCGGGCGCGAGGCCCGGGTACGTCATCTACCACACCAACTATTCCATGACCGTCACGCCGGGACTGCCCGGCAGGGAGGAGCCGAAGACCTGAGGTGCGGCCTCAGAACCGGATCCTCTGTCATGCGCTTTCGTCCTGCGCCGCATTCCATCGGCAAAGCCTGCAGTCCTAATGGCGCCGGAAAAGCGCAAACAGCCTTCTGTCCCTTTAGTCTCATCAGTTTCAAGGAGTTTCACCATGAGTACGAAAACCTTTGTGATTCGTCACGAACTGCCCGAAGACTACCGCGCGGTCGAGACCCTGGTCCGCGATTCCTTCTGGAACGTATACCGCCCCGGCTGCTCGGAGCACTACGTCATTCACGTTCTGAGAAACGACCCCGCTTTTATTCCTGAACTGGACTTCGTCATGGAGCAGGACGGCCGGCTGATCGGCCAGAACATGTTTATGAAGACCGTCATCGAAGCCGACGCAGGAAATGCCGTGGACGTCCTCACGATGGGCCCGATCTGCATCGCGAACGACCTGAAGAGACAGGGATACGGAAAAATACTTCTGGACTATTCCCTGAAAGAGGCTGCCGCCCTCGGATACGGAGCCGTCCTCTTTGAGGGAAACATCGATTTCTACAGCACCTGCGGCTTCGACTATGCCCGGAAGTTCGGGATCCGCTACCACGACCTTCCCGAGGGTGCGGACGATTCCTTCTTCCTCTGCCGCGAACTCGTCCCCGGGTACCTGGCCGGCGTAACCGGCGTGTATCAGACGCCGCAGGGATACTATGTGGACGATGCCGACGTGGAGGCCTTCGACCGGGAGTTTCCTCCGAAGCAGAAGCTGAAGCTCCCCGGACAGCTGTTCCAGTGACTGTCCTCCGATCCGGCTCCCGCGCTTATTCAGACGATTTGTCCGCATCGCCCCTGACCGGGTCATGGCCGACGGGCGGCTCATTCGTGTCCTGATCCGAGAAAAATGCAGACCCGCAGGAACATTCCTTCCGGAAATTCCTGCGGGTTTTTCTGTACCGTGATACCGGGACGTGTGCTGAGGGTCTTTCTCCGATTCGTCCTGCACGCAGCGCAAATGCCCTCCGCCGCAGTTACAGGAAGGCGCCCGACAGGGGCACGATCTTCGGGCGGTAGCCCTTTTCGGCCAGGGCGCGCACCAGCTGCGTCTTGTGCTCGGGGCCGTCGCCCTCGATGGTGATGCGCAGTTCCACCGCGGCGTCGCGGTTGATGCTCACGAACTGGTTATGCTCCAGTTTGATGACGTTGCCCTGCTCCTGCGCCACGAGGGCTGCGACGTTGGCGAGTTCTCCGGGCTTGTCCGGAAGAAGCACGGACACGGTGAAGATGCGGTCGCGCAGGATCAGGCCGTGCTGCACGATGGAAGCCATGGTGATCATATCCATGTTGCCGGCGCCCAGGACGGCAACGATCTTCTTGCCCTCAAGGTCCAGATGGCGCAGGGCGGCAGCGGCCACGAGCCCGCCGTTCTCGACCACCATCTTGTGGTTCTCCAGCATATCCAGGAAGGCGACGATCAGTTCCTCGTCCTCCACGGTGATGACCTTATCCACATACTGCTGAATGAGCGGGAAGAGGCTCTTTCCGGGGGCGCGCAGAGCGGCGCCGTCCGCAATGGTGTTGACCCGCGGTATCTCCACGGGACGCCCGGCGCGCATACTCTCTTCAAGGAAGTTCGCGCCTGCGGGCTCCGCCGCTATTACGCTGATGTTCGGATTGAGCATCTTGGCCAGGACAGCGACGCCCGCCGTGATCCCGCCGCCGTCCACCGGCACGATCATCACGTCGACGGTGGGGAGCTCCTGGAAGATCTCCAGCGCGATGCTGCCGTGACCGGCCGCGACGCGGGGCGCGTCAAAGGCCTGAACATAGGTCATGCCGCGTTCTTCCGCCATCTGAATGGCATATGCCTTGGCCTGCGCGTAATCCTGCCCCTCCAGAATGACCTCCGCCCCCATGTCGCGCGTGTGGTTGACGCGCGTGAAAGGCGTCACATACGGCATCACCACGGTGACCTTCGCCTTGAAAATGCGCGCCGCGAAAGCGACGCCCAGGGCAAAGTTCCCGGTCGACGCAACGACGATTCCCACCGCGCGCTGCTCTGGCGTGAGCTTTGCGACCTCATACAGGGCGCCGCGCACCTTGTAGGCGCCGGTGGCCTGCATGTTCTCGGGCTTGAAGTACACCTTGTTGCCCGTGAGCTCGCTGTAGTATTCGCTGTAGATCAGTCTCGTCTGAAGGAGGTGGCGCTTCGCGAGGTCTTCCGCCTCCTCAAACTGTTCCATTGTCAGGACCGCTGCCTTCTCATCCATCTCTTATCTCCTGCATCCCGAAACCGCTTCCGCAGCAGCCTTTCTGTCAGAAGGTCTCCCGCGGCCTGTGCCGGGCCCGCAATGTTTCCGAATAATCTTTCCTGCTCCTGCCTTACGCCTCGTCCGCCGCGAACAGCGTTTCCACGTATTCCTGCGGATCGAAGCGCTTCAGATCTGCCAGTTTTTCGCCGGTGCCCACAAACTTGACCGGAAGCCCCAGCTCGGCCTGGATCGCCACGGCGATCCCGCCCTTCGCACTCCCGTCCATCTTGGTCAGGATGACGCCGGTCACGTCGGCCGCCTCCATGAACTGGCGGGCCTGCGACATGGCGTTCTGGCCGGTGGTGGCGTCCAGCACGATCAGGGTCTCGCGGCGTGCGCCCTCATACTCCTTCGCAAGGATGCGGTCGATCTTGGCCAGTTCCTCCATCAGGTTCTTCTTGTTGTGCAGGCGTCCCGCGGTGTCTACCAGCAGGATGTCCGTGCGCCTGGATGCCGCGGCGCGGGCCGCGTCGAAGACCACGGCTGCGGGATCGGATCCCTCGCTCTGGGCGATCAGTTCCACGCCGGCACGGCGGCTCCACTCCGTGAGCTGCTCGATGGCTGCCGCGCGGAAGGTATCGGCCGCACACATCAGCACGCGCTTGCCCTCGTTTTTGTACATCGCGGCCATCTTCCCGACGCTGGTGGTCTTCCCGACGCCGTTCACGCCGATGACCAGCACCACGCTGCGCTCGTTCTCGAAATCGTATGCGTGCTCGTCGGGCTGCATCTGCTCGCGCACTGCCTCCTTGAGGAGCTCGCGGCAGTCGCTCGTGCGCATGATGCGGCGGTCGAAGACCTTGGTGCGCAGTTCCTCGATGATTCTCTCCGAGGTCTCCACGCCCACGTCTCCCAAAATCATCTGCTCCTCGAGTTCGTCGTAGAACTCGTCGTCGATCTGCGAAAACGCATCCGCGAGGGAGCTGAACAGTTTACCGAAAAAACCCATGCCTTATTCCTCCGCATCGGTCAGGTCCACGCTGACCAGACTGCTGACGCCCTTCTCCTGCATGGTGATGCCGTAGAGCCGGTCCGCGATGGTCATGGTGCCGCGGCGATGCGTGATCACGATGAACTGGATCTTCTCCTTGAGCTGGTTCAGGTAGTGGGCAAAACGATTGACGTTGACGTCGTCCAGAGCCGCCTCGATCTCGTCGAGCAGACAGAACGGGGACGGCTTCAGTCTCTGGATGGCAAACAGCAGGCTGATGGCCGTCAGGGCCTTTTCTCCGCCCGACAGCTGCATCATGTTCTGCAATTTCTTTCCCGGCGGCTGCGCGATGATGGACACGCCCGCGGTCAGTACGTCGCCGTCGTCCATCAGTTCCAGGCTTCCCTGTCCGCCTCCGAAAAGCTCTCCGAAGACAACGTTGAACTCCTTCTGAATTTCCGCAAACTTTTCGAGGAACTGCTTGCGCATGCCTTCCTCCAGCCCGTGGATGACCTCGCGCAGGCTGTCGGTCGCCTTGACCAGGTCGTCGTGCTGGTTCTTCAGGAATTCGTAGCGCTCCGACGTCTCGCGGTACTCCTCGATGGCGTTCACGTTGACGTTGCCGAGGGCGCGGATCGAATTCTTGAGAGAGGAGACGCGCGCGCTCACCTGGCTCAAGGTGAAATCTTCTTTCTTCAGGGACCGGGCCTCGGAAGGGGTGAGCTGATACTCCTCGAACAGGTAGGCAGCCTGGCGCTCCGCGGCCTCCTCCTCGCGCTCCTTCTGGGTCTCGAGGCGGTAGACCTCCTTTTCCAGAGTCGTCTGGCGCTCCATGGAGGCGTCGCGGCGCCCGAAGATCTCCTTCTGCTCCGCGAGGCGGTTCTGGCGCTTTTCCTCGTTGCGCGCGATCAGGGCTGTCAGCTGGGCGATGGAGTCCTCCGCGGTCTCGATCTGCGTCCTGCAGCGCCCGATCTCTTCCTCCAGCGCGGCGCCGGAGGCCTGGGAGCTCTCGCTCCCGCTGCCGATAACAGCGAGTTCCTCCTCGACCTTCTTCTCCTCCTGGGCGATGCGGTCCAGGTTTTCGTTCAAAGAGTCCATGCGGGAGTACATTCCTCCCAGCCTGGCGCGGACCTCGGCCTGCGCGCGGGTCACTTCCTCGCGCTCCTCACGCACCGCAGCCAAATCGCTCTCCGCCTGCGCGGAGGCTTCCTCGTGCGCCTGCTGCGCTCCGGCCAGTTCCCCGGTCCTGCGCAGGAGTTCCTCCTCCTGTTCGCGCATGCGGGCAAGCTGCTCCGTGATCTCCCGGTTTTCCACATCCGTGTCGCGGTCCCGCGAAAGCAGCCCTTCCAGCTGTTCCTCCGCCTGGGACTTTTCCATGACGCGGGTGTTCTTCTCGATCTGCTTCTCCTGCAGCGCAGCCCGGATCTCCTCCTCCTGCGCAGCGAGGGCGGCGAGGGTCTCCTCGCGCTTCTCCTGCGCGGCGCGCACCGCCGTCAGGGCAGCCTCTGTCTCCTCGCTTCTCTTCGTCAGTTCCGCGATCTCACGGCGGCGGCCCAGCAGGTTCGAATTGTTCTTATACGCGCCTCCGGTGATCGAGCCGCCCGGCTGGAGCAGTTCTCCCTCCAGGGTGACCATGCGGAAACCGTAGCTGTATTTGCGGGCGATGGCCAGGGCGCGGTCCATGTCGCGCACCACGGCCGTGCGGCCCAGGAGCGAACGGACGATGTCCGTCATGTTTTTGTCGCAGCGCACCAGCGAATCCGCCGTCCCGAGAACGCCCTCTTCCTTCAGGGCCTCCGTGCGGGGGAAGGGCCGGTTTTCACGCGCGGCATCCAGCGGCAGGAAGGTCGCGCGGCCGCGCCTCTCCTCCTTCAGGAAGGCGATGGCGCGCTTCGCATCCGCTTCCGTCTCCGTGACCACGTTCTGGAGAGCGCCGCCCAGGGCAGTCTCGATCGCGGTCTCGTATTTCTGATCCGTCTTGACAAGGTCCGCCACTACGCCGACGATTCCGCGCAGACGGCCCTTCTCCTCCATGACGGCGCGGACGCTGCCGCCGTAGCCCTCGTAGCGCTCGGCCAGGTTGACCAGGCTCTCGAGGCGCGCCCGGATGCGGTGATGCTCCTGCAGGGAGGCCTCCGCCTCCTTTTCTCCGGCAGCCAGGGCCTCGCGGATCTGTTCCGCCTCGGCGCGGCCGCCGTCCAGGCGCTCGTACAGGGCGGCGCCGTCGCGGTCCAGACCGGCGATGGCCTCTTCCAGCTCTGCGATGCGGCCCCGCAGGGCCTCCTCCTCCGCGGCGCGGCGCAGTATCCGTCCGGACAGCTCGCTCTGGCGCAGACGGCTCTGCTCCATCAGCGTCTCGTAATGCTGACGCTGGGTGCGCAGGTCGGCCTGGCCCTGGATCGCGGACAGCATCGATTCGCGGGAGGTGCGGATCAGTTCCTCCAGGGAGGCGATCTTTTCCTCCGCGGCGCGGACCTTGCTGTCGGCGTCGATGCTCTCCTCCTCCAGTTCCTCCAGCGCGCGGTTTAAGTTGGTCTGTTCTTCGTTCAGGGCGGCCTTGGCGCGGTTCCTCTCCTCCGCCTCCTCCGCGATCGCGGCGCGGCGGCTCTCGTAGTGGGCCCGGCTCATCTCCTCGGTCTCGATGCGGGCGCGGAGCACGCCGATCTGGCCCTCCGCGGCCTCCTTGCGGACCGACAGGGTGTGCAGGGTCTCTCTCTGCTGCGCGAGGACTTCGTCCAGTTCCTGGCGCTCCTCGTCCAGCTGCTCGTGCTGACGGCGCAGGACCTCGGTCTCCATGCGCACGCCGGCCAGGTCCTCGGACGCGATCTTCAGATTGCCTGCGATCTCCTCCAGGGCCTTCGCGCGGCGCTCCTGCGAGAGCAGGAACTGGTTGACCTCGAAGAGCTTGAGTTCTTCTTTGAGGGACAGGTACTCTTTGGCCTTTTCCGCCTGCCGCTCCAGCGGCCCGACCTGGCGCCCGAGCTCGCCCAGGATGTCGCTCACGCGCACCAGGCTCTCGTTCTCCTTCTCGAGCTTGCGCTCCGCTACGATCTTGCGCTTCTTGTATTTGACGATGCCGGCGGCCTCGTCAAAGAGTTCCCGCCTCTCCTCGGGCTTGGTCGACAGGATCCGGTCGATCTGTCCCTGCCCGATGATGGAGTAGCCCTCCTTGCCGATGCCGGTGTCGTAAAAAAGCTCCAGGATGTCGCGCAGACGGCAGGTGGAGCCGCCCAGCTGGTACTCGCTCTCGCCCGAGCGGAACACGCGCCGCGCGACCACGACCTCATCCGCGTCGTAGGCCAGGGTGCGGTCCGTATTGTCGAAGGTGATGACCACGCTGGCGAAGCTGACCGGCTTGCGGCTCTGCGTCCCGGCGAAGATGACGTCCTGCATGTTGGAGGAGCGCAGCTGTTTGGCGCTCTGTTCTCCGAGCACCCAGCGCACGGCGTCGGCCACGTTGCTTTTGCCGGAGCCGTTGGGACCGACGATGCCGGTCACGCCGCTCTTGAACTCCAGGACGATCTTCTGGGCGAAGGACTTGAAGCCCTGCATTTCGATGGATTTCAGATACATGTTCAGGTATCCTGTTCTTTCAGTTTCTTGAGGGCCTCAAAGGCGGCCTGCTGTTCCGCGTTCTTCTTGGACGAGCCCTCGCCGGCTCCGACGATATTGCCGGAGAGCAGGGCCTCGGCCGTGTAAACGGTGTGGTGGGCGGGACCGGTCACCGAAACGATGCGGTAGGTCAGTTCCAGCCCGCGGGCCTGCGCATACTCCTGCAGACGCGTCTTGGAGTCACGGAAGAGTTCCGCCTCCTCTATGCCGGTGAGGACCAGCCGCTCCACGACCTCCTTTGCCCGGGAAAAGCCGCCGTCCAGATAGACGGCGCCGATGAGGGCCTCCAGGGCGTCTGACGTGATGGATGCCCGGGTGCGGCCGCCTCCGGCCTCTTCGCCCTTTCCCAGATACAGGAAGTCACCCAGCCCGATGCGCGAGGCACAGATGGCCAGCGTCGGCTCGCACACCATGGACGCGCGCCGCGTGGTCAGCTGTCCCTCCGGGGAATCGGGGAGGGCAAAAAAGAGATGTTCACTGGAGAGGAGCTCCAGCACCGCGTCGCCCAGGAATTCCAGGCGCTCGTTGCACTCAAGGCGCGTCAGACCGTGCTCGTTCACGTAGGAACTGTGGATGAGCGCCGTGTGCAGAAGTTCCGGATTCCGGAACGCATAGCCGATGCGCTCCTCCAGCTCCTGATGGTTTTCTGTCATTGATCTGCTCCGGCCGTGCACCGGCAGATGCCGGACGCACCGCGCAAGGCGACCGCCTCCGGTCCAAGCCGGAGACGGTCTGTCCGCTGCTTACAGGTTTTTCAGAAGTTCAATGGCGTCTCCCACGGTCTTGAGAGAAGCCAGCTGCTCGTCCGGCACGGTGGTCCCGGTCTCATCCTCGATGGCCATGACCACGTCCAGAAGATCGAGGGAATCGGCCTCCAGATCCTCCACGAATGAGGCTTCAGGGACGACGTCCTCGGGGCTGACATTCAGCTTATCCGCGATGATTTCCTTCAGTCTTTCCAATTCCATGTTCGTTCTCCTCTCCCGGCTCTTCGGCCGAAAACAGCTTTGTAATGGCTTCTCCGATATGCTGCTCCTGGAAGGTCTTGCACTGCAGCAGGCTGTTGCAGATCTCCTTCGCCTTTGAACTTCCGTGCGCCTTGACCACCAGTCCGGCCAGGCCCAGCATCGGGGCGCCGCCGTATTCCGACGAGTCGAAGGTCTTCATGGCCGCGCGCAGATCCTTCTGGATGAGCGCTGCGCCGATCTTGTTTTTGAGACTGCTCTTAAGCGTCTTCTTGAGGACCGCAAGCAGCGTGCCGCCGGCCCCCTCGTACATCTTAAGCATCAGGTTTCCGGCAAAGCCGTCGCAGACAACGACGTCCGCGCCGCCCGCGGGAATCTCGCGCGATTCCACGTAGCCGGTGTAGTTCAGGTCCTCCTGTGCGGCCAGGAGCGGGGATGCCGCTTTGACGAGGGCGTTGCCCTTCTCCTCCTCCACGCCGATGTTCGCGAGAGCGACGCGGGGATGCCCGATGCCGCAGGAAAGGCTCATGTACACAGAGCCCATGCGGGCGAACTGCAGGAGGTTCTCCGGCTTGACGTCGACATTGGCGCCGGCGTCGATCAGGAGCACCGGGCCCCGCTCCGAGGGAATCAGGGTCCCCAGGGGCGCGCGCTCCACGCCGCGGATGCGTCCGACGTGCACCATGCCGCCCACGAGGACGGCGCCGGTGGATCCGGCCGAGACGAAAGCGTCGGCATCGCCCGCGCGCACCAGCCGCTGGCCGACCACGATGGAGGAATCCTTCTTGCGGCGCACCGCCATGACCGGCGTCTCCTCCGTGGTGATGACCTCAGACGCGGGCACCACCGTGAGGCGGTCTCCAAAGCGGGACGCATCGCCCAGGAAGGGTTCGATTTTCTCGGGGATGCCCACCAGGAACACTTTCAGATTCCGGCTCTTCTCCAGCGCCATCAGGGCGCCCTTCACGATCTCCTGCGGGGCGTTGTCCCCGCCCATGGCGTCCAGCGCCACCCTCACCAGTTCCGGCACGGATATCCTCCTTTTTTGTGTTTGGCAGGCATTTCAATATGTCCTGCCGTGCCCCCGATCTCCGTGTTCTCACGCAAGTTGCGCACCTGCAGATCCCGGGTGCAATTTAACTGATGTATTATACCAGGAATATTCCCGCCCGCGCAAGGTCACATAAGATGCGGCCGGTCAGCCCTCTTTGATCCTGCGCGCCAGGGAAAGCATCTCTTCCGCGGCCGCCTCCACCGAGGAGGTGATCTGCGCGCCGCCCAGGATGCGGGCCAGTTCCGCGCGGCGCCCCGCCTCGGAAAGACGGGCGATCCGCGTCCGGGCGCGGCCGTCCTGCGCGCTCTTTTCGATCAGGTAATGCGCGTCGGCCATGGCCGCGATCTGCGCCAGATGCGTGATGCAGATGACCTGGTGGTGCCGCGCGATCACGGCCAGTTTTTCCGCCACCTTCTGCGCCGTGCGGCCGGAGATCCCGGTGTCGATCTCGTCGAAGATCAGGGTGGGAATATCGTCCGTCTGCGCCAGCACGGTCTTGATGGCCAGCATGATGCGGGACAGTTCTCCGCCGGAGGCCACGCGGGCCAGAGGCAGGAGCGGCGCGCCGGGGTTGAGGGCCGTCAGGAATTCCGCGCGGTCCATGCCGTTTTCGCCCGGCTCCGGCAGCGGCGTGAAGGCCATTTCGAAGCGCACATCCAGGAAATTCAGATCCAGCAGGGCCTCGCGGATCTCCTTCACGAGGCCGGCAGACAGACGCCTGCGCTCCTCCGTGAGTTTTTCCGCGGCGCGGACGGCCTCATCATGCAGGCGTGCGACGTCCCGCTCCGCCGCGGCCTTTCTCTCCTCGTAGTCCTCGAAGAAGGCCAGGCGCTCCTCGCGCTTTGCGAGAGCGGCCAGAACGGCCTCCTCGTCGTTTCCGTACTTGGCCTCGAGCGCGCGGATCCTGTCCAGACGCTTCTCGATATTGTAGAGTTCCTCTTCGTCCACGGTGAGGCTGTCCGCATACTCGCGGGCCGCGTGGCCGGCCTCCCCCAGGATGGATTCCACGTCCAGGAGCTGCTTCTCCAGCTGCCCCAGCTCAGGGTCGAGATTTGTCACGCCCTGCAGGGCGCGCAGGGCGCCCGAGAGGCCCTCCGAGGCCCCCGAATCTCCCGACAGGCACTCGTTCACGCGCTCCATCGCCTCCGCGATACCGCGGGCGTGTGAGGCCTTGCGGTAGGCCGCGGCCAGTTCCTCTTCCTCTCCGGGCCGAAGGTCCGCGCCGCGGATCTCGTCGATCTCATAGCGCAGAAGGTCCGTCTCCCGCAGGCGCGCGCTCTCCTCGAGGTCAAAGGCGGCCAGGGCCTCCTTCGCGTGTTTCCATGCGCGGCAGGCCTGCGCGGCGGCCTCCTTCAGAGGCGTGACCGTGCGGGCGCCGTAGGCGTCCAGAATCTCCAGATGGCGTTTTTCGTACAGCAGCGACTGGTGCTCGTGCTGGCCGTGGATGTCCAGCAGGAGGCGCGCCGCGGTCTTCAGCCGCCCCGCGGTCACGATCTCGTCGTTGATGCGGCAGATGCTGCGTCCGCCCGAGATCTGGCGCGAAAGCAGGACGGCGTCGTCCTCCGGCTCGATGTCCGCCTCCCGGAGTTCCGCGCCCTTCTCCTCGCTGTCCACGGTGAAGAGAAGCTGCACGAAGGCCGTCTCGCCCTCCCTCAGCAGCTCCTTCGGGGTGCGCTCGCCCAGCGCCAGGTTGACGGCATCGATCAGGATGCTCTTGCCCGCGCCGGTCTCGCCGGACAGGACGTTGAGTCCCTCCGCGAGTTCCACATCCGCCTCATCGATCAGGGCGACGTTTTTGACATGAATGTTGAGAAGCACAGCGATCTCCTCGTAGTATTCCTGGTTTCTATTATACGCTCAGAGCCCGCCCCGCGGCGGCAGATGACATACCGGAGAATCTGACCGTCTGCAGAATCCGGATCAGCGGGCCCGCAAATCTCTCTTATTCCGGCTTGGAATCGCGCATCATCAGTTCGGCCACGGCCTCGCGGGGGCTCTTGCCGTCAAAGAGAACGGCGTTGACCTGCGTGATGATCGGCATCTCCACGCCGCACTTTTCCGCCAGCTGCAGGCCGGCTTTGGCCGCGAAGACGCCCTCGACCACCTGGCCGACCTCGCGCATCGCCTCGTCGCAGGTCCTGCCCTGTCCGATGAGGATCCCGGCGCGCCGGTTGCGGCTGTGCATGCTGGCACAGGTGACAATCAGGTCGCCGATGCCGGAGAGGCCGGAGAAGGTCTCCGCCCTGCCTCCTGCTGCCGCGCCCAGACGGGACATCTCCGCGATGCCGCGGGTGATGAGCGCCGCCTTGGTGTTGTCGCCGTAGCCCAGGCCGTCGGCGATGCCGGCCGCCAGAGCGATCACGTTTTTGAGCGCACCGCCCAGTTCCACGCCGCGCACGTCGGTGCTGGAATAGGCGCGGAACACGGGGCCGCTCACGGCCTCCTGCACGAAACGGACGGCGTCCGGATCCTTTCCGGCCACGACCACCGTGGTCGGAAGGCCGAGGCTCACCTCTTCCGCGTGGCTCGGTCCCGAGAGCACACAGAGCGTGGCCTGCGGGATCTCCGAGGCGATCACCTCCGACAGCGTCAGCAGGCTGTCCCTTTCCAGGCCCTTGGCGACGTCCACGATGATCCGCCCCTCGGGGATATGCGGGGCGAGGCGCCGCGCCGTCTGGCGCACATAGGAGCTCGCCACCGCCATGATCAGAAAGTCCTTGTCCCGCGCCGCTTCCCCGAGATCTTCCGTGAGACGGATCTCCTCCGGAACGACGGCACCCGCGAGGCTTTTGTGCCGGTGCTCCTCACGGAGCATCGCGATCTCCGCCGGCACCGCGGACCACAGCGTGACGTCGTGTCCGCGCCCGCAGAGATAAATGGCCAGGCCTGTTCCCCAGGCGCCGCATCCGATGATACCGATTTTAGCCATGCGCACCTCCCGCGGCATCTGCTGCCGCTTTCAACTGCTGCCGCAGTCCATCGCAGTTTTCCATTCGGACGCCCGCAAAGCATCCCGCCCGCCTGCGTCCCCGGAACACACGAACCCGAAAAAAAAAACGTTTACTCCACCTTATCTCCCAGCTTTGCTTCCGTGCCCGCCAGCAGACGTTTGATGTTGGTGCGGTGGCGCCAGAAACCCATGGCCGCGAAAAACAGGACCAGGAAGACGCTCTCCCACCAGAACGAGCCGGAAAGCACGATTCGTCCCGTCAGGGTGACGAACAGCCAGCCCAGGAAAAAGAACGTGAGCAAAAGGAGCGACCCCAGCGAGACCAGGCGCGTAAACACCGTGATCAGCAGGAAAGCTCCGACGCAGATCAGGGCGAGGATCGGGTCGCCCAGGGCCACGATGACGCCCGCGGTCGAGGCGATTCCCTTGCCGCCGCGCCACTGCAGGTAGAAGGGGAAGTTGTGCCCCAGGACCACGCCGACGCCGGTGTAAAGTTTGTAGATCACCGACAGCGCAGGATCACCGCCCGCCGGAAGGCTCATCAGAAGGCAGGCGACGACCGCCTTCAGGAAGTCGCCCAGGAACACGATAACGCCGGGCTTTAAGCCCATCACGCGCACCGCGTTGGTCGTGCCGGAATTCCCGCTCCCGTGCTCACGCAGGTCGATGTGCCTGTGCTTGCCGACGATATACCCCATCTGAACGAGGCCGAACGCATATCCCACCACAATGCAAAGCAGACGCATTTAGCCCTTCTCCTTTCGTTCGCGGATCACGAACCGCAGCGGCGTCCCGGCAAAACCGAAGGCCTCGCGCAGCTTGTTCTCCAGATACCGTGTATAGGAATAGTGCATCAGTTCCTTGTCGTTGACGAAGACCACGAAGGTAGGCGGTCCCACGGACACCTGCGTCATGTAGAAGATCTTGAGGCGCCGGCCGCGGTCGGACGGCGGCTGCTGCATGGCAACGGCTTCGGTCAGAATCTCGTTCAGCACGCCGGTCGCGACGCGCAGGTTCCGGTTCTCGATGATCGCGTCGATGTGGTCGAACAGCTTGGGCATGCGCTGGCCGGTCTTGGCGGAGATGAACAGGATCTGCGCGTAGGGCATATAGGCCAGGGTCGTGCGGATCTTGTTCGTGTACTCCCGGACGGTCTTCTCGTCCTTTTCCACGGCGTCCCACTTGTTGACGGCGATCAGGATGCCCTTTCCGCGCTCATGCGCGATTCCGGCGATCTTCGCGTCCTGCTCCGTCACGCCCTCCTCCGCGTCGATGACCAGCACCGCCACGTCGCAGCGCTCCACGGCCATGACCGTGCGGATGATGGAGTAGCGCTCCAGTTCCTCCTTGATCTTGCTCTTGCGGCGCAGGCCCGCCGTGTCGATCAGGACGTACTCCTTCCCGTTGCGGCGGATGACCGCGTCCACGGCGTCGCGCGTCGTGCCCGCGATGTTCGAGACGATCAGGCGTTCCTCGCCCAGCAGGAAGTTGATGATGGAGGACTTGCCCACGTTGGGCTTTCCGATGATGGCCACGCGCGGACGGTCATCCTCCTCTTCCTCCCCCGCGCCCGCCGGGAAGTGGCTGACGACCTCGTCCAGAAGATCGCCGATGCCCGTGCGTCCGGCCGCGGAGACCGGAACGGGATCTCCGATCCCCAGGCTGTAGAACTCGTATACGTCGGGCAGCATTTTCTGGTACGCGTCCACCTTATTGACCACCAGGATCACGGGCTTCTGGCTGCGCCGCAGCATGTCCGCCACCTTGCCGTCCTGGTCCTGCAGCCCCTGGCGCACATCCACGAGGAAAAGGATGACGTCGGCCGTGTCGATGGCCGTCTGCGCCTGCTCGCGCATCCGCGACAGGATGAGGTCCTGGGAATCCGGCTCGATTCCTCCGGTGTCGATCAGGGTGAAGGCGCGGTCCAGCCAGGTGCAGTCCGCATAGATGCGGTCGCGGGTCACACCGGGGGTGTCCTTCACGATGGCGATGTCAGCGCCGGCGATGGCGTTGAACAGGGTCGATTTTCCGACGTTGGGGCGGCCGACGATGGCCACGACAGGTTTTTTCATTCCGTTTCTCCTGCGTCCGTTTCGGACGCATTGTTGATCGAAGGCAGTTCGTAGGGATCATAAACCGGCATGCGCAGGATGTCCTCGGGAATGTCGTCCGGACGGAGCATCGCTTCGACGAGGTCGCCGCCTCCGGTGCCGACCACGTGCAGACGCACGCCGAGCGCATCCTCGACCTGGCCGACGGTCACGTCGTCCAGGAAGACAGGCGCATCACTTTTGAGCATATTGGCAGGGATGAGCAGGGCGCATCCCAGGTCCTTTCCCGCGAGCTGTGCGATCAGGTCCTGTCCGGTCACCAGACCGGAGACCGTGATCTTCTCGCCGAAGAAATCGTTGCGGATGGGATAGACCGCGGCGTCCGTTCCTGGGAACTTCTCCCGCACAAGGGCGAGGACCCGCTCCAGGTACGGGGCGGCGAGCAGACCGCTGGCCATCGCGAAATGACGCGGCTCCGTATCTCCCGTCTCCCCCGCGAGCCGCTCCTGCGCCTCGTTCAGGAACAGGCGCAGCATGCCCACGCCGTTCTCCAGCTGCAGGTAGCCGTCGTAGCGCTCCTCCTCCGGAAGGGGGAGCCCCGCGGTGATGTAGAGTTCGTCGCTGGCGTGCACGAAGTGCAGGCCGTATTTCGGATAGAGTTTCTTCTGCCAGGCCTCGATGCGGGCGATGGTGTCCAGGGCGTCTTCCTTTTCCACCGGCCGCAGGGCGCAGAGCCCCTCGCGGAACTTTGTGAGACCCACCGGGACCACGGAGAGGGACTGCATGTGCGGCAGGAACTGCGCGAGGTCCCCGATGGTGCGGTCCAGCTGCTCCCGGTCGTTGTAGCCGGGACACAGCACGATCTGGCCGTTCATCTCGATCTCCGCGTCTGCGAGGCGCCGCATCTGGTCCAGGATCTTCCCGGCAAAGCGGTTGTGCAGAAGGCGCGCCCGCAGCTCCGGATCCGTCGCGTGGACCGAGATGTTGATCGGGCTCATGCGGTAGCGGATGATCCGCGAGATATCGTCATCCGAGAGGTTGGTCATGGTGACGTAGTTGCCCTGGAGAAAGGACAGGCGGGTATCGTCGTCCTTGAAGTACAGGGTGTCGCGCATCCCGGGAGGCATCTGGTCGATAAAGCAGAACAGGCACTTGTTGTGGCAGCTCCGGTAGTCGCTCATGAGGCCGGACTCGAAGATGAGGCCGAGGTCTTCGTCCTCGTCCTTCTCGATCTCGAGCGTCACGTCTTCCCCGTCTTTGGTCAGCACCTGAACGGTGAGGAACTCGTCTTCGCAGAGATAACGGTAATCGAAGACGTCCCGCACGGGGGTGTCCCCGATCGAGACGATGCGGTCTCCCGGCTCCAGGCCGAGTTCCTCTGCGATTGAGCCCGGCACGACGCCGGTAATGAGATGTCCGATCTGCTTCACGGTCCTCCTCCTCCACGTTGATACTACCACGAAGGGGTCTTTTTTTCAATCACAGGCCGCAGGATCTTCTTTCGAAAACAGAGCGGGTTATGACGGGCCCGGGAGCCCTTATCGTCCATATTATACAGAAACACAGAGCGGAAGCATCCGGAGGCACCACACCGCATGCCAAAGTCCGCCCCCCGATTTCTGCAAAAACCGTATTGCGCCGTCCGCCCGAATGGGGTAAACTGACAGTGTATGGTGCGGCAGTCCGCCGTGCCGGAATCGGAGGAAGAATGTCGAAAGAATACACATTCCATGAGAGAGCCCCGATCGCTCCCCTGAAGATCGCCGCCCTGGAGAGCTGCCGCAGTTTTGCGGAATCCGTGGACAGCGCCATCGCGGAATTCCGCCACATGGACCAGTTCGAGATGCGCATGCGCGGCATGGACGTGCCTGTCAATTACGACGCGGACAGCTATCTGGTCAAGTGCTCCTGTCCCCGCTTCGGCACCGGAGAAGCCAAGGGCATCCTGCACGAATCGGTGCGTGGCACAGATCTCTACGTCATGGTGGACATCACCAACTATTCCCTCACCTACACCGTCTGCGGGAACGTCAACCACATGTCCCCGGACGACCATTTCCAGGATCTGAAGCGCATCATCTCCGCCTCCGTGCGCAATGCGCGGCGCGTGTCGGTCATCATGCCCTTCCTGTATGAGAGCCGCCAGCACAAGCGGTCCTCCCGCGAGTCCCTGGACGCCGCTATCGCCCTCAAGGAACTCGTCCGTATGGGCGTGCAGAACATCATCACCTTCGACGCGCACGACCCCCGCGTGGCCAGTTCGATCCCGCTCCACGGCTTCGACAACTTCAACCCGCTCTATCAGTTTATCCGCGCCTTCCTTGACAACCGGGACGACATCCGGATCGACAAGGAGCACGTGATGATCATCAGCCCGGACGAGGGCGCCATGCACCGCGCGGTCTACTTCGCCAACAACCTGGGCGTGGACATGGGCATGTTCTATAAGCGCCGCGACTACTCCCGCGTCATCGGCGGCCGCAACCCCATCGTCGCGCATGAGTTCCTGGGCGCGGACGTCAAGGGCAAGACCGTCATCATCATCGACGATATGATCTCCTCCGGCGAAAGCATGCTGGACACGGCCCGGGCCCTCAAGGACCGCGGCGCGCGTAACGTCATCGTGTGTGTGGCTTTCGGCCTCTTCACGGACGGTCTGGACCGCTTCGACGAGGCCTATTCCCAGGGATATTTCGATCACGTCATCACCACCAACTGCACCTACCGCAGCCCTGAGCTCCTGGCGCGCCCCTGGTACCTGGAGGCCGACGTGACCCGCTTCCTCGCGGACATCATCAATACCCTGAACCACGGCAGTTCCCTGGAGCGCCTCGTGGAGCCCACGGAAAAGATTCAGGAGTACATCAGGGCCTACAACGAGCGTCTCGGCCTCAACCCCGAAGGCTGATCTCCCTTCCGGAGAATCAAAAGAAGCGGTCCGATCGGATCGCTTCTTTTTTTGTGCCTCCTGATATCTTCCGGGGTTCTCAGGCATCCAGGTACTCGATGGCGCTGTGGGCGGCGACGTTGCCCTCTCCCACGGCTTTCGCGTACTGGTACGGCCGTCCGGTGCAGTCGCCCGCCGCGAAGATCCCGGGCAGGTTGGTCGCCATGGCGCGGTCCACCTTGATGTGGCCGTCCTCGGTCTCCAGTCCGGCGAGCAGGGACGACATCACGATCTGGTCGCGCAGGCAGAACACGCCGTCCACCGGCTGGTCCGCGCCGCTCCTTAAGCGCACGCCGGCGACGCGCTCCTCCCCCAGGACGGCCGTCACGCGGTCCCCGTTTTTCACGACGTTGGGCGCGATGTCCCCGGCGCCGGAATAGGTCGGGTAGAAATAGACCGTCTCCGCCAGTTCCGCAAGGAATTTGACCTCGTGCTCGAAGCGGGCCGCGTTGGAGATCACCGCGATGGTCTTTCCGCGGTAGAGGCCGCCGTCACAGGTCGCGCAGTAGCTGACGCCGCGTCCCAGCAGCTCGCTCTCTCCGGGCTGGGCCGCGCGGGCCAGAACGCCCGTCGTCAGAATGATCACGCGGGCTTCGTAGAAGTCCGCACCGGCCAGCAGGGCGTAGTGATCCCCCATCGGCATGATGGAGTTGACCATCTTCTCCGTGATCTCGATTCCCATCGCCCTCGTCTGGGACAGGAACGCCTCTGTGAGCTGCGGACCGGACACATCGGGCAGGCCCGGATAGTTGGAGATCTTTTCCGCCTTCACGATCTTGTCGCTCAGGGAAGCCGCTCCCAGCCAGATAAAGTCCTTTTGATGGATCTTTAAGTTGAGCGCCGCGGAAATGCCCGCAGGCCCGGTCCCGATGATAGCTGCATCAAACATATCTCTTCTCTCCTTCCGTATCGCCCGCTCTGCGCGGCCGATCATGTACTGCTCTGCTTTGCGGCTGTCTGAGGTACGCACAGTTTTGCGGTCCGTTCGGGACCGCCTGCCTCCCCGTGCGGCCCGTCCTGTCCTGCCGCTCCGTTCCGCCGTAAGAAATGCGGAAAAATACGCTTGCCTGCCGGTCGTTCCCCGAGTATACTGTAGGGAAAACAGGTTATACTGTGAGGTGATCACATGAACAGCGTTTATGTCCCGGAAAACTACCAGCCCATCCTCGGCCTCTACGACACGCAGAAGGCCATCGGCATGATCAAGGGCATTTTCATGAAGAAACTCTGCCTCGCCCTGCACTTAAAGCGCGTGACGGCCCCCCTCTTCGTGGATCCGGCCCTGGGCATCAACGACAACTTAAACGGCGTGGAGCGTCCGGTCTCCTTTGATGTGCCCGCTGCGGGCATCTGTGCGGAGGTCGTGCATTCCCTGGCCAAGTGGAAGCGCCTGGCGCTCTACCGCTACGGGTTCCGCCCCGGCCGCGGCCTTCTCACCGACATGAACGCCATCCGCCGCGACGAAGATCTCGACAACACCCACTCCGTCTACGTGGACCAGTGGGACTGGGAGAAGGTGATCCTGCCCGAGGAGCGCACGGAGGCCTATCTGCGCGATACCGTGACCCGCATTGCCGGCGTTATCGCCGGGACGCTGGAGGAGCTCAAATACGAGTTCGAACAGCTCGACACCGAGGTGTCCCGCGACGTCACTTTCCTCACGTCCCAGGAGCTTCTGGACCGCTATCCGGACCTTTCTCCCCGCGAGCGCGAGGACAGGGCCGCGCAGGAATACGGCACCGTGTTCATCATGAAGATCGGCGATCCGCTCTCCAACGGAGAGCCGCACGACGGGCGCGCCCCGGACTACGACGACTGGACCTTAAACGGCGACCTTCTGTACTGGCACGCGCCGCTTCAGAGGGCCCTGGAACTCTCTTCCATGGGCATCCGCGTCGATTCCGCCGCCCTGGACCGTCAGCTGACGGCCGCGGGTTGCGATGACCGCCGCAGTCTCCCCTTCCACAAGATGCTTCTGGACGGCACCCTGCCGCTGACCATCGGCGGCGGCATCGGCCAGAGCCGCGTCTGCATGCTCCTTCTCGGGAAGGTGCACGTGGGCGAGGTGCAGGCCTCCGTCTGGGACGAAGAGACGATGCGCGCCTGCGAAGCCGGAGGCATCCAGCTGCTGTAAGCGCTCCTGACACACAGTATCACAAAGCCGCCCGCAGTGCGATCGGGCGGCTTTTCGATTGCTCACATTTTCTCGTACAGCTCCGCGAGGATATCCACGCAGGCATCGATCCCAAGGTCGGAGCTGGACAGCATGATGTCATAGCTCTCCTTCTCGCCCCAGGTCTTGTCGGAATAATAGTTGTAGTACGCGGCGCGCTTCTTGTCGATGCCCTTCATGCGCTGCACCGCCTCCTTTTCGGAGAGGCCGTACTTGTTGCGCAGGCGCTTGATGCGCGCGTTGTCGGTCGCATAGATGAAGGCCGAGAGGCACTCCCCCTTGAGCACGGAATCCGCGCAGCGCCCGACGATGACGCAGTCCTCCTTGGCCGCCAGTTCGCGGATGATATCCGCCTGCAGGCGCTGGAGCTGGTCGTTCATATTGCCGCTGTAGGAGAAGAAATCCACCGCGGTCCCCGCGCCGCCGTAGGACCAGGGGCTGGCAGCCTTTTCGTCCATCTCGGTCACGCGCTCCAGGTCAAATCCCCCGCGCTCTGCGGCCATCTGGATCAGATGCCAGTCGTAGCAGGGAATCCCGAGTTTTGCGGCGAGCTTTTCGCCGACTTCTTTTCCGCCGCTCCCGTACTGGCGGCCGATCGTCACCACTCTGTGTCCCATGTCCTTTCCTCCTTTTTTCTTAAGACCTGCGTCTTTTGATGCCGTTATTCCGCCCCCCCTCATCCCGGTGCCTGTCCGGCCCGGCCTGAAAAGCCGCCGGACAGTCTTCGCAGCCCGAAACGGCCGCTCCGGTCTCTGCCCGGAAGGACGCCTGTCAGGACAGCCCTTTCCGGAAAAACTTAAGCGAGGGGATCACCTGCGTCCCTTCTCGTAGCGGATGCGCATCTTGAGGGTGCTCACGATGTCCGCAAACAGGATCTCCTTCACGGCCCGGTTCGGCACCGGAACGTCAAGACTCTCTGCCGCCGCGACAAGCATGTCCGTGCTCAGCAGGCCCTGGCCGCGCATCAGGATATCCAGTTTTTCCTGCATCTCCTGCGCGTCAAAAAAGTTCAGCAGGATCTGCGTCCCGTCCTCATCCTTTGAAGCGTTCCGGGCCGCCGCGTTCGCAGGCGCGGCGGGTCCCGCAGCTGCGCCTTGAGGGGCGGATGCACCGCTTTCTTCCATAGCCGCGGGCGCCCCAGGCGCACGTTCCGGCTCCGCAAAACCCGCAAGCGTCTCCTTTGCCTCCGAGATCCTCTCGAAGCGGAACTCCTGCGCGGCCTCCGGGTACTTTTCGCGGTCCAGGCGCTCGATGAAGGCCGTGAGCGGACGCACCCAGATGCCACGGCCGTCGTACAGCGCCTGGTAGACCACCACGAGTTCCTCCGTCTCGGAATCGGCCGCGAGTGCCAGGACCTTGTAGGTGTTTCCCTTGAAATGCCGGTAGATCTCTCCCGGCGCCGGTATGCTCTGCATGTCACATCCCTCCGAAGGCGTTTTCGATGTGGCGGACGGTCTCCCGCGTCATGCCGATGACGTCAAAGCGGCACGGCGTTTCTTCCGACAGTCCGTGTGACAGGAGGTACTGCTGCGCAACGCGGTAGATGGTCTGCTGTTTGCGCACGCCGACGGCCTCGAGCGGGTCTCCGGCGCCGCTTCCCTCGCGGAACTTGACCTCCACGAAGACGAGGACGCCGTCCTGCTCCGCGATCAGGTCGATCTCTCCCAGCCGGCACCGGTAGTTTCTCTCCAGGATGCGGCAGCCGGCCTCCTCCAGAAAGAGGGCTGCCCGCGTCTCGTATCCGGTGCCGATGCGGCGGTTGTTCTGATAGATCAAAGGCGCCTCCACTCGTGATCCGGAGGACCGGCCGAAAGCGGCCGTTTTCCTCCGCGGGTCATCTGCTGTGCGTCAAACGAAATGTCCGATAAAGCTCCTGCGGTGAATCGGGCAGGGGCCGAGTTCCTTCAGTTTCGCGATATGCTGCGCGCTCCCGTAGCCCTTGTGGCCGGCAAAGCCGTACTCCGGGAACAGCTCGTCATACTGCTTCATCAGCCGGTCACGCGTGACCTTGGCGATGATGCTGGCCGCCGCGATGGAGATCGAGCGGGCGTCGCCCTTCACGATGGCGACCTGCTTTCCGGCAAGGCCCGGCACCGTGACCGCATCGTTTAAGAACACCGCGGGGCGCACCGTCAGTTTGGAGACGGCTTCCCGCATGGCTTCGTAGTCCGCCTGCAGGATATTGATCTGATCGATCCTCTCCGGGCTGGCCATGCCCACGCCGACGGACAGCGCCTTTTCCATGATGACGTCGTAGAGTTCCTCGCGGCGCTTCTCCGAGAGCTGCTTGGAATCGTTCACATAGGGGATGAGACATCCCTCCGGCAGCACCACGGCTGCCGCCACGACGGGACCCGCCAGCGGGCCGCGGCCGGCCTCGTCCATGCCGCAGATGGGCCCCAGAGACGCGTATTTGCGCTCAAATTCACTCATCTTCTCCAGACGGGCGAGTTCCGCAAGACGCCGTTCTTCGCGCTTTTTCGCGGATTCCACCGCGGCGCGGACGCCCGCACGGTCATCTCCGGCCAGCGCGGCGATCTCCGCTGCAAGGGCGTCTCCGGTCAGGTCTGCCAGCCGCTCGCGCACGGCAGCGATACTCAGGGCGCTCATTGGTGCCGGAGGACGCCGAAGCCGGAGAACGGGAAGATCCGCACCCAGGCCTTGCCGATGAACGTCCCCTTCTTTACCGGCCCCAGACGCTGGCTGCGGCTGTCCGTGGAGTTGTTCCGGTTGTCGCCCATGACAAAGTATTCGTCCGGTCCCAGCGTGATCGGCTGCGAGGCGATGCCGCCCTCGCGGATCCTGTCCTTGCCGTAGTTTTCCTCCAGCACCTGTCCGTTGATGTAGATCTGGCTGTCCACGATCTGCACCGTTTCCCCGGGAAGGCCGATGACGCGCTTGATGTAATACGTGCCCTTGGGCTCGTACGGGACCTCGAACACGACGATGTCGAAGCGCTCCACGTCGCCGAAGCGGTAGGAAAGCTTCTCCACGAGGATATTGTCCCCGTCGTGCAGGTAGTTGTTCATGGAATCTCCGCTGACCACCGTGCGCTGGATCACATAGGTGACCAGCAGGAAGGACACCAGCAGGATGCCGCCCAGATACAGGACGATCTGCAGCAGGTTCCTGAGCAGCGGAAACTTCTTTACCGGAATCTCCTGATCAAACGTCTTTTCTTCTTCCATTTATCCTTCCTCCGGCCGCTCCAGGCTGATTCTTCCCAGTTTCCCGCTGCGGAACTCCTCCAGCAGGATGGCGGCCGCTTTTTCCGTGTCAGGTTCTCCGCCCTTTTTGACGGCTTTTCTGGATTCCGCGATCTGCATGAGAGCCTCCGGCCCCTGCTCCGGAAGATCCGGGAAACGGGCCGCAAGGTCCTCCGGATAATGCTCCCGAAGAAGCCGCAGGACCTCCGCCGCGAGTTCTTCGCGGTCGAGGATCTCGTCCCGGACGGAGCCGATGGCAGCCAGATGCCGCCCCACCTGCGGGTCCCCGAACTTGGGCCAGAGGATCCCGGGCGTGTCCAGAAGTTCCACCTCGCGGTTTAAGCGGATCCACTGGTCTCCGCGCGTCACGCCGGGCTTGTTCCCGGTTTTCGCGACGCTTTTTCCCGCGAGGGAATTGATGAGGGTGCTCTTTCCCACGTTGGGGATGCCCGCCACCATGGCGCGCACGGGCCGTCCCAGAATGCCGCGGCGGCGGTCGCGCTCGATCTTCTCCCGGCAGGCCTCCCGCACCGTTTTGAGAAGTGCGGGCATCTGTCCGCGCGTGCGGGCGTCAAGGGCGGCCACGAAGGCACCCTGCGCCTGAAAATACGTCTCCCAGGCCGCCGTGACGGCGGGGTCCGCAAGGTCGGCCTTGTTGAGCACGATCAGACGGAATTTGTTCTTCCCCAGCTCTGCGATGTCGGGATTGCGGCTGGAGCGCGGGACACGCGCATCCAGGATCTCGATGATGAGATCCACCAGCTTGATGTCTTCCTGCATCGCGCGGCGGGCTTTGGTCATATGGCCGGGATACCATTGAATCTCCATGCTGTCCCTGCCTTTCTATCGAAGTCTGAGCCGGCGTCCGGCCATCATGCCGAAGTCGTCCGGAGGCCACAGGACGAACCAGGCCTTTCCGACGAGATCGGAGCGGCGCGCCGCCCCCACTCTGGCGTTGCGGCTGTCCTCGCTGGAGTCGTCGCGGTCACCCAGAAGGAAGTATTCGTCCTCCCCCAGACGGACCGGATCCGCAGCGCGTCCCGCAAAGGAGACTGTGAGCGGATCGCTCCCGGAAAAGAGGACCTTCCCGTCGATCAGGATCTGTCCCCCGGAGATCTGCACCGTTTCCCCGGGCAGACCGATGATGCGCTTTAAGGAACGCACGCCGTCAGGCCGCGCGAAGAGGACGACATCCCCGCGGGCGGGATCCGAGAGGCGGTAGCGGATGCGGTTCACCAGGACCACGTCTCCCGCCTTCGCGGCCGGCTCCATCGAGCGGCCCTGGACTGGGAAGGGATACAGGAGAAAGCGCGCCGTAAACACGGCGAGCGCGCAGACAAAAGCCAGCGCGGCCAGCCTGCGTATGATCTTCTGTGCGCTCCAGCGTTTTTCGTTTTCTAACGGCACGGCGGATCCTCTCTGACAGGGGGCGGTCCTTCGCACCGGGGGATGCGAGCACACAATGCCCCATTTTTGAAACTATGATATTATACCGCAGTTTCCGCGGATTCGCAACAGCGGGCACCCATTTTGCAGGTGCGAAGCCGGGGCACCGCACGCCTTCCGGGCACAAAAAAGAGCGCGCCGCATCTGCGGCGCGCTCCCGACATTTCGAAGTACTGCGATCAGCGAAGGACTTCCTTGACCTTGGAGGCCTTGCCGACGCGGTCGCGCAGGTAGTTGAGCTTGGCTCTGCGGACCTTACCGCGGCGGACCACTTCCACCTTCTCCACATGGGGAGAATGCAGGGGCCAGGTCTTTTCCACGCCGACGCCGTTGGAGAACTTGCGGACGGTGAAGGTCTCGCGAAGTCCGCCGTTCTGGCGCTTCAGCACGGTTCCCTCGAAGATCTGGATTCTCTCGCGGGTACCTTCCTTGATCTTCGCATGGACACGGACGGTGTCGCCGATGCGGAAGGACGGGGCGGTCTCCTTGAGCTGCTCTTCTTCGATCTTTCTGATGATGTCGTTCATGTTTTGCCTCCTTGTGTTGCGGCATTCGTAACGGACCACCCGACAGCGGAACACCTCTTTTCTTGTCACAGCCTGATAACTATACTATGAAAGCTGCGCGGTTGTCAAGTCTTTTGCTTTCCAATTGCGCGGTTTTCTGCGTATCCTGCACCTCTCCGGACGCTCCGTCTTTCTTCTCCCGCAGCTCCTGATCGAGCTTCGCCAGAAGCTTTTTGTCCTGCTTCGAAAGTTCCAGTTTTGCGAACATGTCCGGCCGATGCTCCCGGGTGCGTCTCAGGGCCTCCATACGGCGCCAGGAGGCGATATTCGCGTGATGACCGGACAGCAGCACCTCCGGCACGGAAAGGCCCTCAAAGACCTCCGGGCGCGTATACTGGGGATATTCCAGCACGCCCTGCATGAAGCTCTCGTCCTCGCCGCTCTCCTGATTGGAGAGGACGCCGGGCACCATGCGGGAAATGGCGTCGACCATAACCATGGCGGCCAGTTCTCCGCCCGTGAGCACGTAGTCCCCGATGGAGACCTGCTCCGTGACTGCGAGTTCGATGGCGCGCTCGTCCAGGCCCTCGTAGTGGCCGCAGAGAAGGATCAGATCCTCCTCCTTCGCGTATTCCCGGGCCATGTCCTGCGTGAAGGTCTTTCCCTGCGGGGAGAGATACACCACGCGGGCGCCGCGCTCTTTGCGCATCCCGCTCCCGTCATCCGCAGCCGTTTCCGCCTGCACAAAACCGGCTCCGGGCTGCGCGGCATCTGCAGGCGCCGCATCGGCCTGTACGGCATTTGCCCCGGCCCCGGCGGACCCGGTCTGCGCGGCGTCTTCCGGCGCGGTTTCGGCCGGCTCTCCGGTCTCCGCGGCCTTCCGGGCGCGGATCTCTTCCTGCACCGCACGCACGGCGCGCACCACCGGCCCGGGCTGCATCACCATGCCCGCGCCGCCTCCGTAGGGGTAATCGTCCACGTGGAGGTGCTTATCCTCCGTGTAGTCGCGGATGTTGACCGCGCGCACGTCGATATAGCCGCCCTCCCGGGCGCGGCCCAGGATGCTCGTGGAAAGGCCCTGCTCCACCATGTCCGGAAACAGGGTGAGGATGTGAAATCTCATATCGTTACTCCCGCGCTGCGGGCGCCGACGGCCGGACCGGCCGCAGAACGCGCCATGCATTCCTCCGTTCCCGCCGCGCTTCGGCAGGGCCGGGTCCGCACAGGCAAGACGCCCGTTTCCTGCGATTTACAGATCTTCAAGTCCCGGAAGCAGATGCACCAGGACGTATCCCTCTTCGGGATCCACCTTCAGGATGCACGAAGGGATGGACGGGAGAAGCAGTTCCTTCCCGCCGGTCTCCACCACGTACACGTCGTTAGCGCCGGTCTCCATGACGTCCCGCACCGTGCCGAGTTCTCTCCCGTCGTCCGTGCGCACGGCGAGGCCGATGACGTCGCCGATGTAGTTCTCGTTTTCTCCGAGGGGAACGGCATCTTCGCGAAAGACGAGAACGTCCGCTCCGCGCCATTTCTCGGCCGCGTCGCGGTCCGGAATCGCAGAAAAGCGCAGCACCGGTTCGCCCCCGGCCATCTTAAAGCCCAGGACCTCGGTCTCCGTCTCCGTTCCGCGGAGCGAAAGCACCGCGCGCTTCAAAGCTCCGTAGCGGGACGGGTCGTCCGTGGTCGGGAAGAGTTTGACTTCTCCGCGGACGCCGTGGGCCTTCGTGATGACGCCCACGCGCAAACGTTCCTGTTTCACTGTCTGATTCTCCTGTCGGTCAAAGGAAGAGGCCGCGGCAGCCGTCCCGCACCGGGCGGGAACTTCGGAAATGCCGTTGACAACGGATGGCGCAGATCCTCCAAAAAAGGACACACGGCCCCGGAATACCGGGGCCGGGATATGATCACTGGATGTCCAGGAAGACTTTGCGCTCCTCTTTGGAAGAGGCCGCCTTAAGTACGGCACGGATCGCCTTGGCGATACGTCCCTGCTTGCCGATCACTTTTCCCATGTCGGACGGGGCGACCTTGAGTTCCAAACGGATCTCGTGTTCGTCCACCGTTTCCAGGACCTCCACCTCTTCGGGGTGGTCCACCAGGGACTTCGCGATCGTTTCGATCAGCTCTTTCAATTTGGTTCCTCCGCTCTTACTTTTCCACGCCTGCGATCTTCAGAAGTTTGGCGACCGTCGCAGTGGGCTGAGCACCGTTGTTGAGCCACTTCTTGGCCAGTTCTTCGTTGATCTTGATCACGCTGGGATCGCGGGTGGGATCGTAGTAGCCGATCTCCTCGATAAAGCGTCCGTCACGAGGGGAGCGGGAATCCGCCACGACAACACGGTAGAAAGGAGCAGCCTTCTGACCCATTCTCTTCAGTCTCATCTTCACAGCCATTGCAGTTTACCTCCGGGTAATAATGTGAATTTATCGAAAAGTGATACCACTTTTGATCTTTGTTTTCAGAACGGAAAGCCGCCCTTCCTGCCGAACAGTCCTCCCAGGCCGCCCTGGCCACGCTTTCCCATCGAGCCCATCATCTGCTTCATCATCTTGCGGCTCTGTTCGAACTGCTTGACGAGGCGGTTGACCTCCGCGATGGAGACGCCGGCGCCGCGGGCGATGCGGTTCTTGCGCGAGGGATTGAGGATGTCGGGATTGCTGCGCTCCTGCGCCGTCATGGAGTAGATGATGCTCTCCACGCGCTTTAAGGCAGAGTCATCGATCTGGTCGATGCCCTTCATCTGTCCCATGCCCGGGATCATGCCCAGGAGACTCTGCAGGCCTCCCATCTTTTTCATCTGCTGCATCTGCTCAAGGTAGTCGTTGAAGTCGAACTCTCCCTTGCGCATCTTCTTCTCGGTCTCACGGGCCTTTTCCTCATCCACCTGCGCGCTGACGCGGTCGATCAGCGTGAGGACGTCGCCCATGCCGAGGATGCGGCTCGCCATGCGGTCCGGGTAGAACGGCTCCAGATCCGTGAGCTTCTCTCCCATGCCGGCGAACAGGATGGGCTTGCCGGTGACGGCGCGGATGGAGAGCGCGGCGCCGCCGCGGGTGTCGCCGTCCAGTTTGGTGAGGATGACGCCGGTGATGCCGATCTGTTCCTCAAACTGTTTGGCCACGTTGACCGCGTCCTGGCCGGTCATGGCGTCTACGACCAGAATGGTCTGATCCACCGTGATGGCTGCGCGGATGGCCTTCAGTTCCGCCATCATGTCCTCATCTACGTGGAGACGGCCGGCCGTATCCAGGATGACGACGTTTCTCTCGTTCTTTCTTGCGTGCTCGCAGGCTGCCTTCGCGATGTCGACCGGGCTGGCCTTGTCGCCCATGGTGAAGACCGGGACGCCCACGCGCTCCGCATTGACCTGCAGCTGTTTGATGGCCGCGGGGCGGTACACGTCCAGCGCGACCAGCAGGGGCTTCTTGCCCTTCTGCTGCAGCTGACCGGCCAGTTTGGCCGCGGTGGTGGTCTTGCCGGCGCCCTGCAGGCCCATCATCATGATGACGGTGAGCGCCATGCCGGGATTGAGCTCAAGCTCGCGGTTGGTCTCGCCCATCAGGGCCGTGAGCTCTTCGTTCACGATCTTGATGACGGTCTGACCGGGCGTGAGGCTCTGCAGCACATCCGCGCCGATGGCGCGCTCTTCCACCGTGCGCACGAACTGCTTCACGATCTTGAAGGAGACGTCCGCCTCGAGGAGTGCCATACGCACTTCCTTCATGGCGGCGTGGACGTCCTCCTCCGAGAGGCGGCCTTTCCCGCGCAGGGCCTTGAACACATTCTGAAGTTTATCCGATAAGGACTCGAATGCCATTGTATTCCCCTAAATCAGGTTTTCCAGTTCCTTTGCCAGCGCGGCGATGCGCTCCAGCGCAGCCTCCCGCGGCGCGTCCGTCTGTCCGCTCTCCCGCGATGTTCGTCCGGACTTTGCTCCGGAAGACGGGCCGGCGGCCTGTTCGGTGTTTGCTTCGGCAGGTGCGGCACCCCGTCCGGTGTACGCTGCGGCAGGCGCGGCGGCGCCCTGTGCACAGAGGCGCGAGATCTCTCCCACGCGCTCACGCGCGGCCAGAAGACGCTCCATCAGGTGGAGTTTTGCCTCGTACTCCTCCAGCGCGGCGCTGGTGCGGCGGACCATATCGTGCACGGCCTGACGGCTGATGCCGTACTGTTCGGCCGCCTCCGCCAGGGAGAGGTCCTCGAAGACGATGGATTCGTATACCGCGCGCTGACGCTCCGTGAGGAGCTCTCCGTAGAGATCATACAGCATGGTGTGCTTCACGAATTCTTCCATACCTGCGCATTATACAGGAGGAAGGCGTCGGTGTCAAGCAAAACATCTTTACACTTGAGGATGATCGGCTTTTCCGCGCTTCCGGGGTGCTTTGAAATCGGGCCATGGATCCCCTGCCAAAAAGCGGCCCCGAAGGGAGGCACTTCGTAAGGAAGTTGCCTCCCTTGGGCTTTTGTAATCGGCCAGAATGATTGAATTGCAGGAATCAATCTTATTTGGAGGATTACATCATGGAAAAGTACATTTACGATGAGAAGAACGGGCTGTGGTACGAGCTACAGGGCGATTATTACAGTCCTTGCTTGAAGCTACCCGATGAAGAACAGCGTCCCATTGGCATTTGGGGTCAGCGGCATCTGCGTTATCTCTGGAGGCATCGTAAGGCGGTGTACACAGAGCTATATAATCAAAAATCATGGAGCCACTGGAAGTATAATAGGCAAAAAGCTTGTCAAAAGAGACTACACGTGGTAGTCTATATGCAAGACTACCACGTGTAGTCCGAAAGGAGTTGTTGTCATGTCTGAATTGCAGTTGGGCATCGTTGAGGCAAAATTTGCCGATTTGATTTGGGAACGGGAGCCCGTGACATCTTCGGAGTTGGTACATATCTGCGCGGACCGCTTTCAGTGGAAGCGGACCACCACTCACACCGTCCTGAGGCGCCTGTGCGACAAGGGACTGTTTGAGAACAACGGCGGCACCGTCACCGCGAAGCTGTCCCGGGAGGAATTCTACACCCGGCACAGCAGGCAGTACGTGGCCTCCACCTTCGGTGGCTCCCTGCCGGCCTTTCTGGCTGCCTTCACCGGGGGCGGACGACTGACAGAGGAGGAGCGGGAACAGCTGCAGGCGTTGCTGAATCGGGATGAGGCGGCGTTATGAGTACGACGGTTCATTTTTTGCTTCACAGCAGCCTACGGGGCAGCGTGCTGATTCTGGCTGTCCTTTTGCTGAGGTTCTTGTTGCATAGAATACCGAAGCGGTACACCTGTTTCCTATGGACTGCTGTTTGGCTTCGCCTGGCGCTGCCCTTCGCGGTGCGCAGCAGGTTCAGCCTTCTGCCATCCTGGCTATCCACAGGCCAAGCACCAGCTGCCGTCCCAGAGCAGACAGCAACAATCGCGAAGCCTGTGTCGGTTGCGCCTGGTACAGCGGTTTCCGCTTCGACGGCTGCCCATTTAGATTATGTGCTTCTCATTTGGATCACTGGGCTGGCATTACTTATGATCTTTGCGCTGGTCCGTTATCTGCTGCTGAAACGCAGGGTACGGGAGGCAATCCCGTTCCGGGACAAGCTTTGGCTCTGCGACTGGGTGGAGAGCCCCTTTGTGCTGGGTCTGTTCCGACCCCGGATCTATCTGTCCTCCGGTGTGGAGGAGCGGGATATTCCCTGGATCTCGGCCCATGAGGAGGCCCACCTGCGCCGCCGAGATCCTTGGCGGAAGCTGGGCGCCTTTCTGCTGACTGCAATCTACTGGTTCCAGCCTCTGGTTTGGGCAGCCTTTTTCCTATATCAGCAGGATCTGGAGTTGGCCTGTGATGAGCAGGCGATCCGTGGTTATGATTCAGACGCTCGGAATGCCTACGTCGGCGCGCTGCTGCGGGCGTCGATGCCGGGCCGAAGTGTCTGGGTTGCTCCCCTGGGCTTCGGCTCCGCGCCGGTAAAGCGGCGCGTCGAGGCAATGCTGCATCCTCGGAGGTGCGGACGTGCAAGATTCACAATGGCTGCGCTGTTCAGCGGTATCCTTCTGCTGGCGCTGACCGTGGAGCCGGTTCGCGCCGAACAGGCGCTTCCTCGGAAGGAGCCCTCCGCGGTGTTGGCCTCCGCCGCGACCCCCGCACAGTCGCAGCCTGACATCAGCGAGTCCCGTCTATCCTTGGAAAAAGAGGCTCCGCATGAGGAAACAGGGGCTCTGGTAAAGGAAACAACAGCTCCACGCGAGGAGGCTGAATTGTCATCGATGGGATATGAGGGGCAAAAGAGTTTCACTCTGGTTTCGGGCCCAGCCAAAGATTGGACTGTTGCAATCCGGCCGGATGGGGGTGTTTTTATCCTTCAGGACGAAGTCGTTATCATGGTTCAAGCGGAGGATGCAAAAACAGTATACATCATTCAGCCAAACCGACCGGAGGATACGCCATGAATCCCATCAGGCTATGGATGAAACGGAAGCCGCTGGTGGCCCTGTTACTGGTACTGCTGCTGACGGTTGGTTCCGCCTTTTGCTCGGTAGGCGTTTCGGCAGCCTTGGCCTCCAGGCAGCAGACGGAGGTTGCAGCGCAAAATTACACCACCGTCGCCATTCCCTACGACCCGGAATGGCTGGGACGGACGCCGGTCATAAACGGGGATTACGACTACGTTTATCATGACCTGAACGCCCTGTTTTCCGAAGCTCCGGTAGGAGCGCGGCCCTGTCCCGCCGTGCCCCTCCAGGGCATCATCCCGGGCAGCCTGCCCGTCAAGGCCTCGGATTTTGACACCGATATGAGGGGCTATGAGATGCCGGAATGGGCCTATGAGGCCTGCGTCCTCGCGGTCCGCTGTGACAAGGTTACGGATCAAAGCTATGATCGGGAATACTTTCGATATGATCCGGAAACCAGCGAAGAAACGTTGTTGTTTTCGCAAACAGCCAAGGAGTATTCCTACAAGTTTACTGTCGAAAAGCCGCTTTGCGTTCCCGAGGCCTCCGCGAACGAGCTCCCCGTGAGTACCGAGATCGCCGAGGTTTGGTCCAATATCTGTCAGGAGGACGGGTCTCCCGTTTTTGAGGAGGGAAAAACTTATTTGCTCTGGGGGCGGCTCAGTCTGTGGAGCAAATTTGCCGCTTCTTTCTATACGGACAAAGACGAATTATTGAGCGATTTCAACTTCCTCTGCGAGAGCGAGGATCAGTTCGAGAATAACATCATCTCCGCGGAGCAGAAGGTGCTCTGGGCACTTAAGAAGGGCGATACTCCCATGGCCGTCGAATACAGCGGCAGCGTGGAGGACTTTTTGCAAAGCGAAGAAGGCAAGCCCTGGCGGGAACTGATCGAAGCCGCGGACCGAAACCATCATTCCGTGAAGCTTCTGGCGACCGATTCTGTGGAAAGCCTTGCCCCCTTCTGCGTCCGGCAGGATCAACTTCTGGAGGGTCGGTATTACACCCCGGAGGAAGCCCAAACAGGGGCAAAGGTCTGTCTGGTTTCCGCCAAATGGGCAGAAAAAAAACGGGGTAAAGCCGGGCGATACGATCCCCATTTCCATCTACGCGCCGCAATACGATGTGGTGCAGTTCAATGCGAACGCCAGCCAACCCGGGAATTTCCTTGTGAGGACAGACCAGGCCTATCTGGAATATTTTCCTTCCTATTCCAAGG